>CBFGWO010000007.1:0-52728 GCA_965652595.1 uncultured Cellvibrio sp. | reverse complement strand
GAAAACCATCGCGTGATTCTCACGCCCCTGGCTGCAACCGGGGCAGATCATTTGCAACGCGTCACCCGGATGTGGCAAGCGGTGGGTGCCGAGGTGCTCAGCATGTCGGTGGAGGAGCACGACCAGGTGTTGGCGGCCACCAGCCACTTGCCCCATGCTATCGCCTACTCGCTGGTGGATACACTGGCGCAGGACATAGGCAACCCCAATATATTTCGCTATGCTGCCGGCGGTTTTCGCGACTTCACTCGCATTGCCTCCAGCGACCCGGTGATGTGGCACGACATCATGCGCGCCAACAAAACCTGTGTGATTCAGGCGCTGGATTTGTTTATCGATAACCTGATGCGCTTGCGCGCGGGTATCGAAACGGAAAACAGCGAATACCTGTTGGATATGTTTACCCGCGCCAAGGAGGCGAGGGACAAGTTTACCCGGATGCTTGCCGAAGGGGCCGCACGCGCCAGCGACTAGCATCTGACCCCTGGCCCGCGCGGGCGGCCAGATCCCAAACACCTTTTTGTTTTCATTCGGTAGTTCTTATGTCTCACTACAAACTCACCCACCTGAAGCAACTGGAAGCGGAGAGCATCCACATCATCCGTGAAGTGGCCGCGGAATTCGATAACCCGGTCATGCTTTACTCCATCGGTAAGGACTCGGCGGTGATGATGCATCTCACCATGAAAGCCTTCTTTCCGGGCAAGCCCCCCTTTCCGTTAATGCACATAGACACCACCTGGAAATTCAAGGAAATGATCCAGTTCCGCGACAGTCGCGTGAAGGAATTGGGGTGGGATTTGATTGTGCATATCAACCAGGAAGGCGTGGACATGGGTGTTGGGCCCTTCACCCACGGCAGTGCCAAGCACACTGATGTGATGAAAACTCAGGCGCTCAAGCAGGCGCTGACCAAATATGGTTTTGATGCAGCCTTTGGCGGTGCGCGGCGCGATGAAGAAAAATCCCGTGCGAAAGAGCGCGTCTATTCCTTCCGCGACAAAAATCACCGCTGGGATCCAAAAAACCAGCGCCCGGAGCTGTGGAATATCTACAACAGCCGTGTGGACAAGGGCGAAAGTATTCGCGTCTTCCCGCTCTCCAACTGGACTGAATTGGATATCTGGCAATACATCCATCTGGAAAATATCCCAATTGTGCCTTTGTATTTTGCTGCCAAGCGTCCGGTAGTGGAGCGCGACGGCACGCTTATTATGGTGGATGATGAGCGTATGCCCATCGGCCCCGGCGACAAGGTAGAAGACAAGATGGTGCGCTTCCGCACCCTGGGTTGTTACCCGCTGACAGGCGCGGTGGAATCTACCGCGACAACCCTGCCGGAAATTATTCAGGAGATGTTACTCACCACCACATCTGAGCGCCAGGGCCGCGTGATTGATCACGACAGCGCCGGCTCCATGGAAAAGAAAAAGCAGGAAGGTTATTTCTAACCGCTTGTTTAACCCTATTACCGCGAACTTAAAGCAAACCCGCAGGGTTTGTTAGCTGGAGAAAATCATGTCGCACCAGTCCGACCTTATCGCCCAGGACATTGATGCTTACCTGAAACAACACGAACAAAAAGAACTGCTGCGCTTTTTAACCTGCGGCAGTGTGGATGATGGCAAGAGCACGCTGATTGGCCGTTTGTTGCACGATTCCAAAATGATTTACGAAGATCAATTGGAAGCGGTGCGCTCCGACAGCACCAAGCATGGCACCACCGGTGAAAAAATTGACCTGGCTTTGCTGGTGGATGGCCTGCAAGCCGAACGGGAGCAAGGCATCACCATTGACGTGGCCTATCGCTATTTCTCGACTTCGAAGCGCAAATTTATTATCGCCGACACGCCGGGCCATGAGCAGTACACGCGCAATATGGCGACCGGTGCTTCTACCTGTGATTTGGCAATTATCCTGATCGACGCGCGCCATGGTGTGATGACCCAAACCCGCCGTCACAGCTACATTGCGTCTTTGTTGGGCATCAAACACATAGTCGTTGCCATCAACAAAATGGATTTGATGGGTTTTAGCGAAGAAATATTTAACAACATCAAAGCGGATTATCTGGCCTTTGCCGAGCGCCTCGGGATGAAGGATATTCACTTCGTGCCCATGTCAGCGCTGGAAGGTGACAATGTGGTTAACCGCTCAGAAAAATCGCCCTGGTACCAGGGGCAAACCCTGATGGAAATTCTCGAAACTGTGCCAGTTGCGGCCGATAAAAATTTCGATGATTTTCGTTTTCCGGTGCAGTACGTTAATCGCCCCAATCTCGATTTTCGCGGCTTCTGCGGCAATATTGCCTCGGGTGTGATACGCGTGGGCGACGCTATTCGGGTGTTGCCCTCAGGCAAAACCAGCAATGTTAAAGCCATAGTCACTTTCGATGGCAATCTGCAGGAAGCCTTTGCAGGCCAAGCAGTAACGCTCACGCTGACCGACGAAATCGACGTAAGCCGTGGCGATATGCTGGTACTGGCGCGCGACCAGGTGCCGCTGACCAATCATCTCAAAGCCCACCTGGTGTGGATGACTGAAAAAGCCTGCAAGCCCGGTGGTGAATACCTGTTTAAATTCGCCAGCAAGCAGGTCAGTGGCAAGCTGGAGACTATTGACTACCGTGTTGATGTCAATACCCAGGCGCATTCGTCGGCTGACGCCTTGCAGTTGAACGATATTGCGGTGGTAGACGTTTCACTGAACCAATCGGTGGTGGTGGATCAATATTCGGCTAATCGGGCAACGGGCGCTTTTATCGTGATTGATCGCTTGACCAATATTACCGTGGGTGCGGGCATGGTGATTGATCGCTTGGAATCCCAACTCCAAGCAGCGACTGATTATTCCGAGTTTGAGCTGGAGCTGAATGCCCTGGTTCGCAAACACTTTCCGCATTGGCAGGCGCTGGATATCAGCAAGCGTTAATAGCTTCTTTAAAAGCGTGCTCCATAAAAAAAGGCGATGAGATGGCTCATCGCCTTTTTTATAACTCCTACAGCCGCCTAGTCTACATAAGGCCGATGCTTAAGCACCGAATGAATCACATGGTCGTGCTCAAAATACACCATAAAATCCGCGTATTCCCAGCTGGAAATCGGCGGAGTGCCCTTGGCGGGGTTTTCTTTTAGCGCCTCACCAAATTCTTCCTTAACGCGGGCTTTGGTCATGCCGGTTGTTGGCCGCTTAATGGACTGAAGTTCGGATGCCTGTTGGCCTACCGGAACCTGGATAACCTCGGCTTGGCTCAAGGGGGCGATGGCGCCGAAAGAGATGGTGCCGAAAGAGATGGCGAGAGTCAGGCTGGTTGAGACGAATTGGCGACGCATGGCAAATCCTCTGATGAGAAGAGTTTTTCAGTTTTCTCTGGCTTGCTGTGAACGACGATCGGCCATCTGTGCACGCATGATTTGCTGGCCAATAATATTCAGCTGTGCATCCCTCGGATGATGGAATTTTGCCGCAATCTGATAGTCGCCGGCCTTGCACAGTTCACAGCGTATGATTTTCGCAAAGAGGATCAGCCCGGCGTAACTGGGCAAAAACGTCAAGCGCAGAGAAATGTAGCTGCCGGCCTCTATGGGGTTGCTGGAGCCGAAGGCAATACCTCCCTCACTGAGATTCACCTGGCGGGTGATATTGGTCAGCGCCGGGGGCTTGTGTTCTGCCATCAGTTGCTGGGATAAAAGCTCAATTTTGCGGTTGAGGTTATGCAGGTATTCGCCCAGGGCGCGATTGGTGTTTTTGAGTTGGTAAAGCAGTTGCGCGTTGTCGGCATCCAGGCGTTTTATTTCGCTATACAGGGCAACCGCGCCGGAGTTTTCAAAGTAGCTTTCCGGCTCGCGTTTTTGCAGGTCAGCCCCATCGACCGGCCGATATTCAAGGGCGATATTTTCGTCGATGCGAAAGGAGCTGCGGCGTTCGGACATGGGTGCTTCCTGTGTTTTGCAAATTGTTATTACCTTAGCACAAACCCGTTGGTAACAAAGATTTCGCGGCCTCGCTTGTGCTGCCTCTGGCCTTGGGGTTAAATGCGCCCCATGCTCAAAAACATCCCCCTTTATATCGGCCTGCGCTATACCCGTGCCAAGCGCCGCAATCAATTTATCTCCTTTGTCAGTGGCTTTTCGCTATTGGGCATGGCCCTTGGGGTGATGGCCTTGATTTTAGTGCTCTCGGTGATGAACGGTTTTGACCGGGAAATGAAGCAGCGCATTCTCAGTGTTGTTCCCCACGGCTTTGTCGATCAAAAGCCTCACCTGGAAGATTGGCAAGCCTTGTCGGCGCGTATTGGCAAGCATCCGGAGGTGATAGCCAGCGCACCTTATATTGGTGGATTCGCCATGATCACCTATCAGCAGGGCGTGGAGAGCATTGCGTTGCAGGGCATATTGCCCGAGGAAGAGGCTCAGGTGTCGGTGCTCGAGCGCCACATGATTGCGGGCTCCAGTGACCAACTTCAGCCGGGCGAGTTTGGCATCGTTATGGGTAGCCTCTTGGCCCGCCATCTCGGCCTGGCGCTGGGTGACAAGGTGACTCTGACATTGCCGGATATCAGCATTACCCTGGCGGGGGTTTATCCGCGCACCCGCCGCTTTACCCTGGTGGGTGTGTTTGAAGTGGGCGCCCAGTTGGATCAAAGCCTGGCCATGATCCATTTGGAAGATGCCCGTCGCCTGATGCGCCTGCCTGGCCCCCAGGGTGTGCGGGTCAAGGTTAGGGATATCTACCAGGCCGGTGCGGTGATGAGCCAGCTCAAGCAGGAACTGGGTGGCAGCTTTCAGGTGATGGACTGGAGCCAAACCCAAGGCAGTCTTTTTCAGGCGGTGAAAATGGAAAAAATCGTTATAGCTACCTTACTCAGCATCATCATTGCGGTGGCCGCCTTCAATATTGTCTCCAGTCTGGTATTGATGGTGGCGGATAAACGGGGCGATATTGCGGTACTGCGTACCATGGGTGTCAGTGCGCGCCAGGTTATGGCGATTTTTGTGGTGCAGGGTAGTGCGGTAGGTGTTGCAGGCACTTTGGTGGGTGTGTTGCTTGGCTGCCTGCTGGCGGTAGGCATTAATCCCTTAACCGATTTTTTTGAGCGGGTATTTGGCTGGCAAATTTTTGATCCGGATGTGTTTTTTATCAGCCACCTGCCCTCGGTTTTACTCTGGCAGGACGTGCTGGTTATCAGCGCCACTGCCCTGGTGCTCAGCCTCTTGGCGACTCTCTATCCCGCCTATCGTGCCGCCTGCATTCAACCCGCCGAGGCCTTACGTTATGAATAACCCCATGAATGCCTCTCCGGTGGTGTTGAGCTGCCAGAGTGTCACCAAGGAGTACCGCCAGGGCCCGCTGGCAGTCACCGTATTAAAGGGTATAGACATGAGCATCGCGCGGGGTGAACGAGTGGCGATTGTTGGCGCCTCAGGCTCGGGCAAATCGACACTGTTAAATATCCTTGGTGGTCTGGATTTGCCCAGCAGTGGTTCGGTGATGGTTGATGGCCAAACACTCTCCACCTTAAGTGCTGATGCGCGCGGGCGGCTGCGCAACCGCAGCCTGGGTTTCGTGTACCAGTTTCATCATTTATTACCGGAGTTTACCGCGCTCGAAAACGTGGCCATGCCCCTGTTGATCGGTCGGGTGGACAGCGCCCAGGCGCGCGAGCGGGCGCAAACCATGCTGGCACAGGTGGGGTTGGCCTCGCGTGTGCAGCACAAGCCATCGGAATTGTCCGGGGGTGAGCGCCAGCGGGTTGCCATTGCCCGGGCGTTGGTGACTGGCCCAGCCTGTGTGTTGATGGATGAGCCGACCGGGAATCTCGACGGCGCCTCTGGTGAGGCAGTGCAAGGGCTGATGCTGGAGCTGAACCAACAACTGGGCACCAGTTTTGTGGTGGTAACCCATGACCCACGCTTGGCGGCGCGCATGGATCGCACCCTGACCCTGGCCGACGGCCAGTTGGTGTAGCCGTGGGTCGTCTCCTGTGGTTTATCGGCGCCCGCTACGGCCTCTCCCGACGCCATAGCCAACTGGTGTCCTTTATTTCCTCCTTGTCCACGGCGGGCTTGGTGATAGGTGTCGCCTTGCTAATCTTGGTGCTATCGATCATGAACGGATTTGATCGGGAGCTGCGCGAGCGCATCCTCGGTGTTATGCCTCATCTGAGCATCTACCATCGCCAGGGAATCACAGACTATGAACCTCTGTTGCAACAGGCTTATGGTTATCCCCAGGTGGTGTCCGCAGTGCCTTTTGTGCAGCTCCAAGGGTTGGCCTCCTTTCAGAAGCGCACCCATCCGTTTACGGTACTGGGGATTTCTCCTGTTGCCGATCAGCAACCTGAGGCACTGACACAATACTTGCCTAACGAGGTTCTGACGCGAGCAGCGGCCGGTGAAGGCGTAGTCCTGGGGCAGGGCATAGTGGACAAGTTGCAGTTATCGGTGGGTGATCATCTGACCCTGATCGTACCTCAGGCGGGTGACGCCAGCCCGCGCCTTGCCATGGTGCCGTTACTCGCTGTGCTGCACACAGGTACAGAAATCGACCAGCAACTGGCATTGATGGGACTGGATGCCGCTTCGGCGCTCTCTTCCACTCCGGGCAAAGTCTCGGGCGTTCGTGTGCAATTGAACGATCTTTTTGCCGCGCCCTGGGTCATGCGTCAGTTTATTAATGAGTTGCCGCCGGGTTATTACGGCAGCAACTGGACGCGCACCCAGGGGAATCTCTATGAAGCCATCCACATGTCCAAGCGGCTGGTGGAGTTGCTGCTGTTTTTGATTATCGGCATTGCGGCTTTTAACCTGGTTTCCACGCTGATTATGGTGGTGGTGGATAAGCAGGGGGATATTGCGATCCTGCGGACCTTGGGCGCCTCTACTGGCGAGATCCTCGGCATTTTTATGGTGCAGGGTGGTTTGATCGGTTTGGTGGGCACTGCGCTGGGCGTGATACTGGGATGTGCGCTCTCGCTGGTAGTCACTGACCTGGTGCTTTGGTTGGAGGCGCTGCTCGGTATCCAGTTTTTGCAATCGGATGTGTATCCCATCAGCTATTTGCCTTCCGATTTGCAGTTTGGCGATGTGTCTCAAATAGCTATTACCGCGTTGCTGATCAGCTTATTGGCCAGCCTCTATCCCGCCTGGCGCGCCAGCCGGGTGCAACCTGCGGATGCGCTCAGGTACGAGTAAGGGTTGAGTCACCTAGTGCCCTTTGGGTGGATGATTTTCCTCGATTAAATGCTTGGCGATCAGGCGCTTGCGCGCAGCGCGGCGCTTTTTACGCTTTTCCCAATTTTGCACGACCTGCCAGCGCCAAAAATAGCGCATCGCCAGATAACCCAAGCCGCCAAAAAAAAGCCCGCACACCAGGCAACCAAGTAGCAAGGGCTGCCAGATAAGTACCAGCTTGTTACTCACCCACTCCCAAGTGAACTGAATGGCAATCGAGGCGGGTTCCAGCTGTAACAGCCAGCGCCCCACCTGATAACAGGCGAAATAGATTGCTGGCATGGTGAGTGGGTTGGTAATCCACACCAGTGCTACGGCAATAGGCAGGTTGCAGCGAAACATGAGTGCACCCAGAGCAGCGATAGGCATCTGGAAGGGAATGGGTAAAAACGCAATAAAAATACCGACAAAAAATGCCACCGACACTGAGTGGCGATTCAGGTGAAACAGATTGGGGTCGTGCAGCAGGCTACCCAGAAAACGCAATGAACTATGGCTCTTGATTGCTGCAGGGGAGGGGATAAACCGTTTAAGAAACTTGCGCGCCATTCGGGAGGTTCGGACTGCAGCTATGGAAGGCCGCATTATGCCTTGAAAGCTGTGTCAGTTCCATGTAGCCCGGCCAGCCGGATTTTCTGTGCTAGGCTTCAAATATCCTAGTGGCTTGCTAGGTTATGTTGAAGCAGTATTAGAACGGGCATGGACATTGATTATGGATGCGTTCGAAGCACCCCGCCAAACTGTTGAGGATGCGCCTCTTGGAAAAGCGCCCGCCGAAGATTTTGACCGTTTAACCCGCCTGGCCGCGTTTATCGCCCAAACCCCCCTTGCTGCTATCAGCCTGGTTGAAGATCAAAAAATTCGATTTAAATCAGTTTTCGGTTTTGAGGGCGACATTTACCAAGATTCGCTCAGCTTTTGCGCCAAAACCCTTGAGTTAGGGCGACCGCTGATTGTCGAGGATGCGAGCCTCCACCCCGACTTCTCTCAGGATCCACTGGTCACTGATAAGCCCGGCGTCAGGTTTTACGCAGGTATTCCTCTGATTTCTTCCCGGGGGCAGCTACTTGGCAGTCTCTCGGTCATCGATTTGGTGCCTCGCTGTATAGCGTCCGAAACCTGGGATTCCCTCACTACTCTCGCTCAACAAGTCATGCTGACACTCGAGCTGGGTCATCAGCGACAGATGCTGGAAGAAATCGCCATGGGTCGGGTTCAGTCAATCGTCGCCTCGGCGGCATCGGGCATCTCCATGGCCAGGCCCGATGGGCACATCATCCTCGCCAATCCCGCCGCCTGTCGCATTCTCGGCTATTCAGAGGAAGAGCTTCGCCAACAATCCTTTATGGACTTGACCCACCCGGACGACCGCGCCATTACCGGCGCCCTGGTTCAGGATTTGCTGTCCGGTAAGCGCGACAGTTTTGTGTTGGATAAGCGCCATCTGAAAAAATCCGGTGAGCCGGTCTGGACCAGCGTGAGTGTCGCGCGCATCAATGCTGGCTATGGCCTGCCGGAAGCGCTGATTGCGGTGCTGGAAGATGTCAGCGATCGCAAGCAAATGGAGGAGGCCCTGAGAGCCAAGGATACCCTGCTGACCATGGCGGGTCAGATGGCTCGCGTCGGTGGCTGGCGCCTTGATGCAGTCAGTAAGGAAATTGCCTGGTCAGAAGAGGTGCGCAGCATTCACCAGGTGCCGCCTGGCTGGACGCCAACCCTTGAGCAGGGCTTTGATTTCTTTGCGCCCGAGTGGCGGCCCCGCCTACGCCATTGTATTGATGAGTGTTTGCAGATCGGCCGCAGTTTTGATGTCGAAGTGGAATTGATTACCGCCGCCGGCAAGCGGCTTTGGGTAAGGGTTCTGGGGCAAGCTGTGAGAGGCGCCAACAGTCAAATAATGGCGGTTCAGGGTGCAATCCAGGATATTTCCGAGCGCAAAGTGATGCTTAGCCTGGTGACACAGCGACACCATCAGTTTCGCCAGTTTGCCGATAGCATGCCGATGATTGTGTGGACCGCGGAGCCAGGTGGGCATGTCGATTACGCCAACCATCTTTTGTTCGATTACACGGGCCTGACAATCGATACACAACTAAATAATCAACAGCTGCTGGAGGTGATTCATCCAGACGATGTTAATCCAGGTATCCCTGTGTGGCGGCGGGCGCTGGAGCAGGGCAGTGAGTATCTCAATGAGTTTCGAATTCGCTCTCGTAAGGGTGACTACCGCTGGCATCTGGTTCGCGCTGTGCCCTTGCGCGACGAAAACCAAAGCCTGGTTAAATGGTGCGGCACGGCGGTAGATATCCACGATAGAAAAATGTCTGAGGAGGCAACCCGCAGCCTGTCTGAGCGCTTGGTGACTACGCTTGAAAGTATCACCGATGCATTCTTCACCTTAAATCGTGATTGGCAATTTACCTATTTGAATCACGAAGCGGAGCGGTTACTTTTGCGAAGCCGCGAAGACCTGCTCGGAAAAAGTATGTGGGAAGAGTTTCCCGACGCAAAAAATTCTGCATTTGAAACCCATTACCGAATGGCAATGGAGGAGCAAGGCAAGGTTTCATTTGAAGGTTTTTATCCTCCACTGGATGCCTGGTTTCGCATCAATGCCTACCCCTCACCCGATGGCTTGGCGGTTTACTTTCAGAATGTTACTCAACAGCGATCAGCCCAGGAGCAGTTGAGGTTGCTTGAGACCTGCGTTGCCCACATGAACGATATTGTCGTGATAACTGAGGCAGAACCTCAGAATGAACCAGGGCCGCGAATTCTTTTTGTAAACGACGCCTTTGAAGCGCGCACCGGCTATAGGCGTGAAGAGGTTTTGGGCAGGTCGCCCCGCTTTTTACAGGGGCCAAAAACCCAGCGCAGTGAATTGCAACGCATACGTGAGGCTATGACACGTTGGGAGCCGATTCGCGCGGAGATCATTAACTACACCAAGTCTGGTGAGGAATTTTGGCTGGAGTTGGATCTGGTTCCCATTTGTGATGAAAAGGGTTGGTATACCCACTGGGTTGGTGTTGAGCGGGATATCAGTGAGCGCAAGCAAGCCGAAGTTGAGCGCAAGCGCATGGCGCAGCTTGAGCAGTCTCAACAAATTGCGGAGCTGGCCAGCCAAGCCAAGTCACATTTTTTGGCGACTATGAGCCATGAAATACGCACCCCGATTAGCGGGATCATTGGCATGGTCGATGTTTTGCACCAAACCAGCTTGCAGACCGAGCAGGTGGAAATGGTGGACATTCTGCGTGACTCTGCCAAATCGCTGCTCGGCATTATCGATGACATTCTGGATTTTTCCAAAATAGAAGCCGGTAAGCTGGAGATTGAAGCTGCGCCACTGAATTTGTTTACCTTGATGAAGAGTGTTGCCGGGTTGCAAGACAGATTTGCAGAAAACAAGCGGGTTGAACTCACTTTTTATTTTGATCCTGAAATACCTGAAGATGTTATCGGCGACCCACTTCGCTTACGCCAGGTATTGCTCAATCTGGTGAATAACGCGGTTAAATTTTCAAGTGGTCAACCGCGCCTGGGACAGGTTAACTTCAGGGCGCAGCTATTGTCCCGCCAGAGCAACCAAGTGCGCATAAGCTTTAAAATTGAAGATAACGGCATTGGCATGTCGGAAGAATCTCTGGCGAAACTTTTTTCGCCCTTTACCCAAGCCGATTCGTCGACTACGCGCAACTTTGGTGGAACAGGTTTGGGGCTGACCATTTCACGTCACCTGGTGAATCTCATGGGTGGTCAGCTATTGGTCACTTCTGAGCCTGAAAAGGGAAGTTGCTTTGAGGTGCAGCTGGGTTTTGATATTCACAAAGCGGTGAGGCCGACGGAGAGCCGCTATCGGCTGGCCGATCTCTCGGGATTGAAATTTGTACTCTTGGGCAATTCACGCTTGATGGACGATCTGGCGAGTTATTTACACGCGGACGGCTATGCATATGATCGCCTGGCGACTATTGATGGAATTTCTGTTGAGCAGAACGATGAGCGCATCTGGGTTGTTGATCAAGCCTTGAAGATCAAAAAACCCTTACCGCAGGCGCTGCGTGTGCTGTTGATTTCCCGGGGGCGGCGTCGTAGGCCAAGACAGGGTACGGTTGGCCTTATGCAACTGGATGGCAACCTCCTGGACAGATACAGCTTTTACGATGGCTTGGCGCTACTGGCTGGACGGTCTGTTGCCAATCACCGCAGCGAGACTCGGCATAAATATGCGCGCCTTAGTGCACCATCGCGTTTGGAGGCGATAGCCAATGGGCAACTCTTGCTGGTAGCAGAAGATAACGAAACCAATCAAAAAGTGATTCGGCGACAGCTCTCCTTACTTGGCTACACAGCCGATATCGCCAACGATGGCGAGGAGGCCTTGGCACTCTGGGAAAATGGCCACTATGCCTTGCTCTTGACAGATCTGCATATGCCCAAAATGGATGGTTTTGAGTTGACGCGTCAAATTCGATCGCGGGAAATGACACGAGGCTATTTTCCGATTGTTGCCTTGAGTGCCAACGTGGTTCAAGGGGCTGCTGAAGAGTGTCGGGCCATGGGCATGGACGCTTACCTTACCAAACCGGTTTCCCTGCCTGAGCTGCAAAACACCTTGGAACAATGGGTGCCTTCCGCTGCCCAAAAGAAGTTGGCTCCACAGCCATCTATGGAAGCCTTGGGCATGCTTGATAAAAAGATACCCGTGCATCCGGTCAATCTTGATCGGGCGCGATCCCTGCTGGGGGACGATGAATCTGTGCTCAAGGATTTTTTGCAGACTTATACGAAAGATGCCGAATTACTTGTTAAACAAATTCATCAGTCATTCGTTGATGAGGACTACGCAGAGGTCGCTGCTCAGGCGCATAAGCTAAAGTCCTCATCACGGGCGATGGGGGCTGAGTATTTTGGCGCTCTGGCGGCCGACCTGGAGTCTCTGGCAAAATCCGGCACGCATGTCGAGTTGACTGACAGATTGCCCGGCTTTGACGAGGAATATTCTCGCGTAAAGCAGTTTATTGGTGATTATGTTAATGAGCGCACCTAGCGTTTGTTTATCGACTGGCCAAGTCGATTTAATACTATTGGATTAACAACATCGAGTTGAATTATGAGTGACGCCAAGGCTATTGCCATCGCGGTTGTCGACGATGATCCCCTGATGATCAAGGTGTTGGAGCGGATGCTGGAGTTGCAAGCGGTTGGCGCTGTTACCAGCTATACCCGCGCCCAGGACATGCTAAGTGTCATGGACACCAGGCATTCGTGGCCTGAACTGATGTTTCTCGATCTCAACATGCCGGAGATGGATGGGGTAGAGTTGATTCGCCACCTGGTGGCGCGTAATTTTCGTGGTCATCTGGTGTTGCTCAGTGGAGAGGATGAGCGACTGATTCAATCGGCGGAGCGTTTGGTGCAAGCGCATCAGCTGTCAATTCTCGCCAGTGTACAAAAGCCACTGACGCAAGAGATGCTTGCGGAGATCTTGTCTAAATGCAAGGCCGTGCAACCAGTCGTGCTGGAACGCAGTTCGATATACAGCAAACATGAGCTTGAGCGAGCTCTGGTGGAGAAACAGCTGGTAAATTATTACCAGCCCAAGGTTCTGCTGGAAAACTGTCGGGTTACTGGGGCGGAGGTGTTGGTCAGGTGGATCCATCCCCGCGATGGTTTGGTGATGCCCGACCAATTCATTCCGTTGGCGGAGGATTGCGGATTAATTGACAGCTTAGCCGAAAGTGTTTTGCAGCAGGCCATGGCTGATTTCAGCCTTTGGTCGCAGCAAAATTTGCAACTACCTCTTGCCATTAATATCTCGATGGAAAACCTTGCGTCAATTGACTTTGCCGACCAGCTTTTGTCCGTAGTAACAGCAGCCGGTGTTCCTTCCAAAGATATCACCCTGGAAATTACCGAAAGTCGCGCGATGAGCAATCCTACGGTTACCCTGGATACCCTTACCCGCTTGCGCCTCAAGCGCTTTGTTTTGTCGATTGATGATTTTGGTACGGGTCATTCGTCGCTGGCACAGCTGCGTGATATCCCCTTTGATGAATTTAAGGTGGATAAGAGCTTTGTCAATGGCGCTTGGGCTGATCAGCGGATTCGCGCCATGTTTGAAACCAGCGTCAGCCTTGCCAAACAATTGGGCATGCGCGTTGTCGCCGAGGGCGTAGAGACGGAAAATGACTGGAATTTCTTGCACAAAAGCGGCTGCGATTGCGCCCAGGGCTATTTTATTGCTCGTCCCATGCCCGCCGCTGAGGTGGCGGGCTGGATGAACTCTTGGCGCCAACGGGTGCGCACAGAGTTAATGCCAGATCCTCAGGTGCCGCAAGAACCGAAGCAACGAGGCACCAGGCGTAGCGTGTTGATCGTGGAGGATCATGAATTTCAACGGCGAGTACAGACCAAGATTTTGCGCGACGAAGGTTTTGACGTGACGACCGCCATTGACGGTCTGGATGCGCTCAATCAGCTGCGTAAACTGCGTCCTGACCTGGTGCTGATTGATGTTGATTTGCCGGGTATTCCCGGGCCGGAAATTGTTCGTCGCCTGCGCGCCACCAATATCTTCAAGCGCACGCCTATCCTGATGATTTCCGGGAATAGTGATAAAGACGTTATCGACGGCTGTCGCAAAGCGGGGGCGAATGGTTTCATCATCAAACCCTTTGACCGTAAGGCCCTGTTGGAAAAGATACAGACTATTTTTTCTCGGCCTAAATAGCCTTGGCTGCTTACTCTGGTTTTTTAATGGCTGCGCTGATGGATCTCCTCCAAATCCGCAAACAGGAGCGCAAAATCCTGATCCATGATTTTCCCGCCGTTTAAGATCATGGAAATGCGCTGTTGGCACTCGGCGATGGCGTTGTCAAATACCGTTTTGGTTGACCCGGAGAGATCCAGCATCTCGGTTGCGCGTTGCAGCTCTTTGATCAGTTGGTCAATAACACGCCTACTTTCCTCGGTTTGGTAAGCGTACTGAATATCCAATTCCGTTAAATGGCTTTTGGTGGAGTTGATCCATTCACCCAAACCACTTCGTTGCTCTGTGAGTTGACGGCCGGTTTCCAATAGCTTGAGGCGCTCCGCCACCATCTTACACAGACCGCCGAGAGTCACTTCCATCTGTGCCAGACCATCGTCAGTTTCCGGGGGGTGTTTTAGCAAGAGTTTGATATAGGTGTTGGCAAAGAGTACACCTTCGTTGAGGTAGCCTATAGGCGGTTCGGGAGGAGACTTTTTCACCCGCAGTTTTTCCTGGGGCGTGAAGTGGTTGCCGGCATAGTAATCAGCATGGCCGAAGGCTGATTTCATATAAAAGCCAACTACAAGGTGCATTTCCTTGATGACTTCTACCAGCTTGCGCGCTATGGATTCAAGATCATCACACTCTAGCACCTCCAGACTAAAACGATTGAGTAGATTGGCGTCCTGATACTGCTTGACCGTTTTTTGCAGTTGATGGGTTAGTCGCTCAAGCTCCAGGTTCATTTGAATAATTTCCGGTTCGCTGTGGGTGGAGCGCAGGGTAGAAAGCTTTTGAGTTTCTTCCAGTTGCTTGTGGAGCAGATCCACTTCACTTTCCAGGGTCTCTATGCAGTGCTCGCACTCTTTAACCAATTTTTCGAGTTGGGTTATCTCTCGTCTTTTGGCCTCACTCACAGCTTCGTCCTGGGTTTCGTTGGCTTCCCGGCGTAGTATGCGCAGCTCTTTTTCAAGATCAATAATCAGGTTGCGTTGATTTTGGTTGTTTTGGCGCAGTTGTTGAATCTCGCTCATAATGCGTTCGCGATCACTCTCATCATCCAGTTCGTTGAGTCGTTTGGCCAGTTGACGTTCGCCTTCGGCAAGATTGGTATGTACAACACGTAGAACATCCTCCACTTTTTCCTGCGCTTTTTTACTGGGTTCCTCGCCTGGCGCAGGCACATAAATAGTCCCATCAGGTATTTTTTTATCGTTGCGCTCCACGATAAACAAGGGCTGCTCGCGCGATTTTTCGCGACTGGATTTGAGTTCTTTTTGCAAGCTGGATACATGGTGATCAGATTTCAACAAATCCATTTCCAGTGATTTGATGATGTCATCCAGTTTTTGCAGTTGTTCCGGGGTGTAAAGCTTACTGAGTTGTAGCTCTTCTGCCAGTTTGCTGATCAAGCCGCGCTTTTCACCGGAGAGGGTGCCAATGGTATTGAGTTGGGTTTGGCTTTGGTCGTAGGCCTGATCCAGGCTTTCGAGCATCTTGGGCAGCAAGGCGTCGGCAGAGCTGCCCAGTTCCAGGGTGCCACCGCCGGCTTTTTGCAGGGTGCGAATAATTTTTTCCAGGCTGGCAATGGTTTTGCGGCTTTCCGTTTGGTGGAGCTCCATGCGTTTTTGTTTGGCGCGGGTTTGTGCCAGTTGCTTTTGCAAGCGAATATTTTCAACCTCGAAGGGTTTGAGCGCATCAACGCGTTCTTGCAACAGGCGCAAGCGGTTGTCTCTGGGGGCGCGCTGAGGTTTGGTTTGGCCCACCCAGCGCACGACTTCCGCAAGTTTGCGCTCCAGCTGCATCCAGCGACCCTGTTGACTGGCGCCTTCGCCCAAGGCGTCGAGTTCGGCTTGCGCATAAAGATGGCGCAGGCCGGCGATCTTGGCGCTAAAGGGTAAGTCTGGCGCGAGGCGCGGAATTTTTGCTTGGGTGTGCTTGTAAAAACGCGCCTGAGCCTCCTCCTGCATTTGTGCAAAATAGCGGGTCACGGCGTCGCGGGAGCTGGCTGGCGCCAGGCTATCGCCGCTCTGATCGGGATGGGGGCCTGAGGGTAAGAGCGTTTTCAGCTTGCGGTATTCATCCAGTACGCGTCGATAAAAGCGGCGTTGGCGCAGCGCGTATATCAGCAGTAGCCCACAAGCCATGGACAGAATGAGAACCAGCTCGGCAAGCAAAAGCGTTTTGAGATCCAAGTTATCCAGCATGAGCCAGTCGTCCGGTGGTGCACTCATGAGCGCAGAAATCTGACGCAAGTATAGTTCACCCTTGGATCGCGGATAGGTGTACGTTGCCAGAGGTGGGGCCTCTCGCGCATAATTTGGCTGCTTGGCCGTCTATGGCCCTGATCGTATCAAGGATGAGATAAATGTCTGTGTTGTTACTGCTTGCCTGCGCCTTGGGGATTGGTCTGGTCGCCTGGCTCCCCGAGTTACCCTCTCTTTTCTGGTTGTGGGTTTTGCCCCCGCTTTTCATTCTTGCGTTCAAGCTCCATCGTCCGGTGATGTGGGTCTTATGTAGCCTCGGGTGTGGCCTTGCCTGGGGCTTGGTTTATGGTCACTGGGCTGTGTCGTCCGTGCTGCCGGAATCCCTCGAAGGTCAGGACCTGGTGGTTGAAGGCAGGGTAATTGAGCTGCCCGATCAGGATAGCCGACGCTTGCGCTTTGTATTGCAGGTGGCGCAGGCGCACACCACCCAGGGCGAACCCCTCAAGACTTTTCCCCGCCGTCTTCAACTGAGCTGGTATGACCTGACCCGCGATGTGCATGCGGGCGATGAGTGGCGCCTGCAAGTCAGGCTTAAGCGCCCGCGCAGTTTTGTGAATCCGGGAGGCTTCGACTATCAGGTTTGGCAATTGCGCCGGGGCGTGGGTGGGACGGGTTATGTGCGTTCGGCACAGCTTAATCAACGGCTGAGCGAGCGTCCGTTTGTCAGTGTTGATCAGCGTCGTCAGGCGATGCGGGATTGGCTTCTGGCCAACACCCAGGAACCCAGGCAGGGCTTGATGCTGGCGCTGCTGTTGGGAGACAGATCGCGGATTACCAGTGACCAGTGGCGCCAGCTACAAGTCACGGGCACCAATCATCTGGTGGCCATATCCGGCTTGCATGTGGGTTTTGTCGGCTTGCTGGGCTGGTTGCTCGGTGGTTTGTTGGGGCGGTTACTCACGGGCTTGCGATTGCCGCCGGGAGTATTCGGGTGTGCGTTGGCTTCGCTATTTGCGTTTGTCTACAGTGCCTTGGCGGGCTTTAGTTTGCCGACGCGGCGGGCGCTGATAATGCTGCTGGTGGTGCAGTTGGCGATACTCTTGCGTCGCCGTTTGCGACCCTTCGATGGCTGGTGCCTGGCCTTGGTGCTGGTGTTAGTCAGCGATCCGCTGGCGCCCCATGATGCGGGTTTCTGGTTGTCCTTTGGTGCGGTGGGCGTATTAATCCTGGCATTCGCCGGCCGCGTCTCACCCAAAAAGCCCTTTCCAGGCCTCAGCCTTGTGCGCGCCCAATGGGCCATCTTCGTTGGCTTGCTGGTGCCTTTGGCGCTGTTGATGCAGGAAGTATCCCTGGTGGCGCCGATTGCCAATATTCTCGCGATTCCGCTGGTGACTTTTCTGGTCGTGCCGGGCTTGTTGCTGGGTGCGTTGGTGGGTGATTGGCTGCCCCTTTTGAGTCGGGTTGGCCTGTGGGTGGCGGACAAGGGGCTCGAGGCCTTGGAAGCCTGGCTGGCGCTGGTGAGCGCCGCGGCGGGTGACTTGGCCAGCTATCCCCTGGTGCTTAACGCTCGCGGTATCTGGTTGATTGGTCTGGCGGCGGTCATTTTATTGTTGCCCCGAGGCCTGCCGGGGCGCTGGTTGGTTTGGCCCTGTGTATTTTTGGCGCTGTGGGTACCGATTAAGGAGCGTCCACCGCTGATGTTTACCGCCCTGGACGTGGGGCAGGGTTTGGCGTTAGTTATCCAAACACCCAACCACACGCTGGTTTATGACACCGGCCCCGCCTACGGTGAGCGTTTTGACGCTGGCTCGGGCATAGTGGTGCCCTATCTGCGGGGGCAGGGCGTTGAACGCCTGGACGCATTGGTGCTGAGCCATAACGATGCAGATCACACAGGCGGGCTCGAGGGTTTGTTGGAGCACATGCCACCTAAAGGTGTGTTTTATGGCGAACTCCAGCGCTTACCATCCCTGGTTGAGTCCTTGAATGCTCGAAGTTGCCATCAACAGCCGCCTTGGCAATGGGACCAGGTTGAATTTCGGTTTTTGGGTGTTGCTGCGCACATACCGCAAAGCGCCAATGATCACTCCTGTGTACTTCTCGTTAGCTACGGTGATACGCGTTTGTTGTTGCCCGGCGATATCAGCCGACGGATGGAGTACCGGCTTTTGGGCGCGGGCATGGTCGATGAACCGGTGGATTTGGTGGTTGCCGCACACCACGGCAGCCGCACTTCGTCGTCTGCGGGGTTTGTTGCCAAAACGCGACCGCGCTGGGTGATTTTCAGCGCGGGTTACCGCAGCCAACACGGCCACCCCCATCCGCAGGTGGTTGGGCGTTTTTCTGCCCAGGGTGCCCGACCCTTAAACACCGCCGATACCGGAGCGATTGAAATGATCTGGCATCAGCCAGGCGATCCGCACATCCACCTTGCCCGTGAACAACAAAGACGCTACTGGCACTGAGTTTATTGACCTGGCCCACATGGCTTTATGCGGTGCTTGTGATAAGGTAGCCGCGCCTGTCGGGTCGCTTTTTGGTTGTGCACCCGCAGCCTGGGTCAAAGAATAAGAGGAGTTGCTTGTGATCGATATTATTGTTGCCGGCGGTTGGTTGATGGTGCCGATTATTATTTGTTCGGTGGCGGTTATTGCCATTTCCGTTGAGCGCTATTGGACACTGAACCCGGCAAAAATTGCGCCCCGTACTTTGTTGGCTCAAGTGTGGAGCTGGATCAAAAACAACCAAATCGATGCGGCTAAACTGCGCGAACTCAAACAGTCTTCCCAGCTGGGCAAAATCCTTGCTGCCGGCCTGTCCAATTCCAAGCATGGCCGCGAGGTGATGAAAGACAGTATTCAGGAAGCCGCCACCCAGGTAGTGCACGATCTGGAGCGCTACGTCGGTAGCCTCGGTACCATTGCGGCGGTTGCGCCCTTGCTGGGGTTGCTGGGTACCGTGTTTGGCATGATCGAGGTTTTTACCGCCATTATGCTCGAAGGTAGTGGCAATACTGCCGTTCTCGCCGGAGGTATTTCCAAGGCATTGATCACCACCGCTGCCGGTTTGTGTGTGGCGATTCCGGCGATGATTTTTCACCGGTTTTTTCAGCGTCGTATCGATTCCATTGTGGTCACTATGGAAGAGGAAGCGATCAAGTTGGTTGACGCGCTCCACAGCGATCGCCGTGTCGATGTAAAACTGGTCTGAAGGGCGGAGATCTAAGGTGCATTTTCGTCGTCAAAAACGCGAAGAAGACAGTGTGAATCTCACGCCATTGATTGACGTGGTTTTTCTATTGCTGATTTTTTTTATGGTGTCCACCACCTTTACCGAGCAAACCCATTTGAGCATCGATCTACCCGAAGCCGTCGGCGAACCCCGCCCGGATTCAGCAGACAGGCTCGACATTATCATCGGTGCTGACGGCGCCTACAGCGTCAATGGTCAGGCTTTGGTCAACAACAAGCCTGAAACCCTGCGCTCGGCGCTGCAAAAACTTTCAGCGGGGAACACTAGCTTGCCGCTGTCCATTACTGCTGATGCGCGCACTCCCCACCAGTCTGTTGTCACGGCGATGGATGCCGCTGGCCAGTTGGGCTTTTCCCACTTGAGTATTAACACCCGCGAACCGGAAGCGGGCGGCGACTAAAGCCATGTCCGCGTCTTCTCAGGAGCGCTGGCTCGCCGCTTGGTACGGTGGTCGGCGCTGGACCTATTGGTTGTTTCCCCTCGGCTGGTTGTTTTGTGCGCTGACGTCGTTGCGGCGCTTTTGGCTGAGCCGTTTTGCCCAGGGCAAGGTAAATGTGCCGGTGGTGGTGGTGGGCAATATCACCCTTGGCGGCACGGGTAAAACGCCCCTGCTCCTGGCGCTAGTTGAACACTGTAAAGCGCGTGGCCTTAAGCCCGGTGTTGTCAGTCGCGGCTACGGAGGCAGGGCGCCTGTTTATCCCTACGTACTCCATGCGCATTCCACTGCCGCCGAAGCGGGCGATGAGCCGCTGCAAATTTACCAGCAAAGCCGCTGCCCGGTGGTGGTTGGCCCCGATCGTCTGGCCTGTGCGCGGCAATTGGTGGCCTTGGGTTGCGATCTGATTTTGAGCGACGACGGCCTCCAGCATTATCGGCTGGGGCGTGACCTGGAAATTCTGGTTGTCGATGGTGAGCGAGGTTTTGGCAATGGCCAGTGTTTGCCAGTTGGCCCTTTACGCGAACCCCTGAGCCGGTTGGCCGACGTGGATCTGCTAGTGGTCAACGGTACATCTTCTGTTGACCTGCCCGATAAGGCGCCATTGCCTTATGCCATGCAGTTGGCGCCATTGCGTTGGCGGCGCTTGCTAAACGATGAGCCTTTACCCTTGGATCACCTTTCTTCTGGCACCCGTGTTCATGCGGTGGCCGGTATAGGCAATCCCGCTCGCTTTTACCGCACGCTGGAGCAGCTTGGGCTTTGTCCCCAGCCTCACAGTTTCCCGGATCACCATGTTTATAGCGCTGCTGATCTTCGCTTTACCGAGCCACTGCCGCTGGTGATGACCGCCAAGGACGCGGTAAAGTGTCGCGATTTTGCCCAGGCATCGGGTGAAGCCGGTTGGTATGCGCTCGATGTGGCGGCCCAGTTGCCGACTGACTTTTGGTCGGCGCTGGACGCCCGGCTAGACGCCTTGCTTGAATCGCGACCCTAAGCCAGAAATACCCATAGCCAGAAATACTGATAGCCAGGAACACCCATGAGTTTCTACGTTGTTATCCCCGCTCGCTATGCCTCCACGCGCTTACCCGCCAAGCCGTTGAAGATGATTGCGGGCAAACCCATGATCCAGCATGTTTACGAGCGCGCCTGCCTGAGTGGCGCAACCCGCGTCATTATTGCCACTGACGACGAGCGGATTCGCCAGGCTGCAGAGGGCTTTGGTGCCGCCGTGTGCATGACCTCAGCGGCCCACAACTCAGGTACAGATCGCCTGCAGGAGGTGGCCAGCCAACTGCAACTGACTGATGAGGATATCCTGGTCAACGTGCAGGGCGATGAACCGCTGATTCCGCCCCAGGTCATCGACCAGGTTGCCCGCTTGTTAGCGGCAAACCCCCAGGCCAGCGTCGCTACCTTGTGTGAACCTATCCACGAGCGTGCGGATTTTGAAAATCCGAATATCGTTAAACTGGTGGCAGATCAGTCGGGCAGGGCGCTCTATTTCAGTCGCGCCCCCATCCCCTTTCCTCGCGACCATATAGCAAGGGGCGAGCCGGGCTTGCCTGAATCACTCGAAGCCCGGCGACATATCGGCATCTACGCTTATCGGGTGGCACTGCTCAATCGCTTTGTCACCTGGGAGCAGGCGCCCTTGGAAAAGTTGGAGTCGTTGGAGCAGCTACGGGTGCTCTGGCAGGGTGAAAGCATCCAGGTGCAAGAAGCCTGTGCGGTTGTTCCCGGTGGGGTAGACACCGAGCAGGATTTGCAGCGGGTGCGGGCATTGCTCGAAAGTGAAGTTCAGTAAAAAACCCCTTGTTGTGTGGTGGTTATGACAGTCAATGTGTTGTTTGTGTGTTTGGGCAATATTTGCCGCTCGCCGACGGCGGATGGCATTTTTCGCGAGCGGGTTGCCAGTGCCGGTTTGCAGCAGCAAATCGGTGTGGATTCAGCGGGGACGGGCGATTGGCATGTGGGCCGTGCGCCGGATTCACGCACCATCGCCGCCGCTGCCCGGCGCGGTTACGACCTGTCGCCCCTGCGTGCGCGCCAGGTAGGTGAAGCGGATTTCCAGGAGTTTGATTATGTGTTGGCTATGGATAAGAGCAATCTTAGCCATTTACGCCGCTTGGCGCCGGCCAACTACCCCGGCCATCTGGGATTGTTGCTGGATTTTGTGCCCCATGTGGGCCTGCGCGAAGTGCCCGACCCTTACTACGGCGGCGCCCAGGGCTTTGAGCAGGTGCTGGATCTGGTCGAGCTGGCGGCAGACGAACTGCTCAAGCATATTCGACAAAAACACTTTTAAGGCGGCCACTTGTCCCTGTTATTCCTGCCATCTTTTGACCTGAGTGCGTGCAATAGTCTCGCCGTGCCCGCGCAGGCGGCTTTTTATGTGAGCGTCAATTCCCTCGAGCAGTTGCGCGAGGCGCTGGATTTCGCCCGGCGCGAAGGGCTGCCAAGGCTGATGCTGGGCGGTGGTACCAATGTGATTTTGACTCAGGATTTTCCCGGGCTGGTGATACATCTGCGCTTACCGGGCAAGGAGCTGGTGGCGGAAAACAATGAGTACGTCTGGTTGCGAGTGGCGGCTGGAGAAAGCTGGTCGGCGCTGGTGGAGTTTACCCTCGATAACCACTACTGGGGCCTCGAAAATCTGTCACTGATTCCGGGTAGTGTCGGTGCGGCGCCCATCCAGAATATCGGCGCCTACGGGGTAGAACTGTGTGACGTTTTTGAGGAGCTTGAAGCACTGGACATAACCTCGGGTCTGCCTGTCACCTTTGACAGGGACGCCTGCGCCTTCGGCTACCGCGACAGCATTTTTAAAGGACGTTACCTGGATCAGTATGTGATTACCTCCGTCACGCTGAAACTGCGTAAGGAGCCGAGGTTGGTACTTGGGTATCCGGCTCTGGCCGAGGCGCTCAAGGATCTCCTTCGGGAGGCGATAACACCCAGGCAGGTTGCCGATGCAGTGTGCGCGCTGCGGCGCAGTAAACTGCCAGATCCGGCCCAGATCCCTAACGTGGGAAGCTTCTTTAAAAATCCCTATGTCAGCCCGGCGGACTATACTCAATTGCGGGTTGAATGGCCGACTATGCCAGCCTATCCGGAAAAGGACAGGGTTAAACTCCCCGCCGCTTGGCTGATAGATCAAGCAGGGTGGCGAGGTTACCTGGAGGCTGGTGTGGGAGTACATCCACACCAGGCCTTGGTGTTGGTCAATCCCGGTCGTGGTTCCGGTGCCGCAGTGATGGCTCTGGCAGCGCGAATTCAGGCTTCGGTGAAAAACAAGTTTGGTATTCAGCTGGAGCTGGAGCCTCGTACTTATTGAGCGCCCAGCGACCTGAGTCGCACCTCAGAGCGGACTTACTTCATAGGTGTAATATGGTGTAGTGGTAGTTTTGAACCAGCCTCTCTACAATTCAGGGACGCATCAAAAGCCGTATCAAGCGGCTCTAAAAACAACGATTTAGCGTTCCGTTCGGCGGATTTTGGGGGTCAGTTTGGTAAAGATACTTGTTGTCGATGATCACGACCTGGTGCGTATGGGAATTTCGCGCATGTTGAGCGATGTGAATGGATACCAAGTAGTCGGTGAAGCCAAGTCGGGTGAAGAGGCGATTGCCCAGGCGCGCACGCTTAAACCGGATGTCATCCTGATGGATGTCAAAATGCCCGGTATCGGCGGCCTTGAGGCCACGCGTAAAATTCTCGCCAGCGCCGCTCACATTAAGGTGGTTGCCGTTACCGCCTGTGATGATGACTTGCATCCAACACGTCTGATGCAGGCAGGTGCGGTGGGCTATGTCACCAAGGGAGCGGATTTCGCTGAAATCACCGATGCCATCAACAAAGTGATGCGCGGCGATCTCTATATGAGCAATAGCATTGCCCAGCAGTTGGCGCTCAAGAACTTTGGTGGCGGCAAGCCCGAAGAATCACCTTTTGAAAAGCTCTCCCAGCGGGAGTTGCAAACCGCCATGTTTATCGCCAATGGCCAAAAGGTGAACGATATTGCGGCGGCGTTCAATGTCAGCCCCAAAACCGTGAATTCCTATCGCTACCGGATTTTTGAAAAGCTCAATATCAACAGTGATGTTGAGTTGACTCTGCTTGCTGTGAAGCACAATTTTCTCGATCCCGAGGCTGTTGTTTGACATAACCTAAACAAGGCAGCCAGTGGCTGCCTTGAGTGTTTTAGCCTTGCCCTATGACCCAGGAAATCCCAACCAGCGAATTTGATGCGGCGCGCTTTCTCGCCCAGGCGACACAGCAGTCGGGCATCTATCAAATGTTTGCCGCCAACGGCGATATTCTCTACGTTGGCAAAGCCAAAAACCTCAAGGCGAGGCTTTCGAGTTACTTTCGTAAATCAGGCCTTAGCCCCAAGACTGCGGCATTAGTCGCGCGTATCGCCCAGATTGAAGTCACGGTTACCGCCAGTGAAACTGAGGCGCTAATCCTCGAGCAAAATCTGATTAAGGCGAATCGCCCGCCCTACAATATTTTGCTGCGCGACGATAAATCCTACCCCTATATTTTTATTTCCAGTGGCGAGGAATTTCCCCGTATCAGTTTTCATCGCGGCGCCAAGAAAAAACGCGGCGAGTATTTTGGGCCTTTTCCCAATGTCAGCGCTGTGCGCGACAGCCTCAATTTTTTGCAAAAAACCTTTCGCATTCGCCAATGCGAAGACAGCGTATTTAACAACCGCTCGCGCCCCTGCTTGCAATACCAAATCAAGCGCTGCACGGCGCCCTGTGTGGATTTGATTTCGCGTGAAGACTACGCCAATGATCTGCGCCATACCCGTATGTTCCTCGTTGGCAGTGCCGATCAATTGATGCAGGAACTGGCGGACAATATGGAAACCGCCGCGCAGCAACTCGCCTTTGAAAAGGCGGCCAGCTATCGCGATCAAATCACAGCGCTGCGCAGTATCCAGTCCCAGCAAGTGGTAGAGGAGGGCACGGGTGATATAGACGTGGTAGCGGCAGTCATGGCCAGCGGTACCCTGTGTGTGCACCTGTTGTTTGTACGCCAGGGGCGAATTCTGGGCAGCCGCAGTTACTTCCCCCAGGCGGTGTTGGCTGAGGACGAAACCCAGGCATTGGCGGAATTTATTCCCCAGTTTTACCTGAGTGAGGGTCGCGAAATTCCGCGAGCGATTATTACCAACCATCCACTGGAAGAGGCAGAGCTGGTTGCCGCCGCCTTGCAAACGGCTCGTGGGCGACAGGTGTCCCTCGCAAACCAGGTGCGCGGCCATCGCGCCCAGTGGCTGCAAATGGCGGAAACCGCCGCCCGACAAAATCTCCAGGCCAGGCTCAATAGCAAAAAAGATGTGCGCACCCGCTTGCAGGCCTTGCAAGAGGCGCTGGGGTTGGACGAGTTGCCAGAGCGCTTGGAGTGCTTTGATATCAGCCATAGCGGCGGGGAACTAACGGTGGCCTCCTGCGTGGTGTTTGATAGCAATGGCCCACTCAAATCCGATTATCGCCGCTTCAATATTGAGGGAATCACCCCCGGCGACGACTATGGTGCCATGGCCCAGGCGCTGGAAAGGCGCTACACGCGCCTGCAAAAAGGCGAGGGCAAGCTGCCGGATATCCTGTTAATCGATGGTGGCAAGGGCCAGTTGACCAAGGCGATTGAGGTGCTGTCGGAACTTGGCGTTTGTGGTGTAAAGCTTATCGGTGTCGCCAAGGGCACTACCCGTAAAGCAGGTTTTGAGACACTTTTCGACGCAGATACCGGCGCCGAACTGGTGTTGCCGGGGGACTCTCCCGCGCTGCACCTGATCCAGCACATCCGCGATGAATCCCACCGTTTTGCCATTACCGGCCACAAGCAGCGGCGCGATAAAAAACGCCGCACCTCCAGCCTGGAGGACATCCCCGGCGTCGGTGCCACCCGGCGACGGGAGCTGCTGCGGCACTTTGGCGGCATCCAGGAAATCCAGCGTGCCAGCGTGGCGGATCTGGCGCGAGTCAAGGGCATTAGCCAGGCGCTGGCGGAGGATATCCATGCTTTTTTCCATAACGACGAGCGGCTGTAGTATCATCGCCGCTGTTTTTTGACGCGCCCAGAGCGCGAATGACTGGAAACGCCTTTTCAATGACGCTCGCTAATCAACTCACCCTTATCCGCATTCTGCTGATTCCGCTTTTTGTCGTGGTGTTTTATTTGCCTTTTAAATGGGCGCATTTCGCTTCGGCGATGATTTTCAGCATCGCCGCAATCACCGATTGGGCAGATGGTTATGTCGCGCGGAAATACAACCAAAGCACCCCTTTTGGTGCCTTCCTTGACCCTGTGGCTGACAAATTGATGGTGGCAATTGCGCTGTTACTGCTGGTTGGTTTGCACCATGATTCCGCGTGGTTTGCCGCGGCGGCAGCGGTGATTGTGGGGCGGGAGATTGTGATTTCAGCTCTGCGGGAATGGATGGCCGAATTGGGTCAGCGCGCCAGTGTTGCCGTTTCCTATATTGGCAAGGTTAAAACCACCTTGCAGATGACCGCCATTATTGTGCTCTTGTCCGATATACCCTTGTTGCTGATTCCTGGGTATATCGCCCTGGCGGGCGCTGCGATTCTGACGCTCTGGTCCATGTTGATCTATTTGCGCGCTGCCTGGCCATTTCTGTCGCCCGTAGGGCAAACTGGCCAAGAAGCGAACAAGGGGGGAGATCAAGGTTAATTTTTCCGGGATAAGTCCCAGAAAACGCTAGGATTTATAAAAGTCTTCGGCTAGAATTCCGGCCTCTTTCAAGGCGCGATAGCAAAGCGGTTATGCTCTGGATTGCAAATCCAGCTAGTCCGGTTCGACTCCGGATCGCGCCTCCAATTTTCCTTCCGCGAAAAGCCCGAGTGGTGAAATCGGTAGACACAACAGATTTAAAATCTGTCGACCGCAAGGTCGTGCCGGTTCAAGTCCGGCCTCGGGTACCACCTCACATCCAAATCAGTCAAATAACAGTAAAGCGATTGCGGCCACCTTCTTTGGATTGGTACAGCGCCTGGTCCGCTTTTTCGATCCAGGCGCGGTGATCGGGCGTGGATTCGTCCAGTTGGTTGATACCAAGGCTGATAGTAAAGCGCACCTGTTGACCCTCTGAGTGCACCACCATCTTTTCGATGGTTGATCTGAGACGCTCGGCAAATACCGCAGCGCCCTCGCCATTGGTGCCAGTAAGGATCACGCCAAACTCTTCGCCGCCGTAACGGCCGGCAATATCCAGGTCGCGCAGCTGTGCACGCAAGGCGCGACTTACCTCGCGAATGACGTCATCGCCCACTGTGTGACCGTAGGTGTCATTCACTGCTTTAAAATGATCGATATCGAGCATGATCAGGGTGCAGGGCAATTGGTAGCGATCAAAGCGCTTGAACTCCTGGATCAAACGACTTTCCCAATAACCCCGATTGTAGAGACCGGTAAGGTGATCGATACGGCTGAGTTCCTGTAATTGCTTATGTGCCGCCTGTTGGGCCAATTTGTTCACGGCTGTATCGGTAACGTCGTAAACAATCAGGCAAATGTGTTCAACCCGCCCCCGGGTATCCATCAGGGGAATGATGGTGCTGTTTTGGTACATGTGCGGCGCTGTGCCGGTGATGGGGCGGTAGTGCGGAAAGCGAAACAAGTAGGGGCGTTGCTCCCAAGTGGTAAAGGTGGCGTTGTGTAAGACAAACACAGATTCCGCCTTGTGCTGAAACCAACTGCGGGGCAGCTCAGGGAAAATGTCAAAAATGGTTTTGCCGAGCACGTCTTCCGGTGCCTGACTGCTGTGGTTCTGCATGAAGTTATTCCACAGCTCGATTTCGTACTTGCGGTTCATGACCACCAGACCAGCGTCAATATTCTGGAGAATGTCCATTAGCCAGTGGACATCTTTAAAAAAGGCGCTGAGATCTTCTTTCATGGTCATTCGTCGTTGGGCGCCGGTCAGTCGAGTAGGTAGTTGAGTTTTTCCACCAACCCCGCCAGGGACTGCTCGGCGATGACCAGTAGCAGGTCACAGTTGATGCGGTGGTTCTCGATAGCGTAGTTGATTTCGACCACCAGTGCTTCTTTCCAGCGCATGTTGCTGCTCTGCAAAAGGTCGGCGATATTGCAGTGCTGACCAAGCAACATGGGAGGACCGAAGCTGAAATGGGTGTCCAGTTGCTCCGCGAGGCCTTTCAGGCAGGCGCCGTTAAGCACGTTGGCGGTGTCCATGAGTAGCTCATTGCGGGCCTGGATATCCTCGCTGGGTTCGTACTTTAACAGCCGGGCCAGATCCACATAATCGGTGTTGTTGAATATCAGCATGGCCTCACCGGCGATGCCGCCGCCAATAAAGCCCTGGCACACCCCAAAAATGGGTTCGTCGCTTTCCCGGTTGAGGGATTGCAGCGCCATGGCAATATCGGTGGGCTTGAGCACACTGACGTGGGGAATAGAAAGTATGACAAAAACATCCAGCAGTCTCGCCAGACGATCCCCAGCCTGGCCCATGGCTACGTTGGTGATTTCCTGCAGGCAGTCGCGCTGGTCTTCCGTTAAAAGGCTTTTTGTCATGACCTGTGATCTTGTTATTAACAGACGTCTTTTGCTATCACAAAGCTTAGCAGCTATCCATCAGGGTGTGTGTGGTGTTTCGCCTGTTTCAACATTGTTTGATCCAGATCCTAAAGGCTAGCCTCTAAGTTGTTGACTCTGCTAAGGTTAGGCCCTCTTAAGTCCAATGTTCAGCGGGAGAGATAACCATGAGAAAGCGGCATAAGGATGTTCAATCCCCCAGGGGTGGCATGATTTTGGCGCTAATGGGCCTGGCGATGATGGCGTTGGTGGGCTGCAGCCACACCAGCCAGGAAGTCAGCAAGGCGAGTAGTAGCGATTGGCAGATGCCTGATGACCCTGAAGCAGCCCGTTATTTCGCTGGCTGTAAAGACGATTTTCACCGTGCCAGCCAGACTTTCTCCGCGCTTGAATCCCATCCGGGCTACAGCGATCCCCGTGCACTACTCAACGCCATCAACGAGCTTGATATCCAACTGGACGCTCCTCTGAGTGGTACCAGCCTCTACTCCAATGTTCATCCCAATGCCGCTCTGCGCGACGCAGCGCAAACCTGTCAGCAGCGCTTTGTTGCGCTCCTCGGGGATATCAGTCTTTCGCGGCCCCTCTACAATCACCTGGCGAAAGTGAAGCTGGATGGGTTGGATGCGCTGGACAGGCGTTTTGTCGAGAAAATGTTGCGCGATTTCCGTCGTTCCGGTGTGGACAAGGACGAGGCGACCCGCACGCGCATCAAACAATTGATCGAGGAAATCAATCAGATCGGCCAGACCTTTGGTAAAAATATTCTGGAGGATAAACGGGAAATCAGTGTCGCTTCCACTGAAAGGCTCGCGGGGTTACCCGAGGATTACCTGGCGGCGCGAACCCGCAACGAAAAGGGCGAGTGGGTTATTACCACCGATTACCCGGACTATATGCCGGTTATGCAGTATGCCCGCGATGATGCTCTGCGCGAAGAAATGTACAAGGTGTTTCGCCAGCGCGCCTATCCAGTTAACAAACCGGTGCTGCTTGATCTGCTGACCAAGCGCCATGAGCTTGCCCAACTTTTGGGCTACAGCAACTGGGCTGAGTATGTTACCGAAGACAAGATGATCAAGACCCCCGGGAATGCCCAGACATTTATTGATCGAGTACACGCCCTGGCCGCCCCCAAAGCCAAGGCGGAATATCAAACGCTGTTAGGCCGCCTGCAAAAAGAAGAGCCAGGTGTGCAAGAAGTCAAAGATTGGCAAAAAACCTATCTGGAGGAATTGGTCAAGCAAGAGGAGTATGAAATTGATTCCCAATTGATACGCCAGTACTTCTCCTACGACAAGGTGCGCAAAGGTATTTTTGAGCTTACCGAACAGCTCTTTGGTGTAGAAATTCGCCCCTGGCAAACCGAGGTATGGCACCCCAGTGTTACCGCCCATGAGTTGTGGGACGATGGAGAGATGATCGGGCGCTTCTATCTCGATATGCACCCGCGCGATGGCAAATACAAACATGCCGCCGCTTTCAGCGTGCAGGATGGCGTGACCGACAAGCAGCTGCCCATTTACGCGTTGGTGTGCAATTTTCCCGGCGGGGACGGTACCGAAGGCTTGATGCTTCACTCTGACGTGGAAACCTTTTTGCACGAGTTTGGTCATTTGCTGCACGGCTTGTTTGCTGGCGATCAGCGCTGGTTGGCGTTTGCTGGCATTCGCACCGAGTGGGATTTCGTTGAGGCACCCTCGCAGATGTTGCAGGACTGGGTGTGGGACAGGGAAACTCTCGCTGGCTTTGCGACCAACAAAGCGGGTGAGGTGATTCCGGCGCACCTGGTTGAAAAAATGAATGCGGGCCGCAATTTTGGTCGCGGCATGTGGACCCAGCATCAGTTGTTCTACGCGGCGCTTTCCCTGGGACTTTATAACCGCGATCCAGCCGAGATAGACCTGGATAAGTTTACTGCGGAGATACAGGCAAAATATTCGCCCTTTGGTTACGTGGACGATACCTATTTCTACACCAGCTTTGGGCATTTAAACGGCTACTCCGCCATTTACTACACCTATATGTGGTCGCAGGTGATCTCGGCCGACATGTTCAGCGAATTCCAACAAGGCGGGTTGCGCAACCCGGAAATCGCCGATCGTTATCGCCGTTATGTACTGGCGCCGGGTGGCTCAAAAGATGCGGCTGATCTGGTGGCTGATTTTCTGGGCCGCCCTTACAGCTTTGATGCCTTTGCGAAAGACTTAAACCAGTAGTTCAACAAAACCTAGAAGAAAATCATGAAAATTTTTTTGCACCCCTTGTTTGCTATTTGTGTCTCTCTCCTGTTGTTGCAGGCCTGTAGTAGCGATCGAAAAACGCCGGTTGAGCTGGGCATCGAACAGCAGATACTGCACATCGGCAATCTGGGTGAACCCTCTGATATAGATCCCCACGGCAATACCGGTCATCCTGAAAGCCAGATTCAGCGCGCTTTGTACGAGGGGCTGGTGAGTCGCAAAGCGGATACCTTGGAGACTATTCCCGGTGTGGCGGAATCCTGGGAGATGTCAGAAGACGGGTTGACCTACACCTTTTACTTACGCAAAAACGCCCGCTGGTCTAATGGTGACCCAGTCACTGCGCACGATTTTGTCTGGACCTGGAAGCGGGCGATTACCCCCAAGCTTGGCAATCACTACGGCTACACCTTTTACGTTTTCAAAAACGCGGAGGCTTATCACTCAGGAGAGTTGACGGATTTTAGCCAGGTGGGTATCAAAGCACTCGATGACTACACCTTACAGGTGGAATTGGCGGGGCCGGTTCCCTATCTTTTGGAACTGCTCTCGTTCAAGACGATGTACCCGGTTCATCCCCCAACGGTGGAGAAATTTAACGGTGCAGAGCAGTTGGCTACGCCTTGGACGCGTCCGGAAAACTTTGTTGGCAATGGGCCTTTTGTGTTGAAAGACTGGGTGGTGAACCAGGTACTGTCGGTCAAGAAAAACGACTATTACTGGGCGAAGGACGACATCAAGCTTAATGAAATTCATTTTTACGCCACCGCCAGTGAAACAGCAGAGGAGCGCATGTTCCGCGCGGGACAATTGCACATTACCTATGAACTTCCTGGCGAAAAGAAAGAGGGCTATCGCAACCAAAATCACCCGGCGTTTAATGCGTTTCCGCTCTATTCCACCTATTACTATGCATTCAACGTTAAAAAACCGCCCCTGGACGACGTGCGTGTTCGCAAAGCCTTGGCCTACGCCATAGATCGCAAGCTGATTACCGAGCGGGTATTAAAAGGTGGCCAGATTCCTGCCTATGCTTTCACGCCACCCAATGAGCTGGGCTATGTTCCCGAGGCAAAAATGCCAGAGAATATTGAGCTTGCGCGTCAACTGCTCGCTGATGCTGGCTACCCGGAGGGCAAGGGTTTTCCTAATATCACTATCCTCTACAACACCTTGGAGCAACACCAGTCGATCGCCGTGGTCATCCAACAAATGTGGAAGCAAAATCTGGGCATAGACGTCACTTTGCGCAACGAAGACTGGAAGGTCTGGCTAGCGAACATCAAGATTGGAAATTTCGAAATTTCACGCTCCGGCTGGGGCGGCGATTATGTTGACCCCAATACCTTTCTTGATGTGCATGTGACCGGCGGCGGGCAAAACAAATCCCAGTGGTCAAATGCGCGTTACGACGAACTTATTCGTCTGGCCGCGCAAACCCGTGATCAAGCGCAGCGTTTTGCTTATTTCCAGGAAGCGGAAGCCATAATGGTAGAAGAGGTACCTATTGTTCCTTTGTACACCTACGTGCGCAGCCGTTTGATCCACCCCTCGGTCAAAGGCTGGCACAGCAATATTCTTGACGATTATTTCTATCGCGGTGTTTATCTGGAAGCAGATGCCGAGCCGGAAGCAGGGTCAGGGGAGCCCTAAACCATGCTGGGCTATATATTTCGTCGGATGCTGCAAGCAGTTCCCGTCATCCTGGTTGTCATAACCGCCACTTTTTTTATGGTGCGCGCAGCGCCCGGTGGTCCCTTTGATGCCGAGCGCCAGGTGTCGCAGGATGTTTTGCAAAGTTTAAATGCGCGCTACAACCTGGATGCTCCGCTTTGGGAGCAATATGTTGATTATCTCGGCAATTTGTTGCGCGGCGATTTTGGCCCCTCCTTTCGCTTTGCCAACCGCTCGGTCAACGAAATTATCGCGGCGGGTTTTCCTGTTACCCTCGAATTGTCTCTGTATGCCATTTTGGTGGCGCTGGTGATCGGGCTTGCGACCGGTATTATTGCGTCGCTACGCGCCAACACCTGGCAGGACTATTTACCCATGTCCATCTCTATGGCGGGGATTTGTTTGCCCAACATGGTGCTCGGTCCGCTGCTGATTTTGTGTTTTGGTATCTGGTTGGGTTGGTTGCCTGTTTCCGGCTGGGGCTTAACCCCTGGCGACAAAATATTGCCTGCGCTCACCCTGGGATCAAGCTACGCCGCCTACATTGCGCGCATTAGTCGCGGCAGCATGCTGGAGGTACTTTCGCAGGATTATATTCGCACAGCAAAAGCTAAAGGCTTGTCATCCGCACGTATTGTCTTTGTGCACGCCTTGCGCGGCGCACTTAACCCGGTTATTTCGTTTATGGGGCCGGCAATTGCAGGATTATTGGCGGGCTCTTTTGTGGTCGAGTCTGTGTTCCAAATACCTGGTTTGGGGCGCTTTTATGTCGAAGCCGCCTTTAATCGCGATTACACCATGATTCTTGGCTGTACGATTTTCTTTGCCGTGCTGATTATTGTGTGCAACCTGATCGCCGATGTGATTTTGGTCTGGCTCAATCCCCGCTTGCGCACGCAAGCCAGGCTAGGGGATTGATCATGATGCAAACAGCTGTTGTGGAAATTGAAAAAGGTAGCTCCTTGGGGCGCGATGCGTTTTTACGTTTGCGCAAAAACAAACTCGCCATGCTCGGTGCCTTGTTCTTAATTGTGTTGATCACTCTCGCCTTGCTGACGCCTTGGATAGCCCCCTACGAGTACCAAAGCCAGAATTTGATGCTGGGCGCTTCACCGCCGTCGGCGGAGCATTGGTTGGGTACGGATGTGCTTGGGCGCGATCAGTTGACGCGGATTATGTATGGTAGCCGTGTGTCCCTGATGGTGGGTTTTGTTGCCACCAGCGTTGCGCTGGTGATCGGTGTGTTCTGGGGAGCTGTTGCGGGGTTTGTCGGGGGCAGGGTAGATGCGCTGATGATGCGTATTGTCGATGTGCTCTATGCCCTGCCATTCACCATTTTTATTATTTTGCTGACGGTTATTTTTGGCAGCAGCATGCTGCTGTTGTTTCTCGCCATAGGTGCGGTGGAGTGGTTGACCATGGCGCGTATCGTGCGTGGCCAGGTGCTCAATCTTAAGCGCCAGGAATTTATTGAGGCTGCGGTTTCCATGGGCCTGTCGCGCTGGCAAATTATTCGTCGCCATATTATCCCCAACGTGTTGGGGCCAATCATTATCTACACCACGCTGACCATTCCCAGCGTGATTTTGCTCGAATCTTTTCTCAGCTTTTTGGGTCTTGGTGTTCAGCCACCGCAAAGCTCCTGGGGCTCGCTGATCTCGGCGGGTGTGGCCAGCATGGAGGAGTACCCTTGGCTACTCCTGTTTCCCGGTCTGATTTTGTCACTCACCTTGTTCTCCTTGAACTTTGTCGGCGATGGTTTGCGCGATGCCCTTGATCCGCGCGCATCCAAGGATTAATCCATGAGCCAACCTTTGTTATCTGTGCGCGATTTACGTTTGGCATTTTACACCCGCGATGGTGTGACGCTCGCGGTTGATGGTGTGAATTTTGATTTGGAGCCGGGGAAGGTGTTGGCCATCGTCGGCGAGTCGGGTTCGGGCAAATCGGTTACCTGTTACAGCCTATTGGGCCTTGTGCCCACGCCGCCGGGGCGCATTGAATCAGGCTCGGCGGTCTTTCAGGGGCAAGATCTTCTGCGGTTGTCCGAAGCGGAGTTGCGCAAACTGCGCGGTCGCCGCATAGGCATGATTTTTCAAGATCCCATGACCTCGCTCAATCCGTTTATGCGTATCGGCGATCAATTGATGGAGCCATTGCGCATCCATTTTAATTTGGATCGCAAAAGCGCACGACAAAAGGCGATAGCCGCTTTGGAAGAAGTGGGAATCCGCAACGCCGCAATACGTATTGATGATTATCCTCACCAGTTTTCCGGTGGCATGCGTCAGCGTGTGATGATCGCTATGGCATTGATTGCCGAGCCGGAACTGCTGATCGCCGACGAACCCACTACCGCGCTGGATGTGACTGTGCAGGCGCAGATTCTGGCTCTCATTAAATCCCTTCAGGCGTCGCGCCAGTTGGCGGTGATTTTTATTACCCATGATCTGGGGGTTGCGGCCCAGATGGGCGATCAACTGTTGGTCATGCAGCAGGGGCAGGTGGTTGAGCAGGGCGGTTCCGCTGAGATTTTTGCGCGGCCCCAGCATGCCTACACTCAGAAGCTGCTCAGTGCGGTACTCACTGGCGCCAAGCCGGAAGCGGGCAATCCCGCACTGGGTGAGCCTCTATTGCAGGTGGATGATGTCAGTGTCAGTTTCCCGGTGGCAGGTGGTGGAATTTTTCGTGCATCACCCAGGGTGGCGGTGCTACATGGGGTGAGCCTGCAAGTACACAAGGGTGAAATCCTCGGTTTGGTGGGCGAGTCAGGCTCGGGTAAATCTACTCTCGGACGTTGCATTATGCAGTTGTTGGAAGTGGACTCTGGGCGGGTGCTGCTTGAGGGGCGCGATTTGTGCCAGCTTCTTCCCGGAGAATTAAAAGCTGTGCGCCGGCAATTTCAGATGATTTTTCAAGACCCCTATGCGTCACTCAACCCGCGCATGACGGTATTCGATACCCTTGCAGAGCCGCTGTTGAATCAGGGCCTGGCCAATCGCCAGACGGTTCTTGGTCAGGTCAATCAACTGCTGGATGACGTGGGCGTGGATCGGCGTTTTATTCGTAAATATCCCCATGAGTTTTCTGGCGGTCAACGTCAGCGGATTGCCATTGCCCGGGCGCTGGCACTGCGCCCCAAGCTGGTGATTGCGGACGAGCCGGTATCGGCCCTGGACGTTACCATCCGCGCCCAGATACTGGAGCTTTTACTTAAGCTCACGCGCAAATACCAGCTAACCATGGTGTTTATTTCCCATGACATGTCGGTGGTGCGCTTTCTGTGTGATCGGGTCGTGGTGATGCAGGAAGGAAAGATTTTGGAAGAGGGGGCAACGGAGCAGCTATTTAACCATCCGAAGCACGAGTACACCCGCACCTTGCTGGCCGCTATCCCGCAGCTTGCGTCAGATCCCGCGACCTCCGTTTGATCCGCGGCCTCCGTTTGATCAAGGGTTGATAAACAGCGTCAGTGTTTGCCCTGGGTGTATATAGGTCGCATCCTTGATGCGGTTCCATTGCAGTATGTCCGCCAGACTGACCTTGAAGCGTTGCGCTATCCGGTGCAGGGTGTCGCCGCGTTGAATTTGATATTCAACTCTGCCCGAATCCCCGGTGGTGCGCACTTTTGCAGAGGTCGGGGTCGAGCTTGCCACTATCAGGGTCTGTCCAGGGCGCAGCGTGCTGCGTCTGTTGAGGTTATTCAAGCGGGTTAGGGCGGCAACACTGGTGTTATGGCGTCGCGCTATTGTCCATAGGCTATCGCCCTTGCGAACCGTATAGCGACTGGCTCCCTTGCCTTGTTTGATGCCGTAATTGCGCATCCGCTCTTCGGCATTTGGCAGCGACGTTGCCACCAGCTGGGGCTGGGTACCCGACACCAAGAGTCGCTGGCCAATGCTTAGCCTATCCGACGATAAATTATTCAAACTCTTGAGCTTGCCCACGCTGGTATTAAAACGCTTTGCGATGGCGCCAAGCGTATCCCCTTTGACAACGCGATATTCCTGTACCTCTGGAATACGTGGCAGCTGATCCAGTTGTTGAGCGAAGCTGTCCAGATGGCTCAGTGGCACCAACACCTGGTGGTCACCGTGATGGGTGGTGAGCCAACGGCTGTAGCCAGCGTTGAGTTGTTGCAACACTTCCGGATTGATTTGCGCTCGTTGGGCGGCATCAGCCAGATTGATCTGACCATCGACACGAAGCTGGGTGAAGAAGGGTTCATTGGGTATGGTTGGCAAGCTCAGGTCGTAAAGTCCCGGTTCGGCGACCACGCGTGAGAGGGCGAGCAGGCGCGGCACATAGGCGCGGGTTTCTTTGGGCAAGCTGAGCGACCAAAAATCTGTAGGCTTGCCTTGAGCCTTGTTTTGCCGAATCGCGCGCATCAGGCGTCCTTCACCGGCGTTATAGGCGGCGATCGCCAGCAACCAGTCGCCATCGAACATATCGTGCAGGCGTTGCAGGTAGCGCAGGGCGGCGTCGGTGGAGGCAATCAGGTCGCGACGCCCGTCATACCAATCATCCCGCGCAAGACCAAAGTTGCGCGCTGTGCGGGGCATAAATTGCCAGATGCCTGCTGCGCGCGCCGAAGAGTGAGCGAAGGGATTGTAGGCGCTTTCAATAATGGGAAGCAGCGCCAGTTCAGTGGGCATATCGCGGGCTTCCAGTTCCTCGACGATGTAGTGAATGTAGGGTTGGCTGCTCTGGGTGAAGTTATCGATATGTTGCTGGTTGTTGGCGTACCAACGAAGATGGGTATCTACACGATCCTGATCCAAATCTGTTTCGGTCAGACCGTAACCGAGCCTTATGCGACTCCAGATGTCGGGCAGGGCTTCGGGGGAGAGTTGGCTGTCAATTTGCTCTTGCAGGTTTTGCGCTGATCGCGTTTGGGCGTCTGTGGCTGGCGGGCTGATGCCAACCTGGTCATTGCTTGTGGGGGCTTCTTTTTTGGGCGTACCGATTTCTTCCAGGCTAGCGCAAGCACTCACCAGCCACACAGGAAAAACAATACTTATAATTAACTTTAATTTATGCATGCATATTACTGAAATTTAAGGTATTTAATCGAAATTTATTGGGATTCTTCTCAAGCGGGCTGGTGCGATTCTAGGGAGTGATGGCGCCAGGGTCAACGAAATTAGCCCTGGGCTCAGGATGAAAATTGATCTTTCCATCGGCGCAAGGCAGCAAAAACCTCGACACCGGAGCCCAGGTTTTTGCCTGCCTGCGCTTCCACACTCGCACGAATCTGAGGCAGATGTACCCGAAGAAAAGGATTTATCCGTTGTTCCAGCCCTATGCTGGTGGGCAGGCTGGGCTCACCCTGGGTGCGCCGCTGTTGGACATTGTCGCGGTAAGCTCTGGTCTCCAGGTTGTCTGGCTCTACAGCCAGTGCAAAGTTCAGATTATCCAGCGTGTATTCATGACTGGCATAAACCAATGTGTCCTCAGGGAGTGCCGCCAAACCTTGCAGCGAGTGATAAAGGTCCTCAGCGGTGCCCCCCAGCAATCGGCCGCAGCCAGCGGAAAAGAGTGTATCTCCCGAGAAGACCAGCCAAGGGCCTGAGTCGGGTCGGTGCAGATAGCCGATGTGATCAGGTGTATGGCCGGGCAGGGGCAAGACTTCCAGGGTGAACTGGTTCAACTGCAATGTCTCTCCAGCCGCCAGCGGGTGACTTAGCAGGGGTATCGCAGGGTTGGGGGGGCCATATACCGGAATTTGGGGATAGTGTTCGCGCAGGTGCGCGATGCCATTGACGTGGTCGTGGTGATGGTGGGTGATAAGAATAGCGGCCGGGTGTAGTCGATGTGATTTCAGCGCCGCCATTATTGGTTTGCCATCGCCCGGATCGAACACATAGGCAAAGGGGGCCGCCGCAATAGGTTGAACCAACCAAAAATAGTTGGATTGCAATGCGGGGATACAAATAGTGTTTAACGAAGCGTTTGGTGGCACAGTATGTGGCTCGGGTTGGCGGCAGTGAAGGCGTATGATAGAACAGCTTCCTTCGCCCGGTGATATAAACCCTTAAACCTTGTCCTTCACAAAAGGTCGGCCTATGGCACTCAGACCTCTAAGTCGACTGCGCAAGCGCTGGCGCCGCTATCTGGGCCCTGTGCCGCTCAATCGCGCGGTGCCCGAAGTGAGCGACTGGCTCGAAACGCCTCTAGGTGCCGCGCTACTTGCGGATCAGCAGCAGGCACTGGATGAGCGTATGCAGTGCTTGTTTGGCTACCATATGCTCCAGCTCAGCATAAGTCCGCGTCTGGATCTGGGTAATCAAAATCGTATTTCACATCGTTTTGCCCTTCACCCACAGCGGGCATCCAACCCGCGTTTGACCGGCCTGTCCGATTTTCACCAGCTGCCGCTCGCCGAGGAAAGTGTTGATTTGGTGCTGTTGCACCACACGCTCGACTTCAGTCAAAAGCCGCACCAGCTGTTGCGCGAGTCCGCGCGCGTGCTGATTCCGCGGGGGCATTTGTTGATTATTGGCTTCAATCCCTGGAGCTTGTTTGGTGTGGGTCGCTGGCTTGCCCGGTTCTACAGCCGCAAAGCCCACTGGCGCCATCAGTCCCTGCGCCTGGGGCGGGTGTTGGATTGGCTGACGCTGCTGGATTTTGAAACCCTGGATGTTCATCAGGGTTTCTTTCGCCCGCCGCTGCAACAGGCAGGCAGTTTGAAACATTTGCGTTGGCTGGAGACCTGGGGTACAAAGCTGCGCCTGCCCTTGGGCGGCTACTACCTGGTGCTGGCGCGCAAAGACAGGCCGGGATTTGTGCCGATGAAGCCTGCGTGGCAGGAGGTGCCAGCCCTTGCGCGAGGCCTTTCGGTGACACGCATCATTCGGCGCCGTTCCGGGCTGGGGCAATCCTTACCATTACGGCCCAGGCAAGTACGTAATACCACTACGGGAAATTCCAGTTGAAGCAAGTTCAGATATACACCGATGGTGCTTGTCGCGGTAATCCGGGTCCTGGTGGCTGGGGCGTGTTGTTAAGGTTCGGCGATCTTGAAAAATCACTCTATGGCGGTGAATCTCTCACCACCAACAATCGTATGGAGCTGCTCGCGGCTATCCGCGGGTTGGAGGCACTGAAGGAGCCCTGCTCGGTGGTCTTGACGACCGATTCCCAATATGTGCGTAAGGGCATTACCGAGTGGTTGACGGGCTGGAAACGCAATGGCTGGCGGACGGCCAGCAAGGCACCTGTGAAAAACGCCGATCTCTGGCAGGTGCTCGATCAGCTGAATCAGCGTCATCAGGTTGACTGGCGCTGGATTAAGGGCCATAGCGGCCACCGGGAAAACGACCTCGCCGACCAACTCGCCAATCGCGGCATTGATGAACTGAAGGCTAGCTAAGCATGCGCCAAATCGTACTGGACACCGAAACCACCGGCCTGGACCCGGCTCAGGGCCACCGCATTATCGAGATCGGCTGTGTCGAACTGGTAAACCGTCGGCTAACCGGTCGTCACTACCACCAATACATCAACCCCGAACGTGAGATAGATTCGGGGGCCATTGAGGTTCATGGGATTACCAATGAGCGGGTGGCCAATGAGCCGGTGTTTGCGCAGATAGCGGCAGACTTCCTGGAGTTTGTGGGTGACGCTGAATTGGTGATTCACAACGCGCCCTTTGATATTGGCTTTATTGACCACGAACTGCGCCTGCTGGATGCAAAATCCGGCTCCATCACCAGTCGTTGTAAAGTCGTTGATACCCTGGTGATGGCGCGCGCCAAACATCCTGGGCAAAAGAACAACCTGGATGCGCTCTGCAAGCGCTACGGCGTCGACAACTCCCAGCGGGATCTCCACGGCGCGCTATTGGACGCCGAAATACTTGCCGATGTTTACCTGCTGATGACCGGCGGGCAAACCAGCCTGTCCCTGGGTGGCGCCCAAGCAGAGTCTCAGGCCGGGGGCACCGGCGGCAGCGCCATTCGGCGCCTGCCAGCAAACCGCCGTCCACTGCCGATTATCCCCGCCACAGCTGCCGAGTTGGCCGCCCACGAGCACAAACTGGCACTGCTGGATAGCGCCTGCGGTGGTGAGTGTAAGTGGCGCCAGCTGGAGGCTTGATTTTGTTGCTTTTGAGAGATAATTGGCAATAATCACAAGCACTTAGCCAAACAAGTTCAGCCTCGACATTAATCTCGTATTACACTTTGGCAAGCGGGCAGGGCGGCGCTCATTGGGCTAAGCTCTGCGAATGGGGCTCTTCTAACCGAGCCGAACCAAGTCAGTCGACGCTAGATCGCTCCCCATCCCCACACATTTGGCCAAACGATATTTAGGATGTCCCTGTGAGTACTAATGAAACCTTAAACCTCGCCTCACTCAAAATGGTTCAGGACGAGCTGGTCGCTACCATCGAAGATTCCGCTATTCGCCTGGAGCAGTTCACTAACGATCGCGCCAATGGTGAGTTACTGCAAAATTGCATTGACGGCGTTAAGCAAATTCGCGGGATTCTCAGTTTAATCCAGCTGCGTGGTGTGGATTTACTTGCCGAGGAATTGGTCGAACACATTACCGATATCACTCTGGATGCAGAACCCAAAAATGATCGCAAGCTGGAACTGCTGACAACGGCCTTTTTTATCCTGCCCAGGTACCTGGAGTACTGCGCACAAAGTTCACGCAGCATGGCGGTACTCCTGATTCCTTATATCAATGAACTGCGTCTGGCGCGCCGCGCCCCCGCGCTACCCGAAAGTTACTACGCGAATGTTGAACTGGTTGAATATATCCACCAACCGACCGGTCTCGCGCCCAACGAAAACCTGCCCAAGCTGGTGCGCCGCTTGCGTCATATGTACCAAACCGGTTTGCTCAAGGTATTGCAAGGTGTTCAGGTTCGCCCATCATTGGGCATGATGTGCCGCGCGCTTGATCGACTGGAAGCGGCTACCGGCCCCAGCAAACTTGCCGGGCTTTGGTGGTTGGCGAGTGCTTGTTTTGCGACCCTGGCCGAAAAATCCATGGAGTTAACCAAGAGCCGCAAATTGTTGTTCAGTGCACTGGATCGCGAAATAAAACGCGTGGAATTTGCCGATGGAAAAATTCTTGATCGCTCCTTGGATAAAGCGCTGGTCAAGGAGTTGCTGTACCTGGTGTCACTGTCGCGTACGACGGATCAAAAGGCACTTGCGGCCATTGCAGCCTATGGCATGCCGCCGCTAAGTTATACCGAAGCGGATTTGTTGCGTGAAATGGAGTTTCTCAAAGGCCCGAGTGCCAACACCCTCGCGTCTATGGCCATGGTGTTGAGTGATGAGTTGCACAGCACCAAAAATATGCTTGAGCGCGCAGCTCAAGGTGGTGCCGAACTTTTGGGCGAGACGCCTGAGTTGTTGGAGACACTCAAAAAAGTTGCTGAGATACTCGCGGTGGTGGGTTTGATTTCGCCGAGCAACAGTCTCAAGCAGGAAATTGAAAAAATCAAATCCTGGCAGTCGCCCGGCGTACAGATAGCGCCCGAAGCTCTGTTGGAGGTTGCCGATACCTTGCTTTATGTAGAGAGCGCCGTGGCAGGCCTGGGCAAAATGAACCTTTCCGATGAAAAGCTGGCCCAGATCAACGCCCTGTCACGGGATGATGTGATGGCCAAAAATCAGATTGCCGAGGCGGAGACGCTGGTGATCGAGGAGGCCGAATCCGGGTTGGCGCTGGTTAAGCGGGCGCTCAGTTCCTTTGTAGAATCCAATTACGACAAGGGGCATATTCGCAATATCGTGGGTACCCTCGACAGCGTCAGGGGCGGCATGCTGGTGCTTGGCCTGCCGCGCGCCGCCAAGGTTGTTGCGGCGAGCCTTAGATTTATTGACGAAATACTATTGCAGGGCGAACAACAGCCCGCAATTCAGCACCTGCTGGAAACCTTTGCCGATGCGGTGATTAGCCTCGAGTACTATCTGGACAGCATCAAACTCGATAAAAATGCGGACACCAGTGTCCTACAAATTGCTGAAGAGAGCCTGGAGGCGCTGGGCTATAAGGTCAGTTGATGTCTCAAGCAGCATCTCGTGAGCAAAGACTGTGGATTCCCGTCAGCGGAAATCTGCTGCTTTGTGAGGCATCGGGCAGTTGGCGCCCCCTGACCTCTGACGAACTGACACGGTTGGGGCTTCCCATACTCCAGGAGCACAGCCTGGAACTTCAGGGGAAGCAGGAAATCATGGTGGTAGACCTGGGTTATCGCTTTTCGGCAAAAGAGGTCATCGAGGATACTGCCGGAATTTCCTACCTTTGGTTGGGATTGCGCTCCCAGCTGGGGTTGATTGATGAAGCTCTGTTTGGTCTGGCGGGGCGGGCGTTGCAGGTGGCGCAATGGCACAACGATCACAGGTTCTGCGGTCGTTGTGGCGGCCCTACAAAGGAGCTTAGGGGCGAAAGGGCCAAGATGTGCCCCGCTTGCGATTTGCGTTTTTATCCGAGGTTATCTCCCTGCGTTATCACCCTGGTAACCCGCGAGGATCAGTGTTTGCTCGCCCGCCATGCGCGCTCCAGTCAGCCGATATTTACTTGTCTGGCAGGGTTTGTTGAAGTTGGCGAAACCCCTGAAGCGACGGTTCATCGCGAGGTATACGAAGAAGTGGGTTTGCAGCTGTGCGACCTGCGTTATGTCGGCAGCCAACCCTGGCCATTCCCCGGCCAGCTAATGCTGGGATTTCGCGCGCAGTACCTCGGCGGTGAGTTGCGCGTGGATGGGGAGGAAATCCTCGAAGCGGATTGGTTCCCGGCAGACAAGTTGCCTCAGGTACCGCCAATCGCTACTCTATCCGGCCAGATGATCGCTAATTTCGTGCGCCAGTATTCAGGCGGAAGATCTGATTACCCTAATTAAACGCAATGAATGCGGACGAAAACGACTCCCGACATAACACCCGAGGTAAAAGGACACCATGCTCTATTCCTTAATTGCGCTAGTGATTTTATTACTCGGTGCCTTTGTCGCCTACAAAGCTGTGCGCATTCTCCTGCAGGGCTCCTGGTTGGCGGGCTGGTTTCGCGGCATGTTCGGCTTGTGCCTTCTGGCGGTTGGTTTGGTGATCGGACTCATGGCGTTCGATGTTTACCGGTATAAGCAAATACTTCATGAGCAGGTGGTCGCCACTATCAGCCTGGAAAAAAACGGCGAGCAACAGTTCACGGCGATTCTGGTTGATAGCAAAGGCAATGAGCAAAAGTTCAATTTGCGCGGCGATCAATGGCAGCTGGATGCGCGCATATTCAAAACCAAAGGTTATCTTTCGACCTTTGGCCTGCGTCCAGCCTACCGCCTCGAGCGTATCAGTGGTCGTTACTACGACCTGGCACAGGAGCACGCGGGGCCGCGCACGGCTTATGCGCTGAACGAAAGTCTTTACGGTGTAGATGTGTGGAAGTGGATTAACCAATATCCGCGCTGGATGCCGGTTGTCGATGCGGTTTACGGCAGTGCCACCTTTCTGCCCATGGCGGATCGTGCACTTTACGAAATTACTTTGTCCCATACCGGGCTCTTGGCTCGTCCGCTGAATCGCGAAGCCGAAGAAGCGGTAAGCGCGTGGAAGTAGATGTTTTGAAGAAGGCTTCAGAAGGCTGAAGCTTGTTGGTTCGGCGGAGATTCGTTGCGGCCTGGTGCCGCCTTTTTTATGTTTATTGATAGAGGTTGTATTTTGGAATTTTTAACTGAGTATGGTTTGTTTTTGGCAAAAACCCTCACCTTTCTCGTGGCGCTGGTGGTGGTAATTACCCTGGTGTTGTCAGTCAGCGGGCGCAACCGAAAGGCGGATAAGGGTCAAATAGAGGTCAGTCACCTCAATGAGCAATTTGAGGAGATGCGTGATCTGTTGCGCGACGCCATGCTTGATCCCGAACAGCTGAAAGCGCAGGCAAAGGCTGAAAAGAAAAAGCGCAAAGCCGAGGAGGCTGAAAAAAAACGTGCCGCCAAGCTCAAGGGGGCGGAGCCTGAATCGGGAGCGGGTGATGTGCAGGACCCCGGCAAAAAACGCGTTTTTGTGCTGGACTTTGTCGGAGACATCAAGGCGTCAGCCTGCGATAACTTGCGCGAGGAAATCAGTGCAGTCCTGAGCCAGGCGCGGGAGACAGATGAAGTGGTGGTCCGCCTGGAGAGCGGGGGAGGCATGGTGCACAGCTACGGCCTGGCTTCAAGCCAATTGGCGCGTATTACCAGCAAGAAAATTCCGCTGACGGTTTGTGTTGACAAGGTGGCAGCCAGCGGCGGTTATATGATGGCGTGTGTGGCAAACAAAATCGTCGCTGCACCTTTCGCAGTTCTCGGCTCTATTGGTGTCTTGGCGCAATTACCAAACTTTCACAAACTGCTAAAAAAGAATGACATAGATTTTGAAATGTTCACTGCGGGTGAATACAAACGCACTGTGACTATGTTTGGTGAGAATACACCCAAAGGCCGAGAAAAGTTTGTGGAAGATCTCGAAGACACCCATGTGCTTTTCAAGGAGTTTGTCAGTGAGCATCGGCCGCAGGTAGACATTGCCAAGGTGGCTACAGGAGAAGTCTGGTTTGGTCGTCGAGCGCTCGACGTCAATCTCGTCGATGATTTACGCACCAGCGACGAATATCTGCTGGAACAGATCGAAACGGCGGATATTTATGAGGTTTCCTATGCGCACAAAAAATCTCTGCCCGAGCGTCTGGGTTTGGCTGCACAGGGCGCCGTGGATCGGTTGTTGCTCACCTGGTGGGAAAGGTTGCATAACCAGCGCTGGTTTTAGCATGGGTGCGGCATGGCTGCGACTCGGAGGTAATCTTGATGTTCAGTGATAAATATCAGCTTCCTTCGGCCGCTCGGGCGCTGCCTGGCAGAACCGAGCCTATGTCTGTTCGCAATCTTCATTATGTTAAGCAGACACCCATACAACCCCCGTTTCCCGAAAATATGCAGCAGGCGGTTTTTGGTATGGGATGTTTTTGGGGTGCCGAGCGGCTTTTTTGGCAGCAGGCCGGTGTTTATTCAACGGCGGTGGGCTATTCGGCGGGATTTACACCTAATCCAACTTATGAAGAAGTGTGCTCCGGTTTAACGGGGCACAATGAAGTGGTGTTGGTGGTGTTTGATCCTGAACAGGTGAGTTACGACCATCTGTTGCAATGCTTTTGGGAGTCTCACAATCCTACTCAGGGGATGCGCCAAGGCAATGATCGAGGCACCCAGTATCGATCAGGTATCTATACCTTTTCAGAGGCTCAGCAGCTTGCGGCTGAAACCAGTCGTGACGCTTATCAGGCGGCGTTAGTTGCTGCGGGCTTTGGTGCGATTACGACCGAAATTCTCACGGCGACAAGCTTTTACTACGCAGAGGATTATCATCAGCAATATCTTGCAAAAAATCCTGGCGGTTATTGCGGCTTGGGTGGAACCGGCGTTGGTTATTGTTGAGTGCTTCTGAAAAATTTCAGGCAATAAAAAAGCCCCGGTGAGGGGCTTTTTTATACATCAGCTTTATGCATGACAAAGCTTGATGTTAATCAAGTGGCGGACCGGACGGGGCTCGAACCCGCGACCTCCGGCGTGACAGGCCGGCATTCTAACCAACTGAACTACCGGTCCGCAGAAAAAACACTTTTTACCTTGTGAGCAAAAGTGGTGGGCGGTACAAGACTCGAACTTGTGACCCATGCCTTGTAAGGGCATTGCTCTACCAACTGAGCTAACCGCCCTTCGAGTGGTGCGTATTCTAACGATAAGCAGCTTTAGGTCAATCATTTTTTGGCAACTTTTTTACCGATACTTGTGATCAAAAAAGCAGCAGCAGCGTCTATACAACACTTTTGCTATCGCGAACAGAGATTCACATCAACCGCTTTGCAATCCCCCTTTGGAGGTTTTGGCTTGATATACTGCGGCCTCATTTATCCAGAGCGAATTTAGGGTGGGCTCCATGCGCTTATGCTGGCTATTGCTTTTGTTGCTGGTGACAACTCAGGTTGGAGCCGCTATTGATACCCACGAATTTGAATCTGATGTGCAGCGCTTGCGCTACCAGACCTTCATCGACGAGATGCGCTGTCCCAAGTGTCAGAATCAAAACCTGTCGGGTTCCGATTCACCGATAGCGATGGATTTGCGGCGTGAACTTCATTTGATGATTACTGAAGGGCGCTCTGACAAGGAAATCATCGATTTTATGGTCGAGCGTTACGGCGATTACATCCTCTACCGCCCACGGGTTTCCCCGGTTACCTACCTTTTGTGGTTTGGGCCTCTGGTGCTCCTTATTGGCGGCGTCATTTTTCTACTGATACTTGTCCGGCGTCGCCGTCAACTCACGCTATCGGTTGTTGAGCGTGAGGGCCTGAGTGACGCAGAGCAGCGCAGGCTTGCACTCTTGTTCGACGAAGCAGCCAAGGCAGGTGAATCCTTGAGCCCGTCTAACGAAAAAAATGGAGCGGCGTCATGAGCTATCTGGTGTTTGCGTTTCTGGCGCTTTTGGTAGCGGGCTTCTTTCTTTGGCCCTTACTGCGCCAGCGATATCAGCGCAGTGCTCTGGAAGCGGCGCGGCAAACCAGGCTAGCGACCAACGTTCGCCTGTTTCAGGAGCATTTGGCGGATCTTCAAGCGGCCTTGCAAGAAGGGCGTATTGATCAAGCTCAGTTTGAACAACTCAAGTTGGAGCAAGAGCGCAGCTTGCTGGAAGATGAGGCGAGCCAGGAGGTACTGGCGGCACGCTCTGCACCCTGGGCCAAGGCCTTTCTGGTAGCTTTTTGTGTAGCCTGTCTTATGCTCGCGCTCGCTCTTTATCTCCGCCAGGGCAGTGGCCCCGACCTTGAAATCAGACAGCTGATCGAGGCCAAACAGGAACAGGATTATCTGGATGCGCTGCATGGCCGAGACTCAGGCCGGGCGGCCGCGCTCAAGTTGACAGAGGTCCTTGAAACGCGCTTGGAAAGCCGCCCTGACCAGGCCCAATACTGGTTTATGCTGGCGCGCACACGCATGGAGTTGGGTGAGGTTCAGCGTGCGGTAGAGGCGTATCAGCAGGTGCTGGAACTGGATCCCCAGTCGGCAATGGTGATGGCGGAGTTGGCTCAAGCCATGTTCCTGCGCGACCAAAACCAGGCCAGCGATCAGGTGCAACAGCTGGCGTCTGCCAGCCTGCGTTTGGATTCTGAGAATACAACGGCCCTGGGTTTGTTGGGTATTTGGTCGTTTCAACAAGAAGACTTCCCGGCGGCGATCGATTACTGGGAGCGGGCCATGGCGTTGCTCGGGCCTGAGTCTGCGGGTGCTCAGTCGCTCAAGGCGGGCATTACCCGCGCCAAACAGGAGGTTGCCAAGCACCAGGTTGCCGGGCGCCAGGTTGAAGGAAATCAACGCTCACCAACGACACCCGCTGGCGTGAGTATCAGTCTGGAAGTAAGCCTGGGGGATGTGCCCGCAGGCCTGAGCCCCGACTTGCCCGTTTTTGTGTACGCCCGCCACTGGCAGGGTTCGCCTATGCCGCTGGCGATCAGCCGTTTGCGCCTGAGCGACCTGCCCGCGAAGGTAAGTCTCACAGAAGCCATGGCCATGTCGCCCGCTGCCAGTTTGGCGCAGGCTGAGCAGATTGAGCTGGTTGCGCGAATTTCGCTTTCCGGTGAAGCTGCGGCCAGGGCGGGTGATTGGCAGGTGACTATGGGCCCTCTGGATCCTCGCTCGCCCCCCTCTGCTATTCGGCTGGTTATTGATCAAAAAATCGCCGAATAAGTCTTTGATTATCGGGGATTTTTCCTTCCTGTAGTCGCTTCCTACGGAGGCGGCTGCAAAAATGCCGGGTGCGTCCCTATTTGCCCCGGCGCGGCGGGTGCGCAGCCCGATGCAAGCGTGTAGAATCCTGCCCTTTATGTAGTTTTTCCCGGTCAAATTACGCGCTGGCCAAGCGCCGCGTCCGGCCTGAAATCGTCTTATAAGAGTGTTAAGGATCTATGCGGCTAAAGTGCATCAAGCTGGCAGGTTTCAAATCCTTCGTTGACCCCACCACGGTCAGCTTCCCCAGCAATCTCTGCGCAGTGGTAGGCCCCAACGGTTGTGGCAAGTCCAACATCATCGACGCCGTGCGCTGGGTAATGGGGGAGTCTTCCGCCAAGAACTTGCGCGGCGAAAACATGACCGACGTTATCTTTAACGGCTCCAGCGGGCGCAAACCCGTGGGGCAGGCGTCGATTGAGCTGGTGTTCGACAACAGTGATGGCACCCTCCTGGGCGAATACGCCGCCTTCACCGAAATCTCCATCAAGCGCAAAGTGACGCGCGATGCTCAAAACCATTACTACCTGAACGGTACCAAGTGCCGCCGCCGCGATATCACCGATATCTTCCTGGGTACGGGCCTCGGGCCGCGGAGCTACGCCATTATCGAGCAGGGCATGATTTCGCGCTTGATCGAAGCCAAGCCGGAAGACCTGCGCGTATACATCGAAGAGGCGGCGGGTATTTCCAAATACAAGGAGCGCCGTCGCGATACCGAAAGCCGTATGCGCCGCACTCTGGAAAACCTGGAGCGGCTTACCGATATTCGCGACGAACTGGAGCGCCAGCTGTCGCGCCTGCAACGCCAGGCGCAATCCGCCGAAAAATATTCCGAATACAAAAAAGAAGAGCGCTTGCTCAAGGCCCAGCTGCAAGCGCTGAAATATCGCCAACTGGATATTCAAGCCAAAGCCAAGCGCGACACCATTCGCGATCTGGAATTGCGCATGGAGTCATTTATCACCGACCAGGTGAACAAAGACACGCTGATCGAAAAATACCGCAGCCAATACACAGAGCTGGGCGATAAATTTAACGAAGTACAGGGTCGCTATTACGCCATAGGGTCCGAAATTGCCCGCCTGGAGCAGAGCATTCAGCACGCACAGGAGCGTGCTCGCCAGTTGCAAAGTGATCTGGATCAAACCCAGCGCGACAGTCGTGAGGCAGAAGAGAATTTATTGATCGACACCCAAAAAGCCGAGGCCTGGGAAGCTGAACTGCTCGAAATCACGCCCGAACTGGAGCTGATCAAAGATGCCGAGGAAAATTCCAGTGAGGCCCTGATCGAATCCGAAGAAGCGATGCAGCGCTGGCAACAGGAGTGGGACGGTTTTAACCAGCGCGCTGCCGAGCCGCGTCAAAAAGCCGAAGTGCAGCAAAGCCGCATCCAGCATTTGGAGCAGGTGCAACAGCGCTTGTTGCAACGTGTGGAAAAACTCAAAGAAGAAAAGCTTGGCCTGCACGACGACTCGGCTGATGAAGAAATCGCACAATTCAATGAGCAAATTGCCGAGTTGGATTTGACGCTGGAAGAAAAACGTCAGCAACTGGATTCCTCTGCAGAAAAACTCGACCAGCAGCGCAGCGATAATCACCACCTTACCAATGAACTGGATGCGTTGCGCAGCCAGTTGCAAACCATGCGCGGCCGACACGCGTCTTTGGAAGCGCTACAACAGGCGGCGTTGGGCGAAAAAAGCAAAGCGGTTGGCCAGTGGTTGGAGCGCCAATCGCTGCACCAGCAACCCCGCGCGGCCGAATCAATTCGCGTACAGGAGGGCTGGGACAAGGCGCTGGAAACCGTGCTGGGCAATCAGTTGCAGGCGGTTTGCGTCGATGGCTTTGACAGCCTCGCGGGTCTGCTTGGAGAACTAAAGCAGGGCGAACTTATTCTGCTCGACAGTCGCGCACGCGCTTCGGTCAGCAGCACCAATAAAGCGCCGACTCTGGCAAGCAAAGTCAGTGCGGACTGGGATATTGCCGGTTTGGTAAACGGTATTTATCTCGCTGAAGACCTGCCCGCTGCACTGGCATTGCGCAGCAGTTTGCAAGCAGGCGAATCAGTGATCACCCGCGATGGCATCTGGCTCTCTGCACACTGGTTGCGCGTCGCCCGCGATGTGGATGCCAGTTCGGGTGTGATTGCTCGCCGTCAGGAGCTGGAAGAACTCACCGCCGCTATCAGCGCCCGTGAGCAAGAAGTCGAAACCCTGGTGGTGCAGCTGGATGACGGGCGCGAAACTATCAAACAGCTGGAGCAGCAACGTGAGCAGTTGCGCCGCGAACTCGAAGAACTCAATCGTCGCCACAGTGAAATCCGCTCGCAATTGAGCGCGCGTCAGGTGCGTGTTGAACAATTGCTGATGCGCCGTGAACGCACCGACAACGAAATTCGCGAAGCGCGCGAACAGATGGAGCAGGAGGCCGAGCACCTGTCCGAAGCGCGTATGATTTTGAGTGAAGCCATCGCCATGATGGAGCAGGACACCGACGAGCGCGAGCGCTTGCTGGAAAGCCGCGATGCCATACGCGCAGGGCTTGATCAGGCGCGCCAGCGCGCTCGTCACGATAAAGACAAGGCCCATGAGTTGGCCATGCGTGTCCAGTCGGTTAAAACTCAATTGGATGCTATTCGTCAGGGCATCAGTCGTTTGCGTGAACAAACCTCGCGCCTGCAAGAGCGTCGCGAACACTTGCAACTTTCGTTGAGTGAAAATCGCGATCCGGTTGAAGAGTACAAGCTGGAACTGGAAGCGGCCTTATCCAAGCGTTTGGCGGTAGAGTCCAACCTGACCGACGCCAGGCGTGCACTCGAAACCGTCGAGCAGGATCTACGCAACGCCGAGCAATCGCGCAACCGCGCCGAGCAGGAAGTGCAGGCAGTGCGCGCGCACCTGGAGCAGGAGCGTTTGGCAGCGCAAACCTTTGACGTTCAGCGCGCGGGTATCGCGCAACAGCTGCAAGAAGATGAGCAGGATTTGGAGGCGCTGCTGGTCGAACTGCCCGAGAATTCAGAGATCAAGCCGATAGAGGAAGAACTCGAAGCCTTGGCGGGGCGTATTAGTCGCCTGGGGCCGATCAACCTGGCGGCGATTGACGAATACAAAACCGAATCCGAGCGCAAAAATTATTTGGATGCCCAGGACGCGGATTTGCGCGAAGCCCTCGAAACCCTCGAAAACGCCATCAAGCGCATTGACCGCGAGACCCGTACCCGCTTTAAGGAAACCTTTGACCAGGTAAACAAGAGCCTGCAAGAGCTGTTCCCCAAAGTCTTTGGTGGTGGCCACGCCTATTTGGAACTCACCGGCGAAGATTTACTCGACACAGGTATCGCCATTATGGCGCGTCCGCCGGGCAAGCGTAACAGCACCATTCACTTGCTCTCCGGCGGTGAAAAGGCGTTGACTGCTATTGCATTGGTGTTCTCGATTTTCCGTTTGAATCCTGCGCCTTTCTGTATGCTCGACGAAGTAGACGCACCACTTGATGATGCCAACGTGGGTCGCTATGCGCGCATGGTGGAAGAAATGTCGGCGCATGTGCAGTTTATCTATATTACGCACAACAAAATCGCCATGGAAATGGCGCATCAGCTTATGGGCGTTACCATGCACGAGCCCGGTGTGTCGCGCCTGGTAACAGTTGACGTTGACGAAGCAGCCGAACTTGCCGCTGTTTAATTTGACCAGCAACGGAATACCCCTATGAAAGATTGGCTTACGGTTTTTATCGTCATCCTGATTTTGGTGATACTCGCCGACGGTATTCGTCGTATGCGGCTTGCGCGGCGCGATAAAATTCGCATGTCGCGCAATGTTTATAAAGGCAAGAACGGCGGCGGCGAAAAGGACGATTTTTTTACCAGCGAGCTACCCAATGGTGGTGCTCGTGTCATTAGCAATCGAGAAACTCGTTTTACACCGCCGCCGGTAAACAAGGCCTCGTCAAAAAAAAGCAAGCCATCGGAAAAACCCAAGGCGGAGCATCATCAGCCACAACAGGCATCACTGAACCTGGATGAATCTGTCCCCATGTTGATGGAGTCTGTTGAGGAACCAACGAGCCGCAAAAGCGCGCCACTTGAACAGGGCATACAGGCGGCTCAGGCTGCGCTCAACCGCTCTTTCTCAAAACTCCAGGCTGGCCTTGAACGCAAGCCACTGGATGATGAAGAGCGCATAGAGCCAACTTTTTCTTCCGCTTCGGATTCTGAACAAGGCTACAGCGAGCAGGCCTACACCGAAGATGATGACGCCTATGCCGAAGATGATGATGCTTACGAGGGTGATGACGAAGACGATAACTACGCCGGGGATGATTACACGGAAGACGATTACAACGAAGATGCCTCCGAGGAAGAAGACTACGATGAGGACGATTACGAGGATGACTATCCAGAGCACGACTATCACCACGACGATGATCAAGAACAAGAGTCGCCATCGCCAGCCGCAGTGACGGCGCCTCAGTCGTCAGCTGCCAAGGCGCGCCCGCTACAGGAACCCGAAGAAGTTTTGATCGTGAATATCATGACCCGGGGTGAGCACTTCC
>CBFGWO010000006.1:0-54622 GCA_965652595.1 uncultured Cellvibrio sp. | reverse complement strand
TGCCGGCCTGTCACGCCGGAGGTCGCGGGTTCGAGCCCCGTCCGGTCCGCCACTTTCTCAAAGCCCCCTTGTGGGGTTTTGTTTTTTCTGCGTTTTGAATCTCTTCTTGCATTTCCAGCGTCTCAGTAATTCCGACACATCAGTGTCATATCAACTCAGTAAACTGGATTGCAGGTTCCCGCGTATTACTGTGGGAACTTGTTTGAATCAACAGGCTCATAACGCTTGAACCCACTGTTTACCCAAGGAGCAAACAATGCAGGACTATGTTGAAGAGCTGCTGGATATCGCCGACGAGCTCGACGATGAAGGCGCAGAAGACTATTCAGACCTCTAACTCCAACCTTCCCGGGCGCTTCCCGGGGGTTGGATATTCCCCTCCCGCCAGAAACACAATCCCCTCCAGCTGTCTGCCAAGTAGATCACACTCAAAATTGACGATTGACACCATAATTTGCGTCGGCTGTGTCGCAAAACTGACTTAAGCCGGGGGCTTGGTCGAACTTGTCCCTACGTCTGTTTCAGCGTGACTTATACTCAGTCAACACATCAAAGACCCGCAACCTGGGCCGATCTATGCAAATTTCATCCGCTGAGCAGCAAGAAGCCGTCTACCTGTTCCAGGGAGATCATCTGGCGCGCGAGCTGCTCTACACCGAATTTGAAGCGATTCTCGACGGATTTGTGCCGGTCACGGAATATGCCGGTGGCCTGGCAAAAGCCGTGTATCTGCGCATCAACGCCCAATTAACCATTACCGCCGCCGTGTTTTTTACCCTGGATTTTGATCCCCAGGGCATGATTAACCGACGCTGGAACGTGCCATTGCAACAATTGGCGGATGCCGCAAACCGGGGGCCGGATCTGGGCGCTGGCCCTATACGCTTGGCCTGTTTCAGTCAATGTCCCATCGAATGGCAGCGCAACAACCTCTGGGATCCCAATATGGAGCCGGGCAGCAACAGCTTCGTGTTGCTGCGCAAGGCGGTGGCCAAAAATGGCCTGGGGCTCATCTTCAAGACACCACCGGAAGACACTAAATCCACTCACAAGTCGGCAGAGCCTGACGATCAACTGAGCAAGCAGCTCCATGCGCGCTACTCCCAAGCACTGCGCGATCGCTTGGCGCAGGTAATCAAGGAACAGCGTCTGCGTATCACCACGCTGGTTAGTCAGCACAAGAACAAGCTGCGCAACTTGCAACGTGAACATCAGGAGCGATTAGGCGAATACCAGGAGCGGCTCGAACATCAGGCCCGCGAACAACAGGAGCTGGAGGAGCGCAATCGCTCGCTCAAAGACAGCCTGGATTTGCAGGCGCAAAAAATCGAGGGCATTCGCGAGTATTTTGCGCACAAGCTGGAGCAGGCCCAATCGGGCGAGTCCAACCAGCTGCAAGCGCTGCAGGAAAACTTTGCGCTTGAGCTGGAGACGCGTGTTGCTGCCGTCACCGCCGAGTTGCAGGAGCGCTTGGATATGCGCGAGGTGGAGCTGTATTACCGTCACCAACAGGAGAACAATCTCAAAGAGGAAATTGCTCACCTGCGCCAGGAAAATCAGCGATTGCTCAACCAGGCGGGCGACCAGTTGCTGCAAAAACTGCACAAAACCGGCATCAACTTTGTGGCCTTCCATGCGGGCGTGGGGCAAATCAGTGTCCCGATCGAGGACATGGCGGCCTATCTCGACAACCCCCAGGCCTATGCTGCCGCCAATTCCGGTGTCAGCCCAGCGGTTTACACCGCCTGGCTCAGTCACCATCAGCACCCCTGTTGCAACCATATGGATAAAAGCGGTCAGCTGTGCGGCAAGGCCCTGGCCAAGGTCGCTACGCCGGCTGAATTTCACCCGGGGGAGAGCGATAGGTGCAGCCAGCACAGGCTGGTCTCCACCCAACAGCGGGTGGCGCAATATACGTGACCCAAGGTTTACCGCCTCTTGAAGAGGCAGAGTTGCAGCGGCGCGCCGAGACCGTGGCTCTGGACACATTGGATTGGCCCTTGTTGCGGTCTTTTGGCCTGGATCTGCGGGTGCGCCGGGACGACGCCCTGGATCCGCAGCTGAGTGGCAACAAGTTTTACAAGCTGTTTTTTAATCTGGCCGAAGCGCGCGCTCTGGGCCATCGGCAGCTGGCCAGCTTTGGCGGCGCCTGGTCCAACCATTTGCATGCACTCGCCGCTGCGGGCAAGCGCTACGGCTTCGCCACTCTGGGACTGGTGCGGGGAGAAAGGCCCGCCACCCTGAGTGAAATGCTCAGGGATGCGCAGGACTGGGGCATGAAATTGCACTTTCTGCCGCGCAGCCAATACCCGCTGCCGGGCGACGATCTGATGCAGTCCTTGCGCGAGAGCTACGGCGACTTTTACCTGATTCCGGAGGGGGGCTCCAATCGCGCGGGTGCACGGGGGCTGGTCGTCCTGGGGCAAGCCTTGGAGGCCCAACTGGCGGGCGATTACGATCAGGTTTGTCTGGCCAGTGGTACCGGCACCAGTCTTGCAGGCGTTGCGGCGGGTCTGCCTCCCGGCAAGCTGGCTCTGGGGTTCTCGGTGCTTAAGGGCGAGGGGGACCTGGGGCGTCAGGTCGACCGCTGCTGGCGGGATTTAGGCGCCATGGGTGAACACCACCACCGCCTGACCAACTGGCGCTTGATGAGTGGTTATCACCTCGGTGGATATGGGCGCAAACTGCCCATTTTTGTCAGGCACTTCTGGCAGGACTTTGAGCAACAAACAGGTTTACGGCTGGACCCTGTGTACACCCTGAAATTGTTTTGGGGCATTGCCCAGCTGGCGCAGCAGGGTTATTGGCGGCCCGGCACCCGCCTGGTGGCGATACACACCGGGGGGCTCCAGGGTCGGCGGGGATTTCTCGCGGACGAAAAGGCTTGGACATTCGGCAAGTCGCCGAGTGATAAGAGGAAGGGTTGAGTATGTACGCACAAAAGAATGCAACACCTTCAACGGCGGAGTTTGATCTCCACCTGACGCGCACGCTGGTGCCTCTAAAAGACATGAGCGAGGCCCATTTACTGGCGTTGCTGGAGCAGGCCAGTGCCGAGGTGGTTTGTGCCGGACAAACCCTGTTTGAACTGGGTAGCTATGACGCCGAGCACGTCTATCTTCTTTACGGCGATGTAATGCTTAGCGATGCTAAAGGGCAGCAAACCCTGGTCAAAGGGCGAGCCACCCTTATGCCCCTTGCCCATCATCAACCGCGTCGCTGCAAGGCAGTTGCCCAGACTGATGCTAGTATTTTGCGAATTAACAGTGACAAGCTCGACAAACTACTCACCTGGAGCCAGATTGCTGACTATTTGCAGCTGAATATTTCCCGTCAACGCGATCTGGATGAAGACATCGACTGGATGATGACGGTGCTGAAATCCAACCTCTTTTTTAAAGTGCCACCGATCAACGTGGAACAGATTTTTTCCCGCCTGACGCCGCAGGTGGTTTACGCCGACGATGTGATTATTCGCCAGGGTGAAATGGGCGATCAGTGTTATTTCATCAAAGAGGGTGAGGCGGAAGTCTCGCGCCACAGCGATGGCCGCCGCCAGCATCTGGCGGACATAGGTGTGGGTCGTTGCTTTGGTGAGGACGCGCTGGTGAACGAAACTGTGCGCAACGCCACCGTCACCATGCGTACCGATGGAGTGTTGATGCGCCTGGCCAAGCAGGACTTTTACCGTTTGCTTAAGGAACCATCGGTAGCCAGCACGCCCTTGGCAGACTTAAGCCAAACCCTGGCTGAGGGTGCGGTAGCGGTGGATGTGCGCGCGGAGGAGGAATACAGCCTTGGCCATCTGGCGGAAGCAGTGAATTTGCCGCTCAACCTCATGGGCATCAAATCCCGCCTGCTTTCAACTGAGCTGACCTACATTTTTTACTGTGACACAGGGCGCCGCAGCCGCGCCGCCGCCCACCTGCTCAGCCAGCAAGGGTTTAAGGCACTGGCGCTGGCAGATTGTGCTGAACTCTTTGGCCAGCAGCGCTGGCAGCCTCTGCTCGACTTTACCGATAACTATGTGTTGCGTGAGGGGCGCCCGGTACAGGGGCGCTAGCCTGCGCTGGCCAGTTGTCCGGTACCACAAACAGCCTTTCTGTTTCCCACCAACCGCGTGGTCCTGCTGCCATTCTCGCCACGAGTATTGGTCTTTGCTGCTCGCCTAAGCGCTGACGCAGAAGCTCTCCAGCTTGCAGAAACTCCCTAGCTTGCAGCAACTTTTCCGGGTGATCGCTAAAAGCCGGTGACAGCCATTGATGTCTTTCCAATGGCAGCCAGCAGCTATCCGGGGCCCTAAACACCCTTTTCGATTCATGCCAGTAGCACCATTGGCCGCGCAGATGGTGGGGGTGCGCCTTGGTGGGTGGTTTCATCGCCCTCGCGTAGGGGTAAAACAGATAACCCGCCAGCCGCAGCCGGGGCTGCCATGGGTTTTGAAGCGCGGGGCAGGGGATTTGGGCGAGGGCCACGGGATCACGGCTCAGGGGCAGCTGATGCGTCAGCAGCCGTTGTAGTTTGAGATCCAGTCGGTCTTCTGCGCCTGGGCCGCGCCAATCCTGCCATTCGCTCTCTTCCCGGCCAGCTTGAGCGGGCAGGCCCAGATAAAACTTGACGGCGGTTTCCATATGCCAGAAGTCGCCGCGCCAGTTCAGCAAAAAATCAAAGGCACCCAGGGTTTGGCCGGTGGCCGGGTTGAGCACCTGGAGGTTGTGGGCAATCAACCTGGCGTCAGGATGATGCAGCCAGTAAAAACGCCAGAGTTGTTCGAAGTAGAGCCCCAGTCGCTGGGAGGGGCGTTGGGCGAGGTGTTTGAGCAGAGCATCCGGCGCCTGATCCAGCCACGTGAGCCAGTCCAGGTCCCCATCTGTGTCGGGGTTTTGCCAGGCGGGCGCTCCCGGCAAATCGATCATCAGGGGTGGGCTGAGGCAGCTCCAGGCCAGATCGCGCACCGCCTGGTGGCGGAAGCGAGTCACACTCTCGGCGGGCAGAAAATTGCTCACTTGTGGCCCTGGGGTAGCGTTTTGCGAAGCGGGTTTTTCATCAAGCCTTACACGTGGATATGACTATAATGGCCCCATCTTCCCCTGCGGGGGTCACTTTGGGAACTGCCATGACGCACTTTTCTGTAATCGGACTTATCGGTCACCTCAACAACGAGCGGGCTATCTACTCCATTAAACGCCTGATTCGTTTCCTCCAGCAGGAGCAAAAGCAATTTGTGCTGGAGGCGGAAACGGCCAGGTTGATTACCGATCAGCAGCTGCTGAAGCTCGCGGCCCAAACCGTGCCTATTGAATCCCTGGGTGCTGTGTGCGATCTGGTGATCGTCGTGGGCGGAGATGGCAGCCTGTTGCGCGGTGCGCGCGCGATTGCTGCTTCGGGCGTGCCGCTGCTGGGTGTTAATCGCGGGCGGCTGGGTTTTTTGACCGACATAGTGCCCGAGGATATCGAAACCCGGGTGGGTGAGGTTTTCGCCGGTAAATTTACCCGTGAAAGCCGCTTTTTACTGGAGATGTCGGTGCTGCGTCAGGGGCAGGTGAGTGACCGTGGCGATGCGCTCAATGATGTGGTGCTGCACCCCGGCCAATTTATTCACATGCTCGAATACGAGCTTCATGTCGACGATGAGTTTGTTACCAGTCAGCGTTCCGACGGCATGATTGTCTCCACGCCTACCGGCTCCACCGCCTATGCGCTCAGCGGGGGAGGGCCCATTCTTCATCCCAAGCTGGACGCTATAGTGCTGGTGCCCATGAATCCCCACACCCTTAGCAGTCGTCCCATAGTGCTGCCCGGCGATAGCCATATTGTGATCAAGGTGGGCGAGCACAACAGCGCCGAACCCCTGGTGACCTGTGATGGCCAAACCCACGCCCATGTCTGCGCCGGTGATGAAATCCACATTCGCAAAAAAGACCATCAGGTTGAGTTGATTCACCCGCTTAACCACAACTTTTACGAACGCTGCCGCTCGAAGCTGGGCTGGGGTGGCCATTTGTTGGATTCCTGATTGCTGTATGGATGATTCCCGCGTTGCCCAGATCTTTCCTCCCGCTGCCGGTTACGACCTGATCGGGGATGTGCACGGTTGTGGCGTTACCCTGGCGCGCCTGCTGGAGCGCATGGGGTACCGCCGTCAGGGCGAGGTGTATCGCCACGCCAATCGCCGCGCCATTTTTGTCGGTGATATCATCGATCGCGGCCCACGGGTGCGCGAGGCTTTGCAGATTGTCAAAGCCATGGTGGATGCGGGCGAGGCGCTGATGGTGATCGGCAACCACGAATTCAATGCGCTCACCTACTGCACGCCGAGGCCCGATGGTCAGGGCCATCTGCGGCCCCATGTGCCGCGCACTACTCGCCAGATTGCCGAAACCCTGGAACAGTTTGCACCCTATCCCCAGGAGTGGCGCGACTACCTGGCCTGGTTCGCCGAGTTGCCACTGTTTATTGAGTATCCCGGCCACAAGGGGTTTAGCCCCTTTCGCGTGGTGCATGCCTGTTGGGACGCTCCTTTGATCGAGCACCACCGCGCGCATTTTGGCAGTGGCCATTTTGATCAGGCATTTCTGCTGGCGTCGGTCACTCCCGGTACGGTGGAGTTCAAAACCCGCCAGCGGCTCACCAGCGGTATCGATATGCCCCTGCCGGAGGGTATGTCGATCGTCTCCAGCGACGGTTACGAACGTACCAACTTCCGCACCAAGTTTTGGGCAGAAAACCCGCGCACCTATGGCGATTTGTTGTTCCAGCCCGACCCTTTGCCCGAGACACTTGCCTGCGCACCGATTGGCGACAGTGACAGGGCCTTGATGGCGCACTACGGGCCGGAACAGCCGCCGCTGTTTGTGGGTCACTATTGGCTAAAGGGCAAACCAGCGCCCATTGCCCCCAATCTGGTCTGCCTGGATTACAGCGCCGTGAAGTATGGTCGTTTGGTGGCCTACCGCATGGACGGTGAGGCCCATCTGGCGGCCCACAAATTTGTGTGGGAATACGTAGACCCCTAATTTTTTGCAGCAATCACACAGGTCACTGAATGACACAAATGCATTGGATTGAAGTCACCCGCTTGCCGCTTGAGCAGGATCTGGCACCGCTAAGTCGCTTTTTGCACGCCAGGGGGCTGGAGCACCGTATCCGTGAGGATTTGGGTTTGCAGCTGGTAGAAGTGCTGGATCCTGCGGCAGTAGAGCCGCTGCGGCAGATGATCGAAGACTATGTGCAGGGCCGTGTGAATTTACCGGATGAAGCTCCCGCGACACCTGTGCAGTCACCCGGCCTCAGTCCCTGGCATACACCACTGTCATTGATCCTGATTGCGCTTAGCGGCCTTGGTTGTTTGCTGGTTATGGTTGAAGCGCTCAACGGCTGGATGCCCTGGCTCAGTTTTCAGGCGGTTGATTTGCGCACGATGAAATTCCTGCCTTTGAGCGAGGGTATTTTTGCCGGGCAATTCTGGCGTTTGCTAACGCCGGCGTTTATCCATTTTGGTTTTTTTCATTTTTTGTTTAACAGCTTGTGGCTGTGGGATTTAGGTCGGCGTTTAGAGTTGGGCCTGGGCGTTAAACACTATTTAGCCTTCGTAGTGGTGACCGCGATTGCCGCCAATGTGGCGCAGTACGCCTGGGGCGGCGGCGCCCTGTTTGGCGGCATGTCCGGTGTGGTCTATGCGTTGGTGGGTTACATCGCTGTGCGCCAGCGACTTGCACCCCATCCACTGTTTGCCGTACCCAACGCCATTCTGATTTTTATGCTGGTTTGGTTGCTGCTGTGTATGAGCGGGGTGGTGGATTATTTTATCGCCGGCTCAGTGGCCAACGCGGCCCACGTGGGTGGTTTGGTGGCGGGCGCGCTTTGGGCGCTTGTGAGTAGTGGTCGCCGAGGACTCGGTGTTCAGCATTAACAATGCTGAACACCCGGGTGGGCCCCATTGCCAGTGATATAATGCCGCGCGCTTCGACAGTCTTCCGCCGTATCTAGCGAGAATCCAGCATGAACCTGCAAGAGTTGCTATCCAGCATTACCCCCGATATTTACCAAAATCTCAAACTCGCCGTTGAGCTGGGCAAGTGGCCTGACGGCAACCGCCTGAGCGCCGAGCAGCGCAGCTTGTGTATGCAGGCGATGATTGCCTATGAACATCGTCACCTGCCCCCGGAAGAGCACACCGGCTTTATCCCGCCCGAGCCACACAGTCATTGCGGCTCAGAGGGCGAGGATCAGGATCACGACAAACCCCTCAAGTGGATTTGATACTTATGAGCGACCAACAGCCCCAGGCGATTTTTCTCCAGGATTACCGCGTACCGGATTATCTGATTCCCAGTACCCACCTTGAGGTGGATATTCGCGAAGGTGTCACCCGCGTCACCGCCCGTTTGCGTTTGGAGCGCAACCCGGCAGCCGAAAAAATTGCCGATCAGCTGTCACTTCATGGCAACGACCTGCGCTTGCTGTCGATCGCCATCGACGACCAACCCCTGCCTGAAGAGGCCTACGCCCTGAGCGAATCAGGTCTAACGCTGTTTAATCTGCCCGCCGCGTTTACCCTCACTACCTGCGTGGAGATTCATCCCGAGGCCAACAGCTCCCTCGAAGGCTTGTATCGTTCGCGTACCATGTATTGCACCCAGTGCGAGGCGGAGGGCTTTCGCAAGATCACCTATTACCTCGACCGCCCGGATGTGATGAGTGAATTCACCACCAGAGTGATTGCGGACAAAAAATTGCCGGTGCTCTTATCCAACGGCAACCTGATTGAAGCGGGTGATATTGATGAAGCCCGCCACTTTGCCACCTGGCAAGACCCGTTTAAAAAGCCCGCCTATTTATTCGCACTGGTCGCCGGGGACCTGGCGCATATCCAGGACAGCTTCACCACCTGTTCCGGCCGCGAAGTAACGCTCAAAATTTTTGTCGAACCCAAAGACCTCGACAAATGCGACCACGCCATGACCTCGCTTAAAAATGCCATGCGCTGGGACGAGGAGGTATATGGCCGCGAATATGATCTGGATATTTTTATGATCGTGGCGGTGGATGATTTCAATATGGGCGCCATGGAAAACAAGGGCCTGAATATCTTCAATACCTCCTGTGTGCTGGCCAAACCCGAAACCACCACCGACGCTGGCTTTCAGCGCGTAGAAGGCGTGGTGGCCCACGAATATTTCCACAACTGGTCGGGCAATCGCGTCACCTGTCGTGACTGGTTTCAATTGAGTTTGAAAGAAGGTTTTACCGTTTACCGCGATGCAGAATTTTCGGCCGACATGGGTTCGCGCACCGTCAAACGGGTTGAGGACGTGAGCCTGTTGCGCAGTTTGCAATTTGCCGAGGACGCCGGCCCCATGGCCCATCCGGTGCGCCCGGCGTCTTACATCGAAATTTCCAACTTCTACACCCTCACGGTGTACGAAAAAGGCGCAGAAGTGGTGCGTATGCTCGCCAACCTGCTCGGCCCGGAAAAATTTCGTGAGGGCACCGATTTATACTTTGCCCGCCACGATGGTCAGGCAGTGACCTGCGACGATTTTGTGCAGGCATTGGCCGATGTGTCTGGTCGGGACTTTACGCAATTCAAACGCTGGTACACCCAGGCGGGCACGCCACGCCTGGAAGTCAGCGATCACTATGACGAAGATCTGCAGGAGTACCAGCTGCGGTTTCGCCAGTCCTGCCCGCCCACGCCCGAGTGTGCCGACAAGCAGCCCTTCCACATTCCGGTGGCGCTTGGGTTGTTGGGCGATGCGGGTGATCTGCGCCTGCAACTCAAGGGCGAAGCGCCAAACGCCGACACTGACGACAACACTCACCGGGTGATCGAAGTTACCGAGCGGGAGCAGTGCTTTGTGTTCACCGGGGTGGGAGAAAAGCCCGTGCCCTCACTGCTGCGTGGGTTTTCGGCGCCGGTCAAACTCCACTACGACTACAACCGCGCCGACCTGGTGCGCCTGATGACCCGCGACAGCGACGGCTTTAACCGCTGGGATGCCAGCCAGCAACTGGCGTTACAGATCCTGGGTGACCTTATGGCCGCTTATCAGCGCGGTGAGCAGCTCGACGATCTGTCCCCGGAGCCTCTTTATCTGGACGCCTGCCGCGCGCTGCTCGAAGACACCAGCCTGGATCCGGCCATGGTGGCCTATATGCTCACCTTGCCCAGCGAGGCCTATATGAGCGAGCTGGCAGAGGTGATAGAGGTGGAGGCCATACACCACAGCCGCGCCGCCCTGCGCCGCCAACTGGCCAAGGCCTTGGCGCCCCAGTTCGAGGCGATCTACAGCCGCTATGACCAGAGTCAAGCCTACGCGGCCACTGCCGACGCCATAGCGGCGCGCAGCCTCAAGAACCTGGCGCTGGCCTATTTGGCACTGGCAGATGATCACTGGCTGAGCCTGTGTGACCAACAGTACCGTCAGGCAACCAACATGACGGATGTGCTGGCGGCCCTGACCTGCCTGGTGAATAGTGACAGCTCGCTGGCGGAAGGCCTGCGCTTGTCGGTGCTTGAGGACTTTTATCAACGCTGGCAGGGCGAGGCGTTGGTGGTTAACCAGTGGTTTAGCGTGCAGGCCAGCTGTCCGCTGCCGGGCGGTCTGGCGCGGGTCAAGGCGCTGCAAGCCCACCAGGCCTATGATCCGCGCAACCCCAACAAGATCCGCTCGCTGGTGGGGGCTTTCTGCAACGGTAATCCGATCAACTTCCACGATGCCAGGGAGCCAGGTTACGCCTGGCTGGTGGACGAAATCCTGCGCCTCAATCGCCAAAATCCGCAAATCGCCTCGCGCCTGCTAACGCCCCTGACCAAGTGGAAAAAGTACCCGGCTAAACGCCAGTTGCAGATGAAAGCGGAATTGCAGCGTATTTTGACGGAACCCCAATTGTCTCCCGATGTGTATGAAGTGGTGAGCAAAAGCCTGGCGTGAGTCGGGCTTGGCACTCAATGTGCAGTCTGTCAGATGGGCATTTGTGTCCTACACTGGGAAAAACGAGGAATTGCGCGAAATTTCCTTGAGTCCCACCGCCATTTCGCTAGAGTGGCGCCTTTCGGGTAACTGAGGTGTTGGCTGTTGATTAAACCGGCGTGCATTACAAAGATCATCGCATTACTTGTCTGGTCGGGCCTGCTGGTTTCAGCGCCGAGAGTATTGGCAGAGGAGTCGCCGCCGCTAGAGCCAGATTTGCCTGTGGCTCACGAGTTGCCGGGACAACCTGAATCCACAAGCTCTGAGCTGGAACCCCAAATCCAGCAGGAGACTGAGGTTTTACCCGAGTCAACAGTCGATCAAACCCTGGTCTCTGCCGATGCCGAGGCGGAAGAGCCGGCCGACGCAGTCGCGGAAAATCCTGCACACAAACCAGCAGAAGCCTCCGGCCAGGTGTCGGTGGAGGAGCAGTCCCCGGCTGCGCCAACAGAGGCCACTGCGCCCGATGCTGCGCCCCAAGAGGGCGAGTCCCAGGCCTCATCAAGTGCCACTACCGAGGCCGCTGCTGCTGAGTCTCGCCCCCCCCAGGCAGACAGCATTGATCTAAAACAGGTGGTGACTGAGCTGGAAACGCCCGTGCACGAGGCTGTTCCGGAGATGCCCTCGCCTGAACCCTCGCCAGAGCCGATAACCCCCCCGCGGGTAATCCTCGGGGTTGAGGTGCCGGCAGGCACATCAACCCGTTTGATCTGGACGCCGGACGATGTGGCCAGCGGCTTTGCTGATCGCACCCCTATTCTGGTCGTCAACGGCCGCAACCCCGGCAAAACCCTGTGCTTAACTGGCGCTGTGCATGGTGACGAACTCAACGGTATCGAAATGATTCGGCGCATCATGTACCAGTTGGAGCCGGAAAAGGTCAGCGGCACGGTGATTGGGGTGCCGGTGGTGAATCTGATGGGTTTTCGCCGCAGTACCCGCTACCTGCCCGACAGGCGCGACCTGAATCGATTCTTTCCCGGGAATACCTACGGCAGCTCAGCCTCTCGAATCGCGCACTCGTTTTTTAACAACATCGTCAAGCATTGCGATGCCTTGGTCGATATCCACACCGGATCTTTTCATCGCACCAACCTGACGCAGTTGCGCGCCGATCTTTCCAATGAGGCGGTCGCCAACCTGGCGCAGAGTTTTGGCCATATAACGGTGCTTAACAGCCGAGGTAATCCCGGCTCCTTGCGCGCTGCGGCTGTGCGTGCGGGCATTCCTGCCGTCACTGTCGAGGCGGGTGAACCCTTGCGCCTGCAAAGCGATGTGGTGGCCGAAGGCGCCAAGGCGATAGAAACGCTGCTGAGCAAAATGGGGATTTATGGCAGATCAAGCAAATGGACTCGCCAGGCTCCGGTTTATTACAAGTCTTCCTGGGTCAGGTCTGACCAGAGCGGGATACTGTTTAGTCGCGTCCCCCTCGGCAAACGGGTAGTGCGTGGCGAGGTTCTTGGAACCGTGACCGATCCCATTACCAACGCTCGCAGCGACATTATTTCGCCCTTCAATGGTCGCGTTCTGGGGATGGCGCTGGATCAGGTGGTGCTGCCCGGTTTTGCCGCCTACCACATAGGTATACAAACCCCCGAGGCGGCCATGATCGAGGAAGCTCAAATGAGCGGCGAGTACGGAGAGAACGACGAGCTGCCCTACAGCTTGCAGGAACTCATCCCCGAACCCTCTACCCAAGGGCAAGCAGCGGAGATCATGGATGACGAAGAGGAAGACGACTGATTCGGGTTATCGAATGGGCGCTGCGTTAGGCTAGCCCGTTGATGTGGCGCCACTCGGCGGGCGATACCGGTTGAATGGATAACCTGGGTTGGCGCAGCAGCACCATCTCGGTCAATACCGGGTCCTGTTTGAGTTGTTTCAGCGGCAGGGCACATGCAAATGCCCTAATGAGTTGAATGTCCACCGACACCCAGCGCGGGTTCTGTGGGTCCGATTTGGGGTCGTAGTAAGGGCTGTTGGGATCAAATTGGGTGGGGTCAGGGTAGGCCGACCTCACCACTTCAACCTGGGCTACTATGCCCGGTTCCTTGCAACTGCTGTGATAAAAAAGCACCCCGTCACCCTCGGCTACCTGGTCGCGCAAAAAGTTGCGCGCCTGGTAGTTGCGAATGCCATCCCAGCGGCCGCGCTGTCGTTTTTCGGCCTGTAAATGGCTGAGTCCGTAAACATCAGGCTCTGCTTTGAAAAGCCAGTAGTGGGTCATGGCGTTGGGTCAGTGGTATCCAGTTGTTGCCACACGCTCATGCGCTCCGCGGTTGCGGCATCCACCAGCGACAGGTTAATGCGGCGTTTGTCTATGTCTACTGCGTCCAGCTGCACGTAAACCGATTCATCCAGACGATAGCACCAACCCTCGTGGGTCAGGCTGTAGCGGCGTGCGTCAAACTGGGGTTTGATTCCGGCATCCTTGTCTGCCAGTTGTACAAACCCTTCTACGCCGACGTCATCCAAACGAACACCCAGACCCTGGGCATTCACCTGGGTAATAGTGCCTGGATGCAGGCTACCCAGATGCTGGGCCAGGTACTGACAGCAGAGCCAGAGTTCCAGTTGCCGACAGGCGTTGCGACCCCGGTTGAGGGTGTCCTGCAAGTGTTCCAGCAGTTCGGCGGGCGCCTTGAGCGGTGGCAGTTCGGCCAGCTGGCGCTTGAGCCCCAGGTGGTTGAAAAAATCCTGGTAGCGGCGGATGGGTGAGGTGATGGTGGCGTAGTGTTCAAATCCCAGGCCAAAGTGGGCTCCTGGCTCAAAGCTCAGGGCGCCTGCTTGAAGCATGCGTTGCAGCACCGATTGCAGAGGAGCATTTTTGGGGTCTTGATCCAGGTTTAGCCTCAGGCCGCGTAGCAGTTGCTGAAACTGGTTCAGCTGTGACAGGTCACCGGGCGCAGACTCGGGTTTGTCTTCCAGAATCAGGCTGCGTGCATCCTCGATTCGCTCGGGGCGAAAGCCGACGTGGGTGGAAAAAATGCCGTAACCCGGGTGCTGGCGAAAGAAGTCCCCGGCGCAGATATTGGTGGCGAGCATGGCCTCTTCGACCAGGCGCTGCGCCTGATTCCGCTGGCGGCGTTCGATACGCTCAATTTTTTTCTGCTCGTTGAGCTGGTAGTGAAAGTCAGCGCGATCTTCCATCACCAGCGCCGTGTCCAGTCGATGGCGGCTGCGCGCCTGGGCGCAGGCCTGGAGTTGGTTGAGCAGCTCACCGAGCTGAGCGGCCAGCGCTGGTTCGACATTATTGAGCGCGCCTGTATCCCCTTGCAGATGTTGTTGCACCTGCTCGTAGCTGAGCTTGGCGTGGGAGCGAATCACGCCTTGGCTGAATTGGTAGTTTTCGATCAGGCCTGTGTCGCTGATCTGCATGCGGCACACCAGTGCCGGGCGAGTCTGCTCCGCAACCAGCGAGTAGGTGTTGTGGGCGAGTTCCACCGGCAGCATGCTGAGTGTTTGCCCCAGGAGGTAAACACTGCTGGCGCGGGCGCGCGCTGCCTTTTCCAGAGGACTATCCCAGGCGATATGGTGGCTTGGGTCGGCGATCGCCGTGGTGAGTTCCCATCCGCTCGGCAGCTGGCGGACATAGAGCGCATCGTCCATGTCGCGCGTGGATTCCGAGTCGATGGTGACAAAAGGCAGGTGAGTCAGGTCTTCCTGCCCGGCTTGGCTCGCCAGCGGTGCTTCGCTGATGTCGCGCGCCTGCTGAATGGCTTCGTCCGGCCAGTCGTTGATCAGCTGGTATTTGGCAATCAGGTATTTGGCTTCGATTCCCGGCTCATCCGGACGACCCAGGCGGGTTAATACTCGAACCTGGGCCTTGCCCTGATTGTTAAAGGGGTGGCGTACCAACTCACACAGCAGCAGGTCGCCTTCAGCGCAGTCCTTGCGCTCCTGTGGGGGAATAAACAGCCAACGGTTAAATTGCGGTAAATCCGGCTCGACAAAGCAGGCGGGGCCCTTAAAACGGCAGCTGCCGACGAATTGCTTGAGCGAACTGCCCAGCAATTTTTCGAGGCGAGCCTCCAGCTGGTTCTTGGCATTGGTGACCAGCTCAATTTGAACTCGATCATCGGGGAGCAAGCGCAACATTTGCTCAGGATCAACAAAGGCTTCCCGTCCGTCGTCTAATTTGACAAAACCAAAGCGCTTGGGGGTGGTGCGTACCGTACCCTGGACAAGGGGTTTGCTGGCGCGAAGACTGGTTTTGAGTTGGGATAGCTGCTGAAGGGCGTCTTTGGTGAGCATGAAAATACAACTTAAGGGCGGGTAAAGATGGGCGCGATGATAACAGGAATCGCTGCCCAGTGCCCCGCAGGAGAGCACAAAGCGGGTTACTCTTGGCTGGAGGCGACGCGGTTCCGGTTAGTCGGCGCCTGCTGGGTCTATAATGAAATCGCCCAAGAGCCAATTTGGCCAATGCCTGGCGAAAAATCTTGGTCTTATCACAAGAGGGAGATCCCGTGGATTACAACACAACCAGCCTCATTCTGGTCGGTATGCCCGGTGCGGGGAAAAGCACTGTCGGATTGCTATTGGCGAAGGAACTGGCGATGGATTTTGTCGACACGGATATTTTGATCCAGTTGCGCGAAGGCAAGACGCTGCAAGACATCATAGATTCATCGGGCTATATGGCGTTGCGCCAGATCGAAGAAGAAGTGCTGCTCGCCACCGACTACCCCCAGCACGTCATAGCCACCGGCGGCAGCGCAGTTTACAGTCAGGCGGCCATGAATCACTTGCGGCAATTTGGGCGAGTGGTATTTTTGGATGTGCCTCTGGAGCTGCTCAGGCAGCGTATTCACAACTACGATACTCGCGGCATTGCACGGCGCCCGGAGCAATCCCTACTGGAACTTTTCGCCGAGCGACGCGCCCTTTACCAGCAAGTGGCCGATATCCTTATCGATTGTCGCGATCTCTCTCCCGCCCAGTTGGTGCAGGAAATTATTTACGCAGAAGCTGAGCAGTTCGCCGAAGTGGATGCCTAGGCGATAGCTCGCGCAACCCTGAGTGTTTATGCGTTGCGCTAATTCGCTAAGGTTCCACTAATTCGCTAACTAAGTTCCACTAATTCGCTAACTAAATAGGCAGTTGAGTTGTGTGCTTCACTTGCCGCAAGGCGAAAGTAGAACTGACGTTGGACACCAGCGGTAACAGCATGAGTCGCGTTCTCAGCAGCTCTTCGTACTGGGCTACTGACTCCACCACGACCTCCAACTGATAATCCTTGTCGCCGCTCATCGCATAGCAGGTCATTACCTCGGGAATTTCCTGAACAGCCGCTTCAAATGCGCCCAGGGAGTCGGGGTCATGACTCTTAAGGTTAAGGCTGGCAACCACCCGCACCCCCAGATTAAGCATTTGCGGATTGAGCAGGGTGACTTTGCCTTTGATAATCCCTTCCGCTTCAAGCCGCTTGAGGCGCCGCCAGCAGGGTGTGTGAGAGAGGCCAATCAGGTTGCCCAGATCGGCCATGGAGTAGTCGCCGTTTTCCTGCAAGGCGCGCAGGATTTTGCGATCGAAATCATCGAGTTCTATGGCAGTGGTCATTGAGTAGTATCCTAGGAATGTTTATTTTTTAATGTATTCATTCCATGTAAATCGGTTGATAGGAAGGATTCCTCCGCCATTGTAGGGCCAGCCCCCCGGATGTTCAATTCTCAATCAATCCAGGGGCAGAGCTTGTGTTTGATCGGGGTGCTATTGGGGCTTGAGTTGGCTCAGGTACTTTTGGGTTAATGCCAGAAACCTTGGGGTGGGACCTTGATCAGCGTAGATCGGGTCACCCAGCTCATCTTCGCTGATCACCTGGCTACTCTCGACGTAGGGCATGGTGGTTTCCAGTTCCCCGAGTGCAGCGCTCAATAGGTCTCCAATGAGTTGTTCCGGCGAACGACGCGGGAACATTTCGCAGAGGGCTGCCAACTTTGCCGCATCTTCAACGGCGAGCCTCACGCTGTAGTATTCCGGATGCAGGGCTCCGCTGGCGGTTGCTTCCCAGTGATTCAGGAGACTGCGGATTTTCATAAAGTAATTCCTCTGACGACTTCTAATGAGGCGCAAGGCCTTGCGCCCCTCTGCACTTTGTTATAGCTCAGATTTGGCCCGCTTGCCCGGAGTGCAAAAGGATACAAGTGCAGATCTTTTGGATAAATTTAATTGAAAATCAAAGGCTTATTGTGCTTTTGAGGTCTGCGTCACAGTGCGTGTTGTGAATGCCGGACGGGGCGTGTATCGTATCGGCTTTTTTCTGTCGCTAGCCGTCTACAGGTTTGTGGGTCGTCTTGGGGCCAAAGAATAATTGTGTGAGGTCAATGTCGATGAGAGTCATTTTGTTGGGCGCGCCCGGCGCCGGAAAGGGTACCCAAGCCCAACTGATCATGGAGCGTTTTGGTATTCCCCAAATTTCTACCGGCGATATGTTGCGCGCTGCGGTCAAGGCGGGAACCCCGCTGGGTTTGCAGGCGAAAGATATTATGGCTGCCGGCGGTCTGGTTTCTGATGACCTGATTATTGCGCTGGTTAAAGAGCGTATCAGCGCCAGCGACTGTGCCAACGGGTTTTTGTTTGATGGCTTTCCGCGCACTATTCCCCAGGCCGAAGCGCTGCTGGAAGCGGGTATTGATATTGATCACGTGATCGAAATCGATGTGGCCGATGAAGAAATCGTATCGCGTCTCAGCGGTCGTCGTGTACACGAGGCCTCAGGCAGGGTTTACCATCTGATTCATAATGCGCCCAAGGTTGAAGGCCTGGACGACGCCACGGGCGAGCCCTTGATTCAGCGCCCGGATGATCAGGAAGAAACTGTACGCAAGCGTTTGGCGGTATATCACTCGCAAACCAAACCTCTGGTGGGCTTTTATCAGAATCTGGCCGCTTCGGGTCGTGCGCGCGCGCCAAAGTACACGCGTATTGATGGCGTGGGCAGTGTGGATGCCATTCGCAATCAGTTACTCGCTGTGCTCAATTAATCTGCTTTTGCCTCTCCTTGCAGGGTGGCCAGCAGTCGTCGGCCACCCCCGCTATTGCGGTGTTCACACAGATAGATCCCCTGCCAAACCCCCAGATTCAATCGCCCGGCGGTAATGGGTAAGGTCAGGCTCGACCCCAGCAAACAGTTTTTTATGTGCGCAGGCATATCATCGTCACCTTCGTAGTCGTGGCGATAGTAGGGCGCAGCCTCCGGCACCATGCGATTAAAGTGGCTTTCAAGATCCTGACGCACCGTGGGATCGGCATTTTCATTGATGCTGAGCGAAGCGGAGGTGTGCTGGATAAATAAATGCAGCAGTCCAATGTCGATACGCTTGAGTTCCGGCAGCTGACGCAGAACCTCATCGGTAACCAAATGGAAACCGCGCGATTTTGCGCTCAGGGTGAAGGTTTTTTGTAGCCACATAGTCTGCTCCAATCACTCAGTGTTGATGCGCCTCTAGTGGCGTGCCCTCAAAGCGAATACCTGCCCAGCCAAAGCGCATAAAGTTGCGAATGTTCTGGTGATCCTGCGCCTGCGGATGGTTCAACACATCGACGCGATAATAATCGCCAAAGCACGCCAGGGTTTGCGCTTCCGACAATCCCTGCAAGTGCGCGAATGCGAACAGCTTGCACGAGCCGGAGTTTTGCCCGGCGTCATTACGCACTTCGCCGTTGGTAAAAGCCGTTGGTGTGAACTGATATAGCGCTTCAATTACCGCCATTGTCTGTTCAAAGCGGATAGTCTCCGGGCGAGTGTTCAGAATTTCCAAAAATGCATCAAGGGTCATTGGGGAGTCTCGTTCGTGAAATATCTCTTGGCCAAGAGTGAATTTACCAGGATGGTTTGAAAGCGCTGGCGGCGGTCACATTGTGCTTGTTGCGCTGTGCTAGTATTAGGCCAGTCTCTCGTCCTCCTGGGTGTCCTTCCCGTGAAAAAACGTCCAATTTATATTCCTTTTGCCGGCCCTGCATTGCTGGAGGCGCCGCTGTTAAACAAGGGCAGCGCCTTCACCGAGCACGAGCGCCAGCATTTTAACCTCGAAGGTCTCTTGCCTTACAACATTGAAACCATCGAAGAGCAAAAAGCGCGCGCTTATCAGCAGTTTTGTTCATTTCAAACGGATATCGACAAGCATATTTACCTGCGCAATATTCAGGATACCAACGAGACGCTGTATTTCCGCCTGGTGACCGATCATCTGCAGGAAGTTATGCCGCTGATCTATACGCCGACGGTAGGTTTGGCGTGCCAGCAGTTTTCAAAAATTTACCGGCGCAAACGCGGCTTGTTTATTTCCTATCCGGCCCGCGATCGCATTGACGACATGTTGCAAAATGCGACCAAGCAAAATGTAAAAGTGATTGTGGTCACTGACGGTGAGCGGATTCTGGGGCTCGGCGACCAGGGTATCGGTGGTATGGGTATTCCTATTGGCAAGCTCGCGCTCTACACGGCGTGTGGTGGTATCAGCCCCGCCTACACCCTGCCAATCACACTCGACGTGGGCACGAATAACCCGGCGCTCATCGATGATCCTATGTATATGGGCTGGCGCCATCCGCGTATTACCGGCGATGACTATTATGCGTTTGTCGATGAATTTATTCAGGCGGTTAAACTGCGCTGGCCCAACGCACTCTTGCAGTTTGAGGATTTTGCCCAGGATCACGCCAATCCGCTGCTCGCGCGCTACCGGGATCAGATCTGCTGTTTCAATGATGATATTCAGGGCACGGCATCGGTGACCGTGGGCACCTTGTTGGCGGCTTGTCGTGCCAAGGGTGAGACCTTGCGTGACCAACGCCTGGTCTTCGCTGGGGCGGGTTCTGCGGGATGTGGTATAGCCGAGCAGGTCATTGCCCAGATGCAAACCGAGGGGTTGAGCGAAGCGGAGGCCAGGGCGCGGGTGTTTATGGTCAACCGCCATGGTTTGCTGCAAGCCTCCAGCCCGGATTTGTACGATTTTCATCGCCCGCTTTGTCGCACTGATGCAGAGGTAAGCGGGTGGCAACTCGGGTCAACCAAACCGGGGCAGGGCGTAAGTTTGTTGGATGTGATCATTAATGCGCGTCCAAGCGTATTAGTGGGCGTCTCCGGTCAGGCGGGGTTGTTTACCAAGGCGGTTATCGAGGCCATCCTGGCATCGAGTGCCAGACCGATTGTTTTGCCATTGTCCAATCCAACCTCCCAGGTTGAAGCCCAGCCGGTCGATATTCTGCGCTGGACGGCCGGACAGGCGATAGTCGCTACCGGCAGCCCCTTTGGGCCAGTGGATATGGGCGACCAACTTATTGAAATCGCCCAGTGCAATAACAGCTACATTTTTCCGGGGGTGGGCCTGGGCGTAATTGCCGCCAAGGCAACTCGCGTCACCGATGGCATGATGATGGCCGCCAGTCGCGCTCTGGCAGAGGCGTCGCCCATGGTACAAAAGGGGGAGGGGGCTCTACTGCCGCCCCTGGCTGAAATACGCGAGGTGAGCAAACTGATCGCCCAAGCCGTGTTCAAGCAAGCGGTAGCGGACGGTGTCGCCATGCCGGTTCCCGAGGAATTGATTGAGGCACGTATTCAGGCCAACTTTTGGACCCCTGAGTACCGCGATTACCGCCGCACCTCCTTTTAAGCGTCGCTAGTCCGTGCAGTTTGTCATTCCGGGAGTTACACTTCTTAACTGGCGCCGAATTCCACATTTTGAGGTTTCGTGCCAAACTTGTATATCAGTGGCTCCCCCCAAATGGTGGGGGTGGGCTTTACAAGAAAATACCTTGTGATCCAGGCCGTTTTTACAAGAGTCTGTTAAGCTTTGGTGAAAGACGTTAAGCCCAAATCTTTAAGCCCGAAAAGGCCAAATCTTCTGATTCGAAGCCCAGTTGTCTTGAAGAGCCCATTAATCAACCGAGTGGTATTGATAAAGGACTAAGCGATGGATTTTATCTCCGCACAAAAGCATCTATTAAGCAAACATCAGGCAAAAGAACTCTTCCCTTTTGGTCCAGAAGTGGCCGTCTACAAGGTGTGCCACAAAATGTTTGCGACCCTGACCGTGGAAGACGGCTTGCCGCGCATCAGCCTCAAGTGTGATCCTGAAGAAGCGCTTATGCTGCGCGACAAGTATCCTGCGGTTCAGCCCGGCTATCACATGAACAAAAAGCATTGGAATACTGTGTTTCTGGATGGCAGTGTGCCCAGTGATCAAGTGGCTCGCATGATCGATAACTCCTACAACCTGGTTGTCGATAACCTGCCCACCGACGAAAGAAACCGGCTTCTGGGTAAATAGTCGTCTGGCAGCTACCCGGTCGGCCAGCGCAATAAAAGGATTGTGATTGATGGCAAATGACACAGGTATGACGGACGCGCCTTCGGTTTCCCAAGCCCAGGAACTTTCTCTTGAACTTGGCCAGCGCTTGCGATCAATACGTGAGCGCAATGGTCTGTCCCAGCGTGAACTGGCCAAGCGTGCCGGGGTCACCAACAGCAATATCTCGATGATCGAGCAGGGCCAGGTAAGCCCTTCAATCAATTCCCTAGCGCGATTACTCGGCGGCATTCCCATGACGCTGGCGCAATTTTTTGCCTGCGATTTGCAGAATACCGACTCTCCGGTTTACTCCGCCAAGGACCTTCAGCAAAAGCAGGTGCTTGGGCCCGGTGGTTTCACCCGCGAGCGCCTGGCGCTGGATAAACCTGATCGCCGCCTGGATACCCAACGCCAGACTTTTCCAGCGGGCTGTGACACAGGTGCTGAGCCATTGCGCGCCCAGTCAGAAGTCACCGGTATGCTGATCTCCGGGCAGCTGGAACTGACGCTGGGGATGCAGGTCCACCATCTTCATCAGGGGGATGGTTTTTATCTGTTGCCACAACAACCCTTTCGCGTGCGCAATCTGGGGGCCTCAGACGCCGTGTTGGTGGTCACCAGTCTCAAATAGGCTTGCGCCCCGTCGCGCCTACCCATCCAGCTGCTACACTCTCAATCAGTTTTTACATCGATAACAACAGAGATACAGCCTATGTACCAAGGAAAAGCGTTTTCTCTCAGTCGCTTGCCCGATGGCATCGCCGAGCTGACCTTTGATCTTCAAGGCGAATCGGTCAACAAATTCAACCTCCTGGCCGTTGCTGAACTGGAACAGGCTCTCAGCCTGTTGGAGCAGGCGACGGACATCAAGGGGCTGCTGCTCACCAGTGCCAAAGAGGTGTTCGTTGTGGGCGCCGATATCATGGAGTTCGGTGCCGTATTTGCCGCTGGCCCAGAGGGTATCGTCGGCCACCTGGCCGCCAATAATCGCAACTTTTGCCGCCTGGAAGACCTGCCGTTTCCCACGGTTGTTGCCCTCAATGGCATAGCCTTGGGTGGAGGAATGGAATTGTCCCTGGCCTGTGACTACCGCGTCGCCAGTAGCAACGTCAGGATTGGCCTGCCGGAAACCAAACTCGGCATATTGCCCGGCTGGGGCGGCACAGTACGTCTGCCACGTTTGGCGGGGCTGGAAACGGCGGTGGAGTGGATCGCGGCCGGTAAGGAAAACGACGCTGATGCCGCGCTGACCGCCCGAGTGGTGGATGCGGTGGTCGAGCCGGAAAAACTGCGTGAAGCGGCACTTCACACCCTGCAAGAATGCATTGCTGGACGCTTTGACTACCTTGCGCGCCGCGCCCAGAAAAAAGCCCCGCTCAAACTCAACTTTATTGAATCCATGATGGCCTTCGAAACTTCCAAGGCCTTTGTGGGTGCCCAAGCCGGGCGTAATTATCCCTCCCCTGTCACTGCCATCAAGGCCATGCAAAAAGCCGCCGATAAAGGGCGCGACGAAGCCTTGCAAATTGAGGCCGAAGCCTTTGCCAAGGTCGCGCAAACGCCTGTTGCCCAATCCCTGGTGGGTATTTTTGTCAACGACCAACTGCTGGCCAAAAAAGCCAAGGGCTGGGAGAAAAAACTCGAAAAGAAAGTGGGCCGTGCCGCTGTGCTGGGCGCCGGGATTATGGGGGGAGGTATCGCTTATCAGTCTGCACTAAAGGGCGTGGCTATCAAGATGAAAGATATTGCCCAGGCAGGTATTGATCTGGGTTTGAGCGAGGCCAACAAACTGCTGAGCAAGCGTGTCGAACGCAAAAAAATGACCCCGTTGGAAATGGGCGAGGTGCTGAACCGCATCGAACCCTGTTTGAGTTACGACGGTTTCGATCACGTGGATATTGTGGTTGAAGCGGTGGTGGAAAACCCGAAAGTCAAACGCAGTGTGCTGGCCGAAGTTGAAACCAAGGTGGCGCCCGACGCGGTGATTGCATCCAACACCTCAACGATTTCGATTACGCATTTGGCGGAAGCACTTCAACGACCAGAAAATTTTTGCGGCATGCACTTTTTTAATCCTGTACCGCTGATGCCGCTGGTGGAAGTGATTCGTGGCGCCAAAACCTCGGATGCCGCTGTGGCGCGCACAGTGGCCTACGCCAATGCCATGGGCAAAAAGCCGATAGTGGTAAAAGACTGCCCCGGCTTTTTGGTCAACCGTGTGCTTTTTCCTTATTTCGCGGGTTTCTCGCTATTGGTGCGCGATGGGGTGGATTACCAGCGTATCGACAAAATCATGGAGACCTGGGGTTGGCCCATGGGCCCTGCCTATTTACTCGATGTTGTCGGAATAGACACAGCGGTGCATGCGGAAAAGGTGATGGCAGAGGGCTTCCCGGATCGTATGCAGCGGGATTTTACCTCTTGCACCGATGCGCTTTTTAATGCTGGTCGCTTGGGTCAAAAAAGCCAACAGGGTTTTTACGATTACCAAACCGACAAAAAAGGCAAACCGGAAAAAGTAGCCAGCGAAGCAGCGGTTGCGCTGATTAAACCCCACGTGACCTCGGCGCTCGAATTAACCGATGATGAGATTATTGCGCGCATGATGGTGCCTATGGCCACCGAACTTTTCCGCTGCCTGGAAGAGGGTATTGTCGAAACCCCGGCAGAGGCGGATATGGCACTGGTCTATGGAACAGGCTTCCCACCCTTCCGTGGCGGTGTGTTCCGCTGGATAGACCAGATAGGTGCCCAAGCCTTTTGTGATATGGCAGCGGCCCAAAGCCATCTCGGTCCACTTTATGCGCCGCCCGCCAGCCTCAAGGCCATGGCAACCAACAACAAAAAATTCTACGGCTAAGCGAGGAGATACACTGTGAGCTTACATCCCAGAGATGCCGTTATCGTCGACTATGCCCGTAGCGCCATGGGCCGTTCCAAAAATGGCTGCTTTCGTCACCGTCGCGCTGATGATATTTCGGCGGCGATCATCCTCGGTCTTCTCGCCCGCAATCCTCAACTGGACCCGGCAGAGATAGATGACATGCTCTGGGGCTGCGTCATGCAGCGCGAAGAGCAGGGCTTTAATATTGCGCGCAATATTTTATTGCTCACCGGCCTGCCCCATACCATTCCCGCACAAACCATCAATCGCCTCTGCGGTTCCTCCATGTCAGCTCTGCACATCGCCACTGCCAATATTCGTGCGGGCCTGGGCGATGTGTTTTTGATTGGCGGCGTTGAGCATATGGGGCATTTGCCTATGTACGATTCGGTCAGCCCCAACCCTTTGTTGGGGCTGAGTGTAGCCAAGGCGGCGGGCAACATGGGCATGACCGCTGAGTACCTGGCGCTGCTGCACGGCATCAATCGCCAACAGATGGACGAGTTTGGTGCTCGCTCGCATCAGTTGGCGGCCAAGGCCCGTGCCGAGGGCCGTTTCGGGCGAGAAATTATTGCGGTAGAAGGCCACAACGCCGATGGCTTTATGATCATGGTCGATCAGGATGAAACCATTCGTCCCGACACCACGGTAGAATCACTTTCCAAACTGCCACCGGTGTTTGATCCTAAAAATGGCCAGGTGACAGCGGGTACTTCTTCGCAGTTATCTGACGGTGCTTCGGTGATGCTGGTGATGTCCGCCGAGCGCGCCCAGGCCCTGGGCTTGAAACCCATCGCCAAGGTGGTGTCCATGGGCATTGCCGGTGTCGATCCCTCGATTATGGGTTATGGCCCAGTGCCTTCCACTGAGCGGGCTCTGCAAAAGGCCAATCTCACCATTGAGGATATCGAGTGCGTTGAGTTGAACGAGGCTTTTGCGGCTCAGGCACTGCCGGTATTGAAGGATTTAAAGCTGTTGGAAGACATGGAAGACAAGGTGAACCTTAACGGCGGCGCTATCGCACTGGGTCACCCCTTTGGCTGTTCGGGCACGCGCATTACCGGTTCGCTGTTGACGGTGATGGCCGAGCGGGATATGACCCTTGGGGTTTCCACCATGTGTATCGGCTTGGGGCAGGGGATTACCACGGTGCTTGAGCGCTTGAATTAGTTCTCACTGATTGACGCAATAAAAAACGGAGGCAATGCCTCCGTTTTTTTTGCTCACTTGTCCGCTAATACCGACGCGTTATTGCCGCGTTACACGCACCTCATCAACCACCATTTGCCATTCGCCGTCTTTGAGTTGGGGTGGTTCGCTGACTTTGAATTCCGCCGTCATAAACCAGATGCCCACCACGAAGTCATCGCCGTTAAATTCCTTGATGGGGCCATTGAGGCTCACCGTGTTGTTGCCCGATTTGCGCTCGAATTCCACTTCTCCGCTGGTGTAAATACGCAGGGTGAAGTTTTTGTCGTCGCTCTGCCACAAACCTGCGTAATCTTTTTTATCTTCTGGCAGTGGCTTGGAGCAGCCGGTGACCAGTAGCGCAAGCAATAGAATGGCCAGTGCCATCGGCCTGAAAAAATGCCCTTGACGGTTTGTGTGGTTCATTAAGCACCTCCTTGATGATGTGAGTGGTTGGTGAAAAATCAGTTGATACCCAGCCGCTTGAGGACTTCTTCGCCGGGAAACCCATCAGCGATTAAATTCTGTTGCTGTTGGAATTGACTCAGTGCACGACGACTGGCGGGGCCGAAGATACCGTCGGCTTCACCCAGGTCAAAGCCCGCAGCGAGTAATTTTTCCTGAAGCGCAATCACTTGGTCGCGGTGCAGGCGCGGTACATTTTCCGGTGGTGCGCGACGCAAGGCGCCAGCGCCATTAATGCGATCAGCTAGGTAACCCACCGAGAGCGCATAAAACTCCGAGCGGTTCCAACGCATGATCACGTTGAAATTGTCGTACACCATAAAGGCAGGCCCCTGATGGCCGGAGGGCACCAGCAGCGACGCTGCAATATCTGCCTGGGGCAATGGGCTGCCATCTGCCTGACGAATGCCGAGTTTTTTCCACTCAGCAAGTGGCTGGCTGTTGGTCAGGCCTGCTTGCAAATAATCGAAGTTATCCGGCAGCAATACTTCCCGCCCCCAGCGCGCACCTTTTTCCCAGCCCAGGTTTTGCAAAAAGTGTGCGGCGGAACCCATGGCATCCGGAAGGCTCCGCCACAAATCACGTTTGCCATCGCCATCGTAGTCGAGCGCGTAGCGCCGGTAGGCTGAAGGCATAAATTGCACATGGCCCATAGCACCGGCCCAGGATCCCTCCATTTTTTGTGGCGCCACTATGCCTTCGTCAATAATTTTAAGCGCGTCGATCAGTTCGCTGGTGAAGTAGTTGCTGCGGCGTGGGTCGCAGGCCAAAGTGGTGAGCGAGTCTGGCACATTCATTTTGCCGAGAAAGCGTCCGTAGTTGGTTTCCAGCCCCCAGAAGGCCACCAGATATTGCGCAGGCACGCCGAAACGCGCGCTGGCGTCATCCAGCAATTGACGGTGTTGTTTGAGCAGTGCGCGCCCTTGTTTAATTCTGTCTTGCGTCACCCGTCGATTCAGGTAGTCAGCAAAGCTGGTGGTAAATTCCGGCTGTTGCCGGTCGAGTTCGATTACGCGGGGGTTGTGGCTGACGTTGGTCAGGGTTTGATCGATGGTGGCGGAAGAGATTGAAGCCTCTTTGGCCTTCAGCATGAGTTGTTTTACGCAGCTGGCGAAAGCTTCAGAGTCTTCGGCGGTCGACGCGTTCGCTTGCAAAGCATTAGCTAGGGCAAGAACACAAAACGCGCTAAAAAAAGTGCAGAAAAAATTTCCACCGAGGCGTCCGCCATTCCACATAAACTACTCCGTTCGCTTCAGAGCGCCTCATTCTTTGGAAGGCGCAGTGCTAAAAAATTGATCCAAGAGTGTCTTGAATTTGGGATCTGTCATCAATGACAGCTTGTCACCACTGTCGAGTTTTTTCTGGAAGGCCGGGTCATTCAGGATGGCCTGCACTTCTTGCTGATTGCGAATCTGTTCAGCTCTCTGCCAGGAATTGGCGGCCCAGGCCGCCAGCTGCTGTTCAGAGGCCTCCTGCTCGACACCGGCATGTTTGAGCAGTTGGCGCATCTCCGGCATTTTGGCAACTGCTTTGAAACGGGGGTCTCTCTGGATTGCGTCCAGGTTGCCACTGTTTAGCAGTTGGTGAAAATCTTTATCTTGCAGCAAACTGCGCAGGTTTACATCACCGCTCACGGTTTGCAGGTTGCGCACCATGGTGGTGGGCGATTCAACGAAGGCGGCTGTGAGCGGCGCTGCTTCGGGTGAGGCGAGTTTAACGATCTGACCTGTAGCGCTGCCCAGAAGTTTCCGTGCGCTAGTTTCCAACAGCGATTGTTGCGCTTCAGGCTGCTGAAGTGTGTCTGATTCAAATTGATTAGTCATTTGTGCGGTTTGATTGGCCGCTTTGAGATCGCGAACTTCTTGAACGAGGCTGATGCAATAAATGATCATCAGGCCGCAGAGTGCGCCCAGGCTGGCACCGATCAGCAGCCCGCCTACGCGTGATCCGGTTGAAGATTTGGCATCCTTTAGCAGCAATTTTTCGAGCCCGGCGAATAGCAGGCCAACCAGCATACCCGCACCGGCAAAGAGTATTAATCCCGCCAATAAATAAACAAGGGTGCCGTCCAGCCCCAGTTTGGTTTCAATCAGGGCGACGCTGGGCGCCAACCCATAAACCAGCGCGAGGTAGCCGGTGATAACCGCAATAACTCTGCCCAGTGAGACAAAAAATCCTTTGAAATAACCACGTAAACCGAACAATAGTATGCAAACAGTTAAGATTACGAGTGATAGGGACATGGGTTGTTCACCGGGAAACTGGAGTGATAAAAAAGCCCGGCATCGACCGGGCTCGAGCAGCAGAAAAAACTAGCGCATAAACTCAAGACCAAAGAGTTCGCGATAAACAATACCCAGAACCAGCGCAGTCATAGGTAGGGTCCAAATCAAGCCAATGCCCAGAGGAATGATGCTCACAACAATAATCAACATCATCAGCAGCATCAGACCAAAAAAACGGAACCAGCATTGGGTGATGGCCTGACGAGAGGTCTCCATGGATTCCCAGATACCCAGTTTTTTCTCAACCATTAAGGGCATGGCGAGCATATAGGCCACCATTAAATAGATGCCCGGAATGATCAAGAGTATCAGGCCAAGAATGCTAAACAGACTCACCAGCAATCCGAGAATAAAGAGTGGAATAGCTTGGTTGTAATAATCAAACAGGGTACTGAAATTCACTTCCAGCCCGGCCGAGCGCTTGATGCCCATCATCATCAGGCCTGCGGCCAGGGGATAGGTCACAAGACTCAGCAGCAGGTTGCCGATAATCAGAACCCCGACTGACTCGCCAGCGAGCGTTTGCAAGGCGAAGGCCAAGCCTTGGGAAATGATCACGTAGACAATAATGGCAACCATGTAGACCAGCTTAAAGCCGCTGATTTTGGCCCAGGCTTCGTTGAGTACGTCGTTAATTGTCCAGTTGTAGTTGCCGCCGGAGAATTCGCCGGATTCGGGGCGATAGTCAACGTTGGACTGGGGAGTGGAGTAGGGATTCTGGTCTGACATAGTTGAGACTTCCTGATCTTGCTGATTTTTGGGATAGACATTGCCTGACTCATGGAGTGAAAACTCCAAAGGCTTGGCGAAATTAACCCAAGTCGAGGACGAATGCCAGTCTGCGCCGGAATCTTCTTATAGAACGGAAAGTGATGAGGTTTGCAGGCTGAGTTGACGAACTTCCTGAAGCTGAGCCTGGGGTTGGTTATCTTCCTGGTCTTCAAACTGCAACACCGCCAGACGTCGCTCTTCCTGTTCGGCGTACCAAGCCAGAATACGGTGATAGGAACGCACCTTGCGCACATAGTGCACCGGCTCCCAGCCGCGGGCATAGCCATGCTTGGTCTGGCTAAAGTATTGGCGTTTGGAAAGCAGCGGCAGGTATTTGCGCACCTCTGTCCATTTGTTGGGGTCATCGCCGTGGCGCTCGGTGAGCACCCGCGCATCCTCCAGATGACCCATGCCTACGTTATAGGCAGCCAGGGCCATATAGAGCCTGTCTTCCGGGTCAGTTACCCGCGCCGGAATGCGATCGAGCAGGTTACGAAAATAGCGGGCGCCACCAAAAATGCTTTGGGTGGGATCAATACGATTGTCCACACCGACTTCTGACGCTGTAGCGCGAGTCAGCATCATCAGACCGCGCACGCCAGTAGAGGACACAGCCTTGGGGTCCCAATGGGATTCCTGGTAACTGATGGCGGCAAGCAGCGCCCAATCGACTTCAAATTCCTCACCAGCAGCGCGTATGTCTTCCTCCCAGCGAGGGAAACGCTGTTCCAGGCGCCGCATAAAGGCGAGGGCATCGGCAGTATCCACTTCTTCGACGGGCATGGGTTGGAAGAAGCGTTCCTGGATGGCCGCCAGTTGGCCGTTGTCTTTGATGCGGCTTAAATAGGTTTCGGCGGCTTGGTAGAGGCTGGTATCCCCGGTGCGGGGGAAGGCCCAGGCCAGTTGCTGGCTGCCAGTGAGCGCAAAGCCGGCACGAACTCGGGCGTAGGCATAGCGGTTAAGTTCAAAGGCATGGGAATCGACTATGGCGACATCTGCCTCGCCCTTGTGCACCATTTCCATCAGGTCGATCATTTCGACGTTTTCAATTTCCCGCCAACTGAGTTCCGGGTAGGTTTCGCGCAGTTCTTTAAGCCGCTCAACATGGGCACTTTGGGCGATGACCACCAGATCACGGCCCATTAAATCCACGACCTCTCGCGGGCTTTGATGGCGGCTGTGATAAATGACTTGCTGCTGTACTTCAATAAACGGTTGGGTGAAAAGCACGCGTTTGCTGCGTTTGGGCGTGACAGTAATATTGGCGGCGGCGAGATGCTCGCGGGTGTCGTTGGTCAAGCGGCTAAACATCTTGCCCAAACTGGGTTCTTCCATTATTACCAGCTCAACACCCAGATCCTCCGCAAAACCTTTTAGAAGGGTGTATTCAAAGCCCGTATAGCCCTTGGGGCCTTCGTAGTAGGTGGTGGGGCCGTTGCGCGAGAGCACCCGCAGCTCACCGGATTCGCGCACTTGCTCAAGCAGGTCAGGTTGATAGCTGCGCACCAACAGCAAGCAGCTGTGAATGAGAAGGAGGCCAGTTAACGCACGCAGCCCCAGGCGCTTGAGTCGCTTAATGTCCATATGCATGTCTCCGGGTTTACGGATGTGAGCCAAATTCCATGGAGTAGCGGGTCGATCAGGGTGCCCAAAAACTGCACTCGGGTCGCTTTACCAGCCTGGCTCGATCAAATTGCGCGCGATTCTAACGGCTGATTTTGTTAAGCGCTAGCTTGTTTTTTGATCAACAGTATAGTAACCGGGATAAAAAATAAGCAAGTTTGCGCGCCAAGCCAGGCCCCTGGCGCCCTGATTCCCCCTTGGGGTTGGATAGGGGCCGCACAATTTTTAACAAGATTTACACTTTCTCTCCCGGCGAAAGCGGCAATTGGTGGTTAAAAAGCAAGCAAAACGCTTGCCAGGCTAATATCTTTTGGCGGCTGCTGTCTTGTCAGGGTGAATCAAGTACAATTGCGCCCTCTTTTTTAACCCCCTCCGCTTTCGAGGCCTGTCCCCCTATGCTGATTCTGCGTGGTGCTCCCGCCCTTTCTTCTTTTCGCTCCCAAAAATTGTTGGCCAGCCTGCAGCAACAAGTGGCGGCAGTAGAAGGGGTTTTTGCCGAATTTGTTCACTTTGCCGACACAGAGGGAGAGCTTAACGAGGAGCAACAGCGCCTTTTGGCCCAGTTGTTGACCTATGGCCCCCGTGCCGAGGGGGAGACCAATCGCGAGGGGCGCCTGTTTTTGGTGTTGCCGCGCCCAGGCACCATCTCGCCCTGGGCTTCAAAAGCCACGGATATCGCCCACAATGCTGGTCTTGGCGGGGTGCGTCGTTTGGAGCGGGGCCAGGCTTATTATGTGGCTGGCAGTTTTTCCGACGCTGACGCCCAGTGGATTGCAGCCCAGCTTCATGATCGTATGGTGGAAGCGGTGTTTGCTCGCCTGGAAGACGCGGCGCAATTGTTTGTTCGCCAGGCTCCCGCACCGCAAACCCGTGTGGATGTACTCGGCGGGGGCCGCGCTGCCCTGGAGCAGGCAAACCGCGATCTGGGGCTAGCCCTGGCAGACGATGAAATCGACTACCTGCTCGACAGCTTCCTCACCCTGGGGCGCAACCCGGTGGATGTGGAGTTAATGATGTTCGCCCAAGCCAACTCAGAACACTGCCGCCACAAAATCTTTAACGCCAGCTGGACTATCGACGGGGTGGATCAGCCTCTCAGCCTGTTCAAGATGATCAAAAACACCTATGAAAAGGCGGGCGACAATGTGCTCTCGGCCTATGCCGATAACGCTGCTGTTATCGCAGGCCCCGAGGCTGGTCGCTTTTATCCCGATAGCCAGACCCGTACCTACAGCTACCACCGGGAGCCGGTGCATATGCTGATGAAGGTGGAAACCCATAACCACCCTACGGCGATTTCCCCGTTTTCGGGCGCAGGCACGGGTGCTGGCGGTGAGATCCGCGACGAGGGCGCCGTGGGTCGTGGTTCCAAGCCCAAGGTAGGCCTCACGGGCTTTACCGTATCCAACCTTCAAATTCCCGACTTTATCCAGCCCTGGGAGCAGGACTACGGCAAGCCGGGCCGCATAGTCACGCCGCTGGACATCATGCTCGAAGGCCCCATTGGTGGCGCTGCCTTCAATAATGAATTTGGTCGCCCCAATATCTGCGGCTATTTCCGTACCTTCGAAGATACCTTCGACGGCGAGCGTCGCGGCTACCACAAGCCCATCATGCTGGCGGGTGGTTACGGCAATATCAAAGCGGAACACGTTGAAAAGCCTCCCTTTGCCCCCGGCGCCAAGCTGGTGGTCTTGGGTGGCCCGGCCATGCTGATCGGCCTGGGTGGCGGTGCCGCCTCCTCTATGGCCTCTGGCTCTTCATCGGAAGATCTGGATTTCGCCTCTGTTCAACGTCAAAACCCCGAAATCGAGCGCCGCTGTCAGGAAGTTATCGACAGCTGCTGGCAGCTGGGCGATAAGAACCCCATCGCTTTCATCCACGACGTGGGTGCCGGTGGACTCTCCAACGCCTTCCCCGAGCTGGTAAAAGATGGCGGCACCGGTGGCCGTTTTGAATTGCGCAATGTGCCCAACGATGAGCCGGGTATGAGCCCGCTGGCTATTTGGTGTAACGAATCCCAGGAACGTTATGTACTGGCGATCAACCCAGAGGATCTGCCTCGCTTTGAAGCCATTTGTCTGCGGGAGCGGGCGCCCTATGCGGTAGTCGGGGAAGCCACCAGCGAAAAGCACCTGCTGGTGAACGACACCCACTTTGACGCCAAGTCAGTAGATCTGCCCATGTCGGTGCTCTTTGGCAAGCCGCCGCGTATGCACCGCACGGCCGAGCGCTATCAGGCCAGTACCAGCGCCTTTAATACCCAGGAAGTGGATATTTACGAAGCGGCTGAACGGGTGCTCAATCACCCCGCTGTGGCCAGTAAAAGCTTCCTGATTACCATTGGTGATCGCTCGGTCACCGGCATGGTGGTGCGCGACCAGATGGTTGGCCCCTGGCAGGTGCCGGTAGCCGATTGCGCGGTGACCGTTGTTGCTCATGACACCTACCTTGGCGAAGCCATGAGTGTTGGCGAGCGCACCCCGTTGGCCTTGCTGGATGCCCCCGCTTCCGGCCGCATGGCGGTGGGCGAGGCCATTACCAACATAGCCGCCACGCGCATTGAAAAGCTCGCCGATATCAAACTGTCTGCCAACTGGATGTGCGCCGCAGGACACAAGGGCGAGGACGAAAAACTCTTCCGCACCGTCGAAGCTGTGGGTATGGAATTGTGCCCGGCACTGGGCATTACCATTCCGGTGGGCAAAGACTCCATGTCCATGCGCACCGCGTGGCAGGAGGGTGGCGAACACAAGGCGGTGACCGCGCCCACATCGTTGATCATTTCGGCCTTTGCGCCGGTGCTTGATGTACGCCAGACGCTCACGCCGCAGATTCGCACCGACAAGGGTGCCACCCAGCTGCTGCTGGTGGATTTGGGTGAAGGGCGCAACCGCTTGGGCGGTTCTATCCTGGCGCAGGTGTATAACCAACTGGGCGAGGAACCCGCTGATCTCAATCGTCCGGCCTTGCTCAGTGGCTTTTTTGACGCGGTGCAGGCCAGTCTGGCGGCGGGCGAGTTGCTCGCCTACCACGACCGCAGTGACGGCGGCCTGCTGGTAACCCTCGCTGAGATGGCCTTTGCTGGTCACTGTGGTTTGGATATTGATGTCAGCGAACTGGGCGAAGACCCACTAGCCGTGCTTTTCAGTGAAGAGTTGGGCGCAGTGCTTCAGGTCAGTCGCGATAAATCCGCCCAGGTGCAGGCCCGCTTTGCCGAGGCTGGCTTGAGTGCAAGGGTCATCGGCGAGCCCAACGAAGATGACTGGCTGCGCATTAGGCAGGACGGCGAGCTGATCTTTGATCAATCGCGGGTGATACTGCAAAGCCTCTGGGCCGAAACCAGCTATCGTCTACAGGCTTTGCGCGACAACCCGGATTGCGCCCGCCAGGAATACGACACGCTGATGCAGCGCGACCCAGGCCTGAGCGTCAAGCTCACCTACGATCCCCAGGAAAACATCGCTGCGCCCTATATCCAGTTGGGCATTCGCCCGGCGGTGGCGGTGCTGCGCGAGCAAGGCGTTAACAGCCACGTGGAAATGGCGGCCGCCTTTGATCGTGCTGGCTTCCGTGCGGTGGACGTGCATATGAGCGACCTGCTGAGTGGTCGGGTTTCCCTCGACAGCTTCAAGGGCCTGGTGGCCTGCGGCGGTTTCTCCTATGGCGATGTGCTGGGTGCCGGTGAGGGCTGGGCCAAGACCATCCTGTTTAACAACCGCGCCCGCGATCAATTTGCCCAGTTTTTCCACCGTTCTGAAACCTTTAGCCTTGGGGTGTGCAACGGTTGCCAGATGATGTCCAATCTTAAATCACTGATCCCCGGTGCCGACCACTGGCCGCGTTTTGTGCGCAACCTGTCGGAACAGTTCGAGGCCCGTTTCAGCCTGGTGCAGGTGCAGGAATCGCCCTCGGTATTACTGGCGGGTATGGCCGGTTCCCATATGCCGGTGGTGGTGTCCCACGGTGAGGGCAGGGCGGAGTTTGCCAGCGCTGCGGCTTTGCAATTCTGTAATGAAAGCGGCACAGTCGCGGCACGCTATATCGACAACCATTTGCAGGTAACCGAAAACTATCCGGCCAACCCCAATGGCTCGCCCATGGGTATTACGGCGGTGACCAGCCGTGACGGCCGCGTGACTATCATGATGCCCCACCCGGAGCGGGTGTTCCGCAGTGTGACCAACTCCTGGCACCCGGATCACTGGCAGGAAGACGGCGCTTGGCTGCGGTTATTCCGCAATGCGCGGGTGTTTGTAAACTAAGCGAACAAGGAGGCATTGGCCTCCTTGTTTTTTCTGGGTGTTCAGTGTTGTTAAGGAATGGATGGGCCATGACTGTAAAACCTTATGTGCTTTTAGCCTTGCTGCTGGGGTTGGTGGCGTGCAGCTCACAACCTGCGCCGAAAAACTCGCCTGTTAATGCTGCGGAGGCGCCATCCACAAGCGATCGTATGGAAGGTTTTTTTATCCAGCCAGCAGTTAATTTTTCGCGTTACGACCAGTTGATTCTCAGCGATATCAATCTGCGCGATCTTCAGGTGCGTGTTCTGGACAGCAAACAACAGAGCCAACTCAGCGACGCAGATCGTCGCTTTTATCGGGAGCAGTATATCGCCGCCGCTGTGGGCCATTTTATTGCCGACGGGCGCTATTCCACGACGCTGGATGCGGGTGAAAGGGTGATGCGAATGGATGCGGCCATTGTGGAAATTGCACCTATAGTGATACCAGACTCGTCTGAGGAATCAGCAGCTATGCGCGCCTATCTGGAGGGTATGGCCAACATGACTATCGTGATTGAAGTGCGCGATTCGCTCAGCAATCAGTTGTTGGCGAGTTTTACAGATACCCGCAACTTGGGGCGTATTTGGGACGACCAAAGCCGCATGATTCAAACCCGCGCGGTGGGGGAGGCATTTCAGGAGTGGCTGGCGGCGCTGCGTTTTTATATGGACGAGTTGACGCTGCAATAGCAAAGGCCGAGCATAAAAAAACCGCGCTGATGAGCGCGGTTTTTTTATGGCGTTGACGCAGACTTATTCGTGGTTAATCACCATCACATCATCGTCCAGGGCGGCGATAATCCGCTCGGCTGTGTTGCCGCGGCGGGTAGTGGTCATACCGTTTTGACCCAGAGTTCCCATCACCACCAGATCCGCTTGAATTTCTTCGGCCACTTCAGAAATAACATCGGATGAGTAACCGTTTTTTACATGAATGTTGGCGGCGGCCAAACCGGTTTCGTTAACCAAACGACCGCGATCCGGGTAGTTCATGGAATCCAGATAGCCGTTGACCACATGCAAGTCTGCGCCATAAACGCTGGCGAAATGCTTGGCCTGTTCGAGAATTTTTTTGTTGAGCTCGCGCTGCACATCGCGCTGCGCCTGGAAGTTAACCGCTGCCAGGATGACGCTGCGCTTGGCTTTGGCGCCCGGGCGAATCAACACAACCGGGCAGTGCGCACCTTTCAGCAGTTCCCATTTGGATTCGGTGAAGGTGAAGCGACGATTGCTGGTTTTGGCGTGTACCGGCAAATAAATAAGATCGGCGCCAAAACGTTTGGCGGATTGGCGAATAGATTCTTGCCATTCGCTCGACCAGGACACTTCAATAAGGTAGTCGATACCGGCCTTGGTCAGCGGTTGCTTGATAACTTCATCAAACCATTTTTGATCACGAAACAGGCTGTCGTTGCTGGCGCGGGTATCTGTTGCTTCTGGATCGACGGCAACAAAAACATAGACTTGCGGTTTGCTCGGTTGCAAGCCGGAAATAATGACAGCTCGCTCAAGCGCAATATGCTGATCGGCGGTGGGGTCAACGACGACAAAAAGTTTTTGTTGCTGGGTCATGGTGGCTCCTGCTGATTCCCATGGATGGGTGTTATTAAAAGGTTGGGGCTAGCATAGCAATGGTGGCCGGGTTTTTACAGGCCGAATCTGGGGGATTACTCAGCTTCTTCATCCGTTTCTGGCATCGACTCCGGTGACCAGCCGCCCAGGCTGCGCCAGCGGTTCACGATATGGCAAAAAAGGTCGGCGGTTTTTTCGGCGTCGTAAGCGGCGTTGTGAGCGGCGCTGTTACTGAACTCAATACCGGCGGCACGGCAGGCCTTGGCCAGTACGGTCTGGCCAAAGGCCAGCCCGGCGAGGGTGGCGGTATCGAAACAGGAAAAAGGATGAAAAGGGTTGCGCTTGATATCGCAGCGTTCCACCGCGGCGTTGACAAAACCCAGATCAAAGTGGGCGTTGTGGCCCACCATCACAGCCCGGGTGCAGCCGCTTTCTTTGACGGCCCGGCGCACCGCCTGAAAAAGGTCGGTCATCACCATCAGTTCCGGCTCGGCCAAGCGGTCTGGGCTATCCAGGTCTATGCCGGTAAAGTCGAGCGCGGCCTGCTCGATATTGGCGCCCTCGAAGGGATCTACCTGAAAGGCGTGGGTTTCATGGCGGTGCAGCACACCGTCATCGTCCATACGCAGGGTGACGGCAGCAATTTCCAGCAGGGCGTCGGTGCGGGCGTTAAAGCCGCCGGTCTCTACATCAATGATGACTGGCAAAAAGCCGCGAAAGCGCTGTGCCAGGGGAGAATTGGGATCGCGGGGGTGGTCAGGTGGATTCACGGGAGTTCCTTAGGCCTGGCGCTGCCAGCGCAGGGTTTCACCGGCCCGCAGTGGCACCAGAATATCTTCGCCCATGGCGAGCTGCTCGGGCAGTTGCCAGGCTTGTTTGATCAGGGTGATTTTGTCCTGGTTGCGCGGCAGGCCGTAAAAGTCGGCGCCGTAGAAGCTGGCAAAGGCCTCCAGCTTGTCCAGAGCACCCGCATCTTCAAAGGCTTCGGCATAGAGTTCCAGGGCCGCATTGGCGGTGTAGGCTCCGGCACAGCCGCAGGCAGCTTCTTTTTTGTGCTTGGCGTGGGGCGCAGAATCAGTACCCAGAAAAAACTTGGGGTTGCCGCTGGTAGCGGCGGCAATCAGCGCGTCCTGATGACTACTGCGCTTGAGAATGGGCAGGCAGTAGTAGTGCGGGCGTATGCCACCGGCGAGCATATGGTTGCGGTTGTAGAGTAGATGGTGGGCGGTAATGGTGGCGGCCACATTGGCGGGCGCTTCGGCCACAAACTGGGCGGAATCGCGGGTAGTAATGTGCTCCAGCACCATGCGCAGCGCCGGGAAGTCATGCACTACCTGGCCGAAGGTGCGCTCCAGGAATACTTTTTCCCGGTCGAAGATATCAATTGCCGAGTCGGTGACTTCGCCGTGTAATAAAAAGTGCATCCCGGCTTTTTGCATGGCCTCGAGCACCGGGTAGATCTTGTTGATATCCGTCACGCCTGAGTCGGAGTTGGTGGTGGCCCCCGCTGGGTAGAGCTTGGCGGCGACTACGCCAGCGGCCTTGGCGCGGGCGATTTCTGCCGGGTCGGTGTTGTCGGTCAGGTAGAGCACCATTAGCGGCTCAAACTGGCTGCCCTCCGGCCGAGCGGCCAGGATGCGCGCTTTGTAAGTCAGGGCCTGCTCGGTATTGAGTACCGGCGGCACCAGGTTGGGCATCACAATGGCGCGGCCGAAGCTGGCAGCGGCGTCAGAGACAGTGCGAGCGAGGGCGGCGCCATCGCGCAGGTGGATATGCCAGTCGTCGGGGCGGGTAATCGTGAGGCTTTGGCGGGTATTGACGGACGCGTCGATCATGGGATGGGAAATCCTGGGCTCAAAAACCCTCGCATGCTACCAAACTTGCCCCCGCCTGCCCATGTGCCGGGACATTCTCGGCTAAAGTAGGAGCGCGGTCAGTCGATAATCTGCCAGAAGGCTGACCGGTTTGCGCAAGGCCTCAACATTCTCCTGGGTATTTGGCATGGTGCGTTATTTTCTTATTTCGCTGCTCCTGTGGGCTCCCCATCTGACGGCGACGACCTACAGCTCGGGCATGGCAGAGGGGCGCTGGGAACTCAGCGCCTCGGTGTTTGAGTGTCAACTATCCCATGAAATCAGCTATTTCGGGTCGGCGAGCTTTGTCAGGAGCGCCGGACATCAAGAGATATTTCGTTTGCGTCAGGAGCGCCCGGTGATGGCACCCGGCAGGGCGCTGGTTCAAACCGCGCCGCCTGCCTGGCGTCTGGATGCGCCTCCGCAAACCCTTAGTCAGTTGGATCTGGAGGAGGGGCCGGAGATTCTGCGGCTTGAGGGTGGGCTGGTTAGCCAATTGCAGGCCGGGTTGGAAAACCGGCGGCGGTTGGTGTTCAGTCAATCCCGGCAGGAATCTTCCGCGTCCCTGCGGGTGCTGCTCGAACCCCAGGGGTTTCTCGACCCCTTTGATGAGTACAAAAAGTGTTTGCAACGCCTTTTGCCGGTCAGTTTTCAGCAGGTTGAACGCACGGCGATTTATTTTCCGGCCGATGGAGAAATGCCCCGACAGGGTGATCTGCGCAAGCTGGATCAACTAATTCGCTATGTCAAAGCGGACAGGCGCGTTAAACAGATTTTTATTGATGGCCACACCGACAGCGAAGGTGTGCGTCCGGATAACCTCGAAGTGTCCAAACAGCGCGCGGAGCTGATTGCCAGTTACCTTATTGAGCGGGGTATTCCCGAGAGCCAACTGGTTACCCGCTGGCACGGTGAGCGCTACCCGGTGGTTACAAATCAAACAGCGGCGGGGCGCGCGCAAAATCGCCGGGTCACCCTGCGCTTGGAGCGCGGCAACTGAGGAGCCGTTTAGGCGTCGTGGAATTATAGGCGCCGTGGAATTAATTGCTTTTGTGCCGGTCAGATCGCCTGATAGTTGGATAACAGGAGATGTTTCATGCTTAAAGCCGGTACGCCTTTGGTCAGTTTTGTGTGCGGTGTTTTGTTCTTGCTGACGACGCAAGTGCACGCGCATGGCCTGCCAGAATTTACTGACTTGATCGAAAAAAACTCGCCCGCCGTGGTGAAAATTACCACCAGCGCCCGGACTCAGGCCCGTGCGCAAATGATGGTGCCCCCTCAGCAACAAATCCCGGAAATTTTTCGCGAACTTTTTGAACACTACGATATGCCCGAGCGCCAGCGCAATGCGATGGGATCGGGCTTTATTATCTCGCCCGATGGTTATCTCCTTACCAACAACCACGTGATCGATGGCGCCGACGAAATCAGCGTGCGCCTGAGTGATCAGCGCGAATTTAAAGCCGAGCTGGTGGGAGCGGATTCGCGCTCGGATCTGGCCTTGTTAAAAATTGATGCCACCGATCTACCCACGCTGGCCTTTGCCAAGGCAGATAGTCTCAAAGTGGGGCAATGGGTAGTGGCCATCGGCTCGCCTTTTGGGCTGGACTATTCAGCAACAGCGGGGATCGTCAGCGCCATAGGCCGCAATATTCCCTCCGAGCGCAATGAAAGCAGCTACGTGCCTTTTATCCAGACGGATGTCGCCATTAATCCGGGAAACTCCGGCGGCCCGCTGTTTAATCTCGATGGCGAGGTAGTGGGGGTGAATTCCCAGATCTATACCCGCGGCGGTGGTTCCATTGGCCTCTCCTTCGCCATCCCCTCGTCGGTGGCTGAAGAGGTGGTGGCGCAATTAAAAGAAAAAGGGCGAGTGGATCGCGGCTGGTTGGGTGTGGTTATTCAGCCGGTCACCAAGGATCTCGCCAGTGCCCACGGCCTGGATAAGGCAGTGGGCGCGGTTATCGCTGATTTGGAACCCGAAGGGCCAGCCGCCAAGGCTGGTTTGCGTGCCGGTGACCTGATTCTCAAGTTTGGCGGGCGCGACGTGAAAACCCAGGCAGATCTGCCTTACCTGGTAGGCCGCACACCGCCCAACACCAAGGTACCGGTGGTGGTGATGCGCAAAGGTAAAGAGCAGACAATCCGCGTGACGGTTGGCGTGTTGCCGGTGCAGGATGCTGCACCCATTAGCCATGCCGGTCAGGAAGACAACAGCGGCGGGCGCGTGGATGCGCTGGGCCTGGTGGTGGAAAACATCAATGACCAAAATCGCGGCCGCAATGCCGGGGTAACCTCAGGGGTGGTGGTGCGCCAGGTTCAGCCCAACAGCCCGGCGTCGCAAGCGGGTTTGATGGTCGGCGACGTGATTGATCAACTGGGCTTTAACGATATCGCCAATCTGGCGGACTATCGCAAGGTGATTGAGGATTTACCCAAAGGCAATCCTCAGGCCATCCGCTTCTTTCGCAATGGTCGACCCATTTTCCACACCATAACCCCCAAATAAAACTGCTCCTTCACTGGCCGCCAGCATCCCTTTTGCGAGGGGCGCTGGCGGCTTGAGTGCGCATGGCACCGCGTCAGCAAATAGGCTAAACTGCCGCCTTTTCCGGCCGGGCATAGTGCCCGTTGACGCCTTCCCACCCTCGTATAAGTGCCTGATATTCTGTGACCGACCTTAGCCATATTCGCAATTTTTCCATCATCGCCCACATCGACCACGGTAAATCCACCATCGCCGACCGCTTCATCCAGCTGTGCGGTGGCCTGAGTGACCGTGAGATGGAGGCGCAGGTGCTGGACTCCATGGATCTGGAGCGCGAGCGCGGTATTACCATCAAAGCCCACAGCGTAACCCTGAATTACAAAGCCCGTGACGGCAAAAACTACCAGCTCAACTTTATTGACACCCCTGGCCATGTGGATTTTACCTACGAGGTGTCGCGCTCACTCGCCGCCTGTGAAGGTGCGCTCTTGGTGGTGGATGCGGCTCAGGGCGTGGAAGCCCAGTCGGTGGCCAACTGCTACACCGCCATAGAGCAGGGTTTAGAGGTAATCCCGGTACTGAACAAGATGGATTTGCCCCAGGCGGAGCCGGAGCGGGTCGCGCAGGAAATCGAAAATATTATTGGTATTGACGCCTCCGAGGCAGTGCGCTGTTCGGCCAAGTCGGGCATGGGCATGGAAGATGTACTGGAAGAGCTGGTGCGCTTGGTGCCGCCGCCGCAAGGCGACGTTGATGCGCCCCTGCAGGCGCTGATTATCGACTCCTGGTTTGACAACTATCTGGGTGTGGTGTCGCTGGTTCGCGTTAAACAGGGCACGCTCAAGGTCAAGGACAAAATCATCACCAAAACCATTGGCAAACCCCAGGTCGTTGACGGCGTGGGGGTGTTTACGCCCAAGCTCACCCAGCTGAAAGAGCTCAAGGCGGGCGAAGTGGGGTTTGTGGTTGCCGGTATCAAGGATATTCACGGCGCGCCTGTGGGCGACACCATTACCCATGCACAGACGCCGGACGTCCCCGCCTTGGCCGGCTTCCAGAAAATCAAGCCCCAGGTTTACGCCGGAATGTTCCCGGTAAGCTCCGATGACTTCGAAGCCTTTCGTGAAGCATTGGCCAAGCTGACACTCAACGATGCCTCGCTCTTCTACGAACCCGAAAGCTCCGATGCTCTGGGCTTTGGTTTTCGCTGTGGCTTTCTCGGCATGCTCCACATGGAGATCATCCAGGAGCGCCTGGAGCGCGAGTATGACCTGGATTTGATTACCACTGCGCCGACAGTGGTCTATGAGATTGTGAACAACAAGGGCGAAACCCTCTATGTAGACAACCCCTCCAAGTTGCCGGATCCGGGTTCGATCAACGAGATGCGGGAGCCGATTGTTGAGGCCAATATTCTGGTGCCCCAGGAACATCTGGGGAATGTGATAACGCTCTGCGTGGAAAAGCGCGGCGTGCAAAAAGATTTGCAGTTTACCGGCTCCCAGGTGTCGGTGCGCTATGAGTTGCCAATGAACGAAGTGGTAACAGACTTCTTTGATCGATTGAAATCCGTAAGTCGCGGCTTTGCCTCTCTGGATTACAGCTTTTTGCGCTTTCAGGATGCCCGCCTGGTGCGCCTCGATGTTTTGATTAACAGCGAAAAAGTGGATGCCTTGGCGCTGATTGTGCACCGCGACAAGGCCCAGCATATGGGGCGACAGCTGGTCGAAAAGATGAAAGAGCTGATTCCTCGACAAATGTACGACGTGGCGATTCAGGCGGCCATCGGCGGACAAATTGTTGCTCGCTCCACGGTCAAGGCCTTGCGCAAGGATGTAACCGCCAAGTGCTACGGTGGCGATGCCACCCGCAAAAAGAAGCTGCTGGAAAAGCAAAAGGCGGGCAAAAAGCGCATGAAGCAAGTCGGCAGTGTCGAAATTCCCCAGGCGGCGTTTTTTGCCGTATTGAAGATTGATAACTAGTAAGCTGGTGCAAGGATACTGAATGAACATCAACCTGCCATTAATCCTGACGCTGGCGGTATTTTTTACCGGTCTGGTGTGGTTGCTGGATGCGTTTATCTGGTCCAAGCCGCGCAAACAGCGTGTGGCCGAGGTGGAGCAGCGCTTTGCCGGATTTCTGAAAGAGCCAGCGCCGGATAAGTCGGCGGAGGCCAGGCTGCGTGAAACCCACGCCAAAACCCAGGCAGCTTATGACGCGGCGCGCGAGACAGCGGCGCGCGAGCCCATGTTGGTGGAGTACAGCAAGTCCTTTTTCCCGGTGTTGCTGTTGGTGTTTGTGTTGCGCTCTTTTGTCGCTGAGCCCTTCCAAATCCCTTCCGGTTCCATGGAGCCCACGCTCGAGATAGGCGACTTTATTCTGGTGAACAAATACACCTACGGTATACGCCTGCCGGTGCTTAATACCAAGGTGATTTCTATTAACGAACCTCAGCGCGGCGACGTGATGGTGTTCTTCCCGCCCCATATGCCCGATACCTACTTTATCAAGCGGGTGATTGGCTTACCGGGGGATGAGGTGCGCTATATCAACCATGTGCTATATATCAATGGCGAACAGGTGCCTGAGACCCTGTTGGCAGACTTGCCGGTAGGGAATCCCTATTACCGGGAAGTGAGTGAGACGCTTGGCGAAACAACCTTTACCGCCAAAAAGAATCAGGTGCCCAGCGAAATCAGCGGCCAGCCCCATCGACAATATCCGGGGGTGTGGCGTGTTCCTGAGGGCCATTACTTTATGATGGGCGACAATCGCGATAACAGTGCTGACAGCCGTGTGTGGGGAATGGTGTCGGAAGATGCCATTGTCGGTAAGGCTTTCGCGGTGTGGATGCACTGGGATTCGTTTTTCAGTATCCCGAGCTTTTCCCGAGTGGGTGTGATTGAGTAGTTTGTTGTGTTTGAGAAGACTGGGTTAACCAAGAAAACTCTAAAAGGAACCACTATGAACACTTTACAGAAACAGCGCGGCATGGGCATGTGGAGTTGGCTGTTGGTCTTGATTGTGGCCGGCTTTTTTTTGATGTGCGGTTTTAAAATCGTGCCCATGTATGCCGAGAACCGCTATGTGGTTTCAGCGCTTAAATCGTTGGTAGAGCCGGGAACCGCTTTGGCTGATATGACCGACAGTGAAATTCGCAAAAAACTCACCAGCTTCTACACCATTAACAATGTTCGCAGCGCAGGTCCGACCGAAAATATCGTTATCAAGCGCGAAGCAAAGCGTGTGTTGATCACCATTGATTACGAATCTCGTGTTCCCTTGTTTGAAGATGCACCGCTGATTGGCTCTATGGATGTGGCGGTCATGTTTAAAAATCATTTGGACAGTGATTCACCCGGCTTGTGTTGCAAGCCGATAGCCGCCAAGCAAGATCGTGCAGAATTCTAAATTATCCTTTTTGCAACAGCAGTTAGGTCACCCATTTCAGCAGGCGCCTTTGTTATCGCAGGCCTTGACTCATCGCAGTCACGGAGCTCAGAACAATGAGCGCCTGGAGTTTCTCGGTGACTCCATTCTTAATTTCCTTATTGGCGACGCGCTCTTTCAGCAGTTTCCCTCGATGCGCGAAGGTCAACTGAGTCGTTTGCGTGCACAGCTGGTGCGCGAAAAAACCCTGGCCGCCATAGCGCGGGAATTTTCACTCGGTGACTACCTGATTCTGGGCGAGGGAGAACTCAAGAGCGGTGGTCGCGAGCGTGATTCTATTCTGGCGGATACGGTGGAGGCGTTGATTGGCGCTATTTACCTGGACTCAGGTTTGGACGCTTGTCGCGCCCGGGTGCTGGATTGGTATGCGGACAGGCTCTCCGCCAGCTCCCTGGAAACCAGTGCCAAAGATGCAAAAACTCGCCTTCAGGAGCACTTGCAATCACTTCAGCAGCCGCTGCCCGAATACCGGGTGGTGGAGGCGGCAGGTGAGGCCCACTCGCGTATGTTTACCGTCGAGTGTCGAATTGCCTTGGTAAAACAACCGGCGCGAGCTCAGGCGAGTAATCGACGTGAAGCGGAAAAAGCCGCAGCGGCCCAGTTGCTGCGCGCACTTAACATTTGAGGTGGCCCCATGACGGATTCCGATGATTCATCACAGGTTCATCGCTGTGGTTACGTTGCCATTGTCGGTCGACCCAATGTGGGTAAGTCGACCCTGCTCAATCATATGCTGGGGCAAAAAATCAGCATCACTTCGCGCAAGCCGCAGACGACACGTAACAATGTCACCGGTATCAAAACCGACGCTGGGGTACAAATCATTTTTGTCGATACGCCGGGTTTGCATCTCAATCAGGTGAAAGCCATCAACCGCTATATGAATCGCGCCGCCAGCACGGCGATCAAGGATGTGGATCTGGTGATATTTGTTGTTGATAAGCTGATCTGGACCGACGAGGACGAGCGGGTTGCACAGCAACTGGCGCGGGTGGATTGCCCCATTATCCTGGCGGTGAACAAAATTGACCAATTGGAAGACAAGGCGCTGCTATTACCTCATTTGCAGCAGCTAGCCAGCAAGCTTTCGGTGGATGAAATTGTCCCCCTGTCGGCGTTGCGCGATACCAATCTGGATCGATTGGAAAAGCTGATTGTCGAGCGATTGCCGGAAGGGGAACCCCTTTTTCCCGAAGACCAGATTACCGATCGCAGTTCGCGCTTTATGGCGGCGGAAATTGTGCGGGAAAAAATCACGCGGCAGCTGGGTGATGAGCTGCCCTACCAAATGGCGGTGGAAATTGAAGAGTTCAACCACGATGGCCGCCTGCTGACAATCTCCGCCTTGATTTTGGTTGAGCGCGATGGCCAAAAAAGAATCCTGATTGGTGACAAGGGCGAGCGCATCAAGCTTATCGGACAGCAGGCGCGTATCGACATGGAAAAGTTGTTTGATGTGAAGATCATGCTCAATCTGTGGGTCAAGGTTAAATCCGGTTGGTCGGATGATGAACGGGCGCTGCGTAGCCTGGGCTACGATGACCTTTAATCATGACCCGTCTCGAACTGCTGCCAGCCTATGTGTTGCATGTTCGCCCCTACCGGGATACCAGCCTGCTGGTAGAACTTTTCTCTGAGCCTCTTGGCCGGATAACGGGTGTTGCTCGCGGAGCACGTCAGCGCAAAAGTCGCACTCGTTCGCTGCTCAATCCTTTTGTTCGCTTGCTCTTGTCTTTGCAGGGCAAGTCGGATCTCAAACTCATTACCCATATCGAAGCGGATGAACCTGGCCAAATTTTGGTGGGCGAGAGCTTGTACAGTGGTTTGTACCTCAATGAAATTTTAATGCGACTCTTGCCGGAGCAGGATGCACATCCCGAGTTGTTTCTTGCCTACCAGCAAAGCCTTGGGTATTTGCAAAAGGGCGTGCCATTGGAACCCGTGTTGCGCAGCTTTGAATTAACCCTGCTAACAGAATTGGGTTATGTGCCGGATTTAAGCGTAACTGCTGATACGGGCCAGCGGGTTGAGCTTGAGGGCGTGTATTTTTTTGAGCCTCAGCGGGGACTTTTGTCGGTGTCACCCCGCGCCGCTCTTCCTGCGCTTAGTGGCAAGGCTATTTTTCATATCGCTGAACGCGATTTTTCGACACCCGAAACGCGCCAGGTGGCCAAATACCTTTGCCGTCAAATGCTGGCGCCGCTACTGGGTAGCAAGCCCTTGAAAAGTCGTGAGCTGTTTTTGACGCAATCGCCCAAATTAATGCTTAGCCACCATTCTGATCAAAAATAGCGCTGATGTCTTTATCCCTGGCCCAGGTCAGTACATCATCGATTGCGCAATTTAACGAAAAAATTGCGCCTTCAACCTGATCGTACTGCCGTGCCTGGAGCGTTTTATCCAAGAGTCCGCTAATGCGCTTCATGCGCGGCACACCGCAATAGCAACAGCTGCCGTAGAGTTTGTGTACACGCTCTTCCAAGGCTTCAAAGTCGCCTTCGGTAAAAGCCTGGTTGATAGCGACTTGCTCATCCTTAAGTCCATTGATAAGCATGGTTAACATGTCGCGCGCCAGGTGAGGTTTGTGATTGGCGAGCTTCAGGCAGAGGCCAAGATCAACCGAGGTGGTATCTTCGCCACTGGCTTGCAGGGCAGCGAGATTGGGTAATGTGATGCGCTGATGAATATCGCTTTGCGCCACCACTTCCTTCATACCACCAAGCCCCGCCCAACGATTAATAATATGCGCCAGCTGGGCTTCGCTAACCGGTTTGCTCACACAGTCATCCATACCCGCAATGAGCAATTCCGCTTTTTGTTCAGTGAGTGAATGGGCGGTTAGTGCAATGATGGGTGTGCGTTGCTTGCCCGTTTCGTTGGCGCGCAAACGACGGGTGGTTTCCATGCCATCCATCCCCGGCATTTGAATATCCATAAAGATAATGTCGAATTTTTCGCTTTCACAAATGCTCAGTGCCTGCTGCCCACTGCTGGCTTGAACCACCCGAGTGTTGAGCCCGCGCAATAACTCGGAGGCGAGTTGCAGATTGGCGGGGTTGTCATCCACGATGAGTACATTCGCCGTGGGTCGCTCTGCTTCCAGCTGAATCTGAGGGCGAGGATCTTTGATGCTCACATTGAGCAAGCGACCTATGGCTTGCGCCAGGGGTTCCAGTGCAATCGGCTTATTGATAAACGCAGCACCAGCTTTGTCACCATTGTTGCGCATTAGGCGCTGGTAGGCCGGGGTGGCGCACACCAAAACACCGCAGTTAAATTCCTCAATCAGCTGTTCGCTCAGGCTTTGGATTAGCTGGTGCTGAATTTTTCGTTCATCTGGTGCTATATCCAGCACTACCAGGCTGAACGGCTGGTCATTTTGTTGCGCTGTGCGCAATGCCGGAAAGATGTCGTGAATCGCGCTAATGGCATGACACTGCGCTTGCCACAGCCCCAATAGCTGCTCCAGCTGGCCCTGCACGGCAGGGTTTTCTCCGCACAGCAAAACCTGCTTGCCATTGAGATTCAAGCCATTGCTGACGGGTTGGTTTTTGTCGATACCCAGGCGCGCGGTGAACCAGAATTCTGAGCCTTTATGCAACTCGCTATTAACGCCAATCTCGCCATTCATTCGCTCGACCAAACCTTTGCATATGGCAAGCCCAAGACCGGTGCCACCATGCTCGCGACTGGTGGAGCTGTCCGCCTGGGAGAAGGCTTTGAATAGTCGCTCTTTTTGCGCGGCTGTCAGGCCGGTGCCCTGGTCAAAGACACTCACTTTGATAACCAGCTGACTTTTTTGTTGGGACTGAAGCGCCACCTTCAAAATCACATTGCCTTTGGGGCTGAATTTGATGGCGTTGTTGATGAGGTTGGAAATGATCTGCTTGAACCTCAGGGGGTCGCCCAGCAGCTGGGTGGGAATGGCGGGATCGATAAAGGTTACTAACTGAATATGTTTTTCGTGGGCATCCGGAGCGAGCAGGTGCAGTGTTTCTTCAATGACACGGCGCAAGGGCAGGGGCACGTAATCCAAAGTGAGCTTACCCGCCTCAATTTTGGAAAAGTCGAGAATATCGTTGATTACCGTCAGCAGGTTTTGCGCAGAATCGCGGATGGTGTTGAGGTATTCGCGCTGCTGTTCATCGAGTTCGGTTTTCAGGGTGAGATTGGTAAAGCCGAGAATACCGTTGAGCGGGGTGCGTATCTCGTGACTGGTGTTGGCCAGGAACTCGGATTTAATGCGGCTGGCTTCCAGCGCTTGTTTACGTGCAATATCCAATTCGATATTTTGAATTTCGATGGTTTCCAGGTTCTCGCGCAGGTCGTCGGTGTATTGATCCACGTGTTGTTGCATTTCGTGCTGGGATTTTTCTATCGCCGTAGCAAGGTTGTTGACCGATTCGGCCAATTCAGAGAACTCCAGGGATTTTTGCGGATCTGTGCGCAGGTGATATTTGCCGCGCGCCAGCTTCTGCACCACGTTCTTGATGTGATCTATCGGCAGGGTAATATTTTCGTAGAGGCGAATGGCCAGTACACCGGCGAGCATCAGGCAGAGAATAATAATCACCAGGGTGATCAAAAGGGTTTCAAGCCGCAATACCAAAAACGGTGAGGTCAAGAGTTCGAGTTCGACCCAACCGAGGGAATTTTCGCCCTGGTTGTTAAACACCGGGCTGGCAAAGCGAATGGATTTGGGTGTGTGCCTTTTGCTGGCTGATTGGCCGTTGGGTTCGCTGCCCTCAATAGCTGGGAAAAAGGTGGGCCCGGCGTGGTACTCCTTGCCCGTGCTTGCATGGTACAGATGTACAGCTCTGACAAAAGGTTCTTCCAACGAGGCATCGAGGATAGATTGCACCAACACCTCATCGCCGGACTGGAGTGCATAGTGGCTCAGGTGCGCGGTTTTCAGCGTGAGCATGCCGCCGCGATGATCCACAAACTTGGAAATTTGCGCGATAAACAAATAGCTCAGCGTGCCCGCGAGCAACAGCGTCATTACAAGAGAAGGGATAAGAATCAAGCGCCAAACGTGATGTTTAATCTTATTGGTTGACATGGTGTCCCGGCCTGAAAATCCGTGCAAAGGTTGGCAAGAGGTTGGTCGTAAGCTTGGTCGCGGTCGACGGGCGTTTTAAGCGAGTTTCACCTTATCACATTCGCGGGTAGAATGGCCGCCCTCAACTCCCAGCGCGCACTGTCACAGGGGCGCCCCACACGAGACAGGTTCATGGATTTTCCCACCATTGAGGCCTTTGTTGGCAACACCCCTTTGGTTCGCTTGCAGCGCTTGCCGGGCGAAACCAGCAACACCCTGCTGGTTAAACTTGAAGGCAACAACCCGGCCGGTTCGGTCAAGGATCGCCCTGCGCTCTCGATGATTCACCAGGCCGAATTGCGCGGTGATATCCAACCCGGCGATACCCTGATTGAGGCCACCAGTGGCAATACCGGTATTGCCCTGGCGATGGTGGCGGCCATTAAAGGCTATCGCATGATTCTGATCATGCCCGACAACATGACCGCCGAGCGCAAAGCCGCTATGTCAGCCTATGGCGCTGAACTGATACTGGTTTCGCGCGAGGCCTCCATGGAAGGCGCGCGCGACCTCGCCCTGAAAATGCAGGCCGAGGGCAAGGGCAAGGTGCTGGATCAGTTTGGCAACGGTGATAACCCCCTGGCCCATTACGACACCACCGGCCCGGAAATCTGGCAGCAAACCGGCGGCACTATCACCCACTTCGTCAGCTCCATGGGCACTACCGGCACCATCATGGGCACCTCCCGTTACCTCAAGGAGCGCAATCCGGCGATTCGTATTGTCGGCCTGCAGCCGGAGGAGGGCGCCAGTATTCCCGGTATTCGTCGCTGGCCCCAGGCCTATTTGCCCAAGATCTACGACGCCTCGCGGGTGGATGAGATTATCAACATGCCCCAGGCCGAAGCCGAGGACACCATGCGCGCCTTGGCACGTCAGGAAGGCATCTTCTGTGGCGTTTCCTCCGGTGGTGCCGTGGCGGCCGCCCTGCGCTTGAGTAAGCAGGTGGAAAACGCGGTGATCGTGGCCATCATTTGTGACCGGGGTGACCGTTATCTGTCCTCCGGTGTGTTTAACGGCTAGTCGCCAGCGGATTGTCTATGTCAACCAACAACAAGGGCGGGGGCCGCAAAGGCTCCCCGGGTAAGCTGGGCGCCAAGCCCCGGCCCCAGAGCAAGCAAAGCAAAGAGGACAAAGCGGCGTCAGCCCCGGCGTTCGATTTTAGCGATCAACCCAAGCTCTCGGCGCCCAGAGGCAAGGCCCAGGACTCAAGCCCGCGCCCTGAACAGCGTTTGGGCGAATTTGTCATCGACCGCTTGAGCCACGATGGTCGCGGCCTCAGCCAGTGGCAGGGTAAAACCCTGTTTATCGAGGGGGCGCTGGCTGGAGAAAGGGTTAGCGCTCGCTTTGTGCGAGAGCAGGGGCGTTTGGTCGAGGCGCGAGTCGATCAGGTGTTGGAAGCCGCGCCCGAGCGCCAGGCGCCACCCTGTCCTCACTACGCCCAGTGTGGCGGTTGCCAGTGGCAACACATGACTCCCGAGGCCCAGTTGGCCGCCAAAGAAAAAATTGTGTTTGAGCAGTTGCAGCGCTGGGCCGGGCTAGTGCCCAAACGTCGTTTGCCGCCGGTCACCTCTCCCTACCAGGGCTACCGCAGCTGTGCGCGCATGGGTGTCTGGTATGAGAAGGATGGCAGCGTGACCCTGGGCTTTCGCCAGCGGCAGAGCAAGCAACTGGTGCAGATTGAGCAATGCCTGGTGCTCAGTGAACCTTTGAATCAACTGCTGGCGCCGCTGCGCGCCTGGCTCACCCGCGACCACAGCGCCCGCGCTATCACCCATGTGGAACTGCTCGACAGCGACACGAGTGCGGCCCTGGTGCTGCGTCACACCAAAACCCCCGGCGAGCGGGATTTGCAGGGCCTGCGCCAGCTTGCGCGGGAACAGAATTGCGCTATCTGGCTTGATGACGGCCAGCAACTCCAGGATCTTGAAGGCCAGGTATGCGATCCGCGCCTTGGCTACCAGCTGGTGGAGCAGGGGCTGTCGCTCAATTACCACCCACGGGATTTTATTCAGGTAAACCCCGAGGTAAATCAGGCCATGGTTACCCAGGCTCTGGCGCTGTTGGATCTGCAACCCCATGAGCAGGTGCTGGATCTGTTTTGCGGCATAGGTAACTTTACCCTGCCGCTGGCGCAGGTCTGTGCCCAGGTCACCGGGGTGGAGGCTGTCGAATCCATGGTGGAAAGAGGGCGGGAAAATGCCGCCCTCGCAGGCCTGGCCAATGCCCGCTTTATGGCGGCCGACCTCACCAAACTCAGCGCCTATCAGTTGGAGCAGCGCTGTGGTCGCATTGATGCGGTACTGCTCGATCCCCCCAGAGACGGCGCCAAGGAGCTTGTCAGCCATATGGCGCAGTTGGCGCCCAGCCGGGTTCTGTACGTGAGCTGTAACCCGGCCACCCTGGCGCGGGATGCCAAGATCCTGGCCGAGCAGGGTTACACCCTGGCCGCCGCCGGGGTGCTGGACATGTTCCCCCATACTCAGCATGTGGAATCCATGGCGCTCTTCCGTCGCAGTGCCACCGGCAAACCCGGTTAGGGGGCAACTTGCCTGCTATCTTGTTGTCTAGCACTCCGTTCCACTCCCTAAGAAGTCAACACTCATGGTAAAAGTCCGCGCCGAGCATCCCCTCACCGACGATGGCAATATCGACATCCTCGCCTGGGTGGAGCGCCTCAACGGTATTCCCCGCGAAGCAGAGCCCGTTCACGCCCAACTGCGCCGCGCCTGCGAAGTGAGTCAGGCGGCCCTGTCGGTGCAAACCGAGGAGGAGCATTCCTGGGGCGCGGACGCCAACTGTTTTCAGATCGGTCTGGATATGGCCGAAATCCTCGCTGACCTGCAACTCGACCCTGATGCCCTGGTGGCCGCCATTCTCTACCGCGCGGTGCGCGAAAATAAAATTCCTCTGGCCCAGGTGCAGGCCGAGTTTGGCGATACGGTCGCCAAACTGGTGAAGGGTGTGCTGCGTATGGCGGCCATCAGCTACCAGCGCAACGAAAACGAAGATCGGGTGCTGGGCAACCAAGCCGAAGTGCAAGCGGAAAAAATTCGCAAAATGCTGGTGGCAATGGTGGACGACGTGCGTGTCGCACTGATCAAACTGGCCGAGCGCACCTGCGCGATCCGTTCGGTAAAACACGCAGGTGCTGCGCGCCGCCGTCAGGTAGCGCGGGAAGTGGCGGATATCTACGCGCCTTTGGCTCATCGCCTGGGTATAGGCCATATCAAATGGGAGCTGGAGGATTTGTCCTTCCGCTACCTCCAGCCAGACGAATACAAAAAAATTGCCAAGCTGCTCGATGAGCGCCGCCTGGCGCGGCAGGAATATATCGACAACATGCTCGCGCTTTTGCGCGCCGAGTTGGCTGCTGCGGGTATCGACGGCGAAGTCATGGGCCGCGCCAAACACATCTACAGCATCTGGCGCAAAATGAAGCGCAAGGGCATAGATTTTTCCCAGGTGTACGACATACGCGCGGTGCGCATACTGGTGCCCACAGTGCGCGATTGCTACGCCGTGCTCGGTATTGTTCACAGCCTTTGGCGCAACATCCCCCACGAATTTGACGACTATATCGCCTCCCCCAAAGAGAACGGCTACCGCTCATTGCACACCGCCGTAATGGGGCCGGAAAATAAAGTGCTGGAAATTCAAATTCGCACCCAGTCCATGCACGAGGAGTCGGAGCTGGGGGTTTGTGCGCATTGGCGTTACAAGGGTTCGGATCGCGATACCAGCGCCCAGGACAGCTACGAGCAAAAAATTGCCTGGCTGCGGCAAGTGCTCGAATGGCACGAAGAATTGGGCAGCGACAGTTCGCAGCTTACCGAAGACTTGCGCAGTGTCGATCAGGATCGCATCTACGTGTTTACCCCAGAAGGTCATGTGGTGGATCTACCCAAAACGGCCACGCCGCTGGATTTTGCCTACAAGATTCACACAGACGTGGGTCATCATTGTCGCGGCGCCAAGGTGAACAACCGCATAGTGCCGCTCAATTATCATTTGAATAACGCCGATCAGGTCGAAATTCTCACCGGTAAACGCGAGGCGCCCAGTCGCGATTGGCTCAACCCGGCGCTGGGTTATGTGAATACGCCGCGCGCCCGCGCCAAAATCCAACACTGGTTCAAAATGCAGGCGCGGGATCAGAATATTGCCGAAGGTCAGGCATTGCTCGACCGTGAATTCAAACGCCTGGCATTGTTGGATTTGGATTTTGAAAGTCTTGCCAAAAAACTGCGCTTTAACAGCCTGGACGATCTCTACGCCGCCGTGGGTGCGAGCGATATTGGCGTGGGCCAGGTACTCAACGCGGCGCAAAAACAACTCGACGAAGCCAATCCGCAGCAGCCGCTGATTCCGCTCAAAACCAAATCGCCTGAGCGAAAAAAAGATTCGGATTTTTACATCGAAGGTGTGGGTAATTTGCTCACCCAAATCGCCAGCTGCTGCAACCCGGTGCCGGGTGATGCGATTACGGGTTACATTACTTTGGGGCGCGGTGTCTCCATTCACCGCGCCGACTGCGCCAATATTTTGCAGCTGCAAGCCGACGAACCTCAGCGCATTATCAAAGTGGAATGGGGCAACAAGCCCCAGAGCTACTACTCGGTGGATATTATTATCGAAGCCTACGATCGCTATGGTTTGTTGCGCGATATCACGGCTTTGCTGGATAACGAACGCATTAATATCGTGGCCATGCAAACCCTGTCGGACAAGCGCAAAAATACCGTGGATATGCTGGTGACCGTGGAGATTCGCAGCATCGATGAACTTAGCCGCATACTCACGCGCTTGAACCAGTTGCCCAACATCGCTTCTGCGAGACGTAAACACTAATAGCATTGAGCACTACTGTGACTGAAAAACCTGACTACAGCCTTGATGATTTGCTCTACCTGATGGCGCGCCTGCGCGACCCGCAAAGCGGTTGCCCCTGGGATATTAAACAAACCTACGCCAGCATTGCGCCATCGACCATTGAAGAAGCTTACGAAGTGGTAGACGCAATCGAAAAACAAGACTACGCACATCTCAAAGAAGAACTGGGCGATCTGCTATTTCAAGTGATTTTTTACAGCCAAATTGGCAAAGAAGAAAATCGCTTTGACTTTGCGAGCGTAGTGGCCGATCTGGTGGCCAAGCTGGTGCGCCGTCATCCCCATGTGTTTCCCGACGGCAGCCTGCACAGCCGCGTGCCGGATCAGCAGAGTCTGCCTGCCGATGTCAAACAGCGCTGGGAGGCTATTAAGCAAGAAGAGCGAGCGCTCAAAGGCAGTGCTGGCGTACTGGCGGATGTGCCGGTAAATCTCCCCGCACTTACCCGCGCCACCAAGCTGCAAAAGCGTGCAGCCAGCGTCGGTTTTGATTGGGA
>CBFGWO010000005.1:0-61154 GCA_965652595.1 uncultured Cellvibrio sp. | reverse complement strand
ATGACCATTAATCCAAAGCGATAGGAATTGCCTACGCCTTCAGTCGCACCCGTCACCGAAGCAATGCGCGCCGTAAAAGCAAAATTGCTTTCTGCGAGTGGTTGATGGGCAAAGAAGAGTTGATGGGCTGACGAACTGAGGTTGCCACCAGTTGCGGTAAGGGTAACGGAAGATTCTTCGTTCACACTGATGCTACCGCTCGGCGCTATATCAGCGCTGCCAACGAGCGTAAGCGCTTGGCCGTTCCATGCGCCCTCCGCTGAACCGGCATAAATTTTTTCTACATCACCGATGTGGATTCCACCACCATCAGCGCCTTCTCTGGAGTAGGCAACTTTGACATGAGTGAGGCTGTGACCGGCTTCAGCGGTGTAGGAAATCACATCAGAGCCAGACAAGGCATCTTTGGACGCAAGTACTTTTCCGTCACTGCCAATGAGCACAATTTTGCCGCTCACTGCGCCACCGGAACTGCTTTGCTGGTAATTGATATTCAGCGTAAAGCCTCTGCCAGCATCAACCGGGAAGCCGACGTAGGCACGCAGCTCAGGAGCCTCCTCACCGACAGCAGGCACAGTGACGCTCGCGCCACCCGACCAGGAATGGCCATTGAAATTCCAGCGATTATCGTTGCCACGGAAGCGCAGCGCGGTGCCATTGCTCAGGAAAATTAACAAACCGTCAGCTTCGCGAACATCTGGGCTTACCGCCACATTATTGTTGCCAGAATCTGTGTATTCCGCTGCAAAGAAACCTTCAATCGCTTGATAGGCAAGCGGGTTAAAATTCCAGGTGCGATCTGTGTCATCGCCGCTAGGCTCCATAGGCGTGGCATTCACCGCTTCACTGAATGCACCTGCACCTACACTGTTGCTACCACGCACAAACACATAGTAGTTAGTGCCGTTGACCAAGCCCGTCAACTGCGCGCTGGTGCCCGCAATGGGATTGCCCGCAAAGGGAATCGCACCCTCAACAGAATTTTCCGTGTTGTAGAAAAGCTCGTAGGTCACATTGAGCCCAACGGTAGCCCAGGTGGCGGTGATTTGGCTGTCACCCGCAATCAAATTGACGGTTGGTGCGTTAGGCACAGTTTCCGGTGCTGGCGGAATGGATGTTTCGGCAACGCACGTCGGCAGATTAAATCCATGAGGTTCACCAACATATTCGATTACCAGGTCATCGATAACGGCGAAGCCGCCGCTTGAAACCCGGAATTGAAAGAATGACGTGGAGGTACCGATTTGCACACCGCTCGTGCCCGGCACAGTGACTTCCTGACGTGTGCCCGGAACCAAAGAATGGGTAGCAACTTGCAGAATGCGCGACGCATTTCCCGCACCATAACGGGAGTTGTTACCACTAGTGGTGTTGTTATCAACATAGAGTTCGAAGTTGCTACCACTGGGAGCGCTAACTTGGACTACACAAAAAGAAACCTTGTAGGGCTTGCTCAGGTCGAACTCACCCCAGGTTGGGATACTGGTATCCGCTGTTGTAGTACCCGCCTCCAGGCGGGTTTGGCCTAAGGTAAAGCGGCCATTACCCAACTGTAGCTTTTGGTTGGCATCACCGGTAATCCAGGATGTTGCGGTAGGCGAAGGAATCGGATTGCCATTTTCGTCCTCGTCCAGGAACCCACCGGTAGCGTAATAGAACGGTAAATCAGTATCTGTATTTAGTGCCTTGTAGTTTGTTGAAAAGAACCCGAGCGTCGTTGACGCATTGTCAAAATTCTCGTGAAACGGAATAGCTTCATTGGCAATGTTGGACGGTGCGGAACTACTGCTTGACGATGAGGAAACACTTACGCCGTCCGGGAAAAGACTATCCGGCTTTCCCGATGCACTTTTTGGGTCTCCACCACCGCATGCTGTGAGCATGGCGCTAACCAGAAGCGCGCTTACAAATTTTTTGTTAAACATGGTTGATAATCCTCAATTTATTTTTAGCGTTGCATATCTGATGCATTGGGAGGCACATTCACGAATGTGCCTCACGCTGGATTTACATAAAGTTGTAGCTGACACCCAGTAGATAGGTTCTACCGTAGTCTTCTGAGGTAAACAGGACGTTTCCGTTGGAAAACTCGTTGCCTTTGAAGAAATAGACGTCCTTTTGGTCATTAAGATTGGTAGCGTCAAAAGTAAACTTCAGCTGCTGGTTGTATTGGTAAGCCGCTTTGAAATCGATACTTGTGCTGGAGTTTTGATAGACGTCTGCCCAGCTTTGACAGTTAGTTGGGTAGGCCTGATTGGCATCAGCCGCTATGTCTTCCGAGGTACAGGATCCAATGCGATTGAGAATTTCACCGCGATAGTTTCCGATCAAACGAACACTAATCCCGTCCCTTTCCCAGCCGAAGGTCAGGTTCAGCGTTTCATCCGCCTGGTCCGGCAACTGAATGGAGCCCGCCCTCACGGTTTCGCCCACTTTTGCATCGCTTTCCATAAGCGTCAGGTTACTTTGCACAAAGAATCCTGAATCAAAATACTTGGAATAGGTAAGCTCAATACCGTACACCTTGGCATTATCACCATTAATCGCCATGTTCACGCTATCGATAACTATGTCGTTTGGCACATCAAATTGCGTCACCTGATCAAAGGGTATTTGCATCGGCAACTGATCCAGACCCAAGTCCGCGCCACGCACCTCTACAATAAAGTCATCAATATCTTTGTAGAAGGCTGCAACCTGCCAGTGATCACCGTTGTCACCGTACCATGACACCGAAGTATCAAAGTTTGTTGATGTCATAGCGATCAGGTATGGGTTTCCAACACGCAAGGTGTTATTACTGGATAGCGTAAATAGGTCACCTGCTGGCGTAACGATTTGTTGCTGATCGTTAATCACACCACCATTTGCAGGCGGATTATCGTTGCACACTCCGGTTATCGGATTACACAGATTCACCCGACCAACAATTTCCGCGAAAGCTCTCGCCTGATCAAAGGATGGACGTGTAAAACTGGTCCATAGAGAAGCCCGTACTAAGGTTTCGTCATTTAATTCGTAGCGATAGTGGAGGCTTGGGAAAAATCCGTCATAGGATTTGCTGGTGTCTTGTAGTGGCAATGCAATATCGAGATTAGAATTTTCCGCGTTGTCGAATTCTGCAAAGCGATCGTTGCGGATAGCCAGATAGCCGTCAGAGGCAAAATCTGTATTTTCGTAACGTACACCAGTAATCAAGGTGGACTTTTCCGAAACCTGCAACTCAGCCATCAAATAGGCTGCTTGGGTATCTTCGGTTAAGAGATAGTCTTCCTTACGACTTTCCTGGCCAGTCAAGTTAGGGTCTGTCCACTTTGCAATACGGGCGGTCGCAGCCAGCAATCTTTCTGTTTCTGCTTGGGTAATAACGTCGTATTGGAAGTCCGGGTGCTTGTTCATGTGGGTTTCAAAGCTGCCCAAAGAGGTATTTCGAAGCGACTCACATTCTGCATCCCCGTCACAGGCATTGGGATAATTGCCGGGAACGATGCTCCAGCGATCTTTATTGCGATCACGTTCCCGCCACTTGAATGCTGTACCCGCTTTGACGTAGTTGAACAGCCCTCCATCAAAATCACGACGAAGATTCAGGTTAAAGGAATCCAGAGTGTCCGTACGGAAGCTATCTTCAATGAATATGTTGTCGTAGGTCATGCCGTCCTGTGCTCGCTGATCTCTATCCATAAGAAAATAGCCGCCGGTATTTACCAATCCACTGACAGGAACTTCAGCTAATGCAGCCATTTGCGCAGGGGATATGATTTCCGCAGCTATGTAGTCTTGACCGGCTTGAACCAACATAGGAAGGTCTTGAATGCGAAATTGAACCCTACGGCCATCGGGTTTGGAAAATTTTCCAACTGAGCGAGAATAGTTGTAATCCAACGTCCATGAATCGTTAAAGATATTTTTTCCACCAATGTCAAAAGCATTGGTTTCTGCCGTCCCTTTCTGTATAAAAAATTGATGCTGTAGCTCCGCATCGGTTACACCAAAGGTTCCCGTTGTTGGATCTATATAGGCAATTTCGTTTTCGGCTGTAAATGCGGTATCTACGCGATAATATTCGCGCAGAGCAACATCAAGATCATCTAGAGATGTATAGCTGTACCTGACATAGAAATCGTGATTATCATTCGGACGCCAACCTAGATCAACAGAAACAGCTGTACGCTCACGCTCAGCTTGCTCTTCACGATTTTCAAACTGCCAGGGAGTCAGCATTACTGCACCCTCCGGTTGGCTCATACTCGGCAGATTTTTTTGACGGTAGGTCAACTCTTGCTCTGCGTGATGACGAACTTCATAAACATCGGTATAGCGCTTTTCATAAGACGCCGAATAGCCGAGACCAATAGTGTCATTGAGGAATAAATTGGTGCCCGTCAAAGATACTTTGGGTGAATTTTCTTCACTGTAGGCTTGATGGGCCATTTGCCCAGCAACGCGAAGGCTGTCTTTTTTGCGATCAAAGGCAGAGACGGTTTTGACATTCACCGTACCGCCAATGGAGTTGAGATCCATATCCGGGGTCAGGGATTTAAATACTTCAATCGAACTCAGCAGGTCGGCAGGCACAGCGTCCAGTGCAAAGGCGCGAGTATCAGAGCTAGACGACGCCAATTCATTGCCATTCATGCTCACACTGACAAAGCCCGGCCCAAGGCCACGCACAGTAACAAATCGACCTTCACCTTCAGACTTTTGCAAAGTAATACCAGGCAATCTTTGCAGGGCTTCAGCGACGTTTTGATCAGCAAAGTTGCCCGCGTCATCCTGGGCGATTACCGAACTGAAAATATTTTTGCTTCGCTCGCTTTCACGGGCATTCATTTCGGTAGCGCGCACACCAATAACAACCAACTCATCTTCCGCTTGAATCGAGTTATCGTTCTGCGCGTGAACACCCACAGCGCCGCTCGCCGCAAGGCCAACAATGACTGGCAATAAACGTTTTCTAAACATCTCTTTCTCCCGTGGTTTTTATAGTGAAGCTTGGTGCTGGGCTGGAGCCCGGTTGATTTTTTGTTAGATAAAAGCAAAACAACCCGACCGCGGTGCGCGCGATCGGGTTGTCAGAATTCGATAATGGAAAAGCTGGGGAGTGGACAGCGACCAAAGCACACACAGAGCGGCACAGGAAGCTGATAGCGATAGATCAATAAACGCCGGAATGACCACCGGCGCCTGATAGCGACTTATAGTTTTCATGGACTGGTGCTAGCTACGAGCGCAATCCAGGCATTGGGTAGGTCGTCGGGGGTGGCTGCGGTCGCGATTTGTCGCGTATCTCAACAGCTGTGGCTCTCTCAAAGCCGCCCGAAAAAAGGAACCGATCTACTGGGGTTTTACTTGGAGTACCCCGCCCACATCACACTCTTGGTTGATTGTCGGGCCATTCTATACCCAATTTTTGAACCAGTTCCAGTCCGAAAGGGGTTGTTTTTCGAGCTTTTGTGTAAAAAACCGTCATTTATTATTCGTTTTTGGAATTAAATTTGAATTTATTAATTTCATTTTATTTTAAAGCGGGACTATCTCGGCCAACTCAACACCATCCTCGCACCACCCAATTCCGCCTGCTCAGCCCTGGCCTCGCCGCCATGCCAGCGAAGTATCCGCTTGACAATAGCCAGGCCCAAACCAAAACCGCTGGCCTGGGCGCTGCCTTCACTGTAAAGCCGCACAAAGGATTCAAAAATGCGCTCGCGGTCTTCCACGGCAATGCCGGGGCCGTCGTCCTCTACCGCCACACAGTAGTGAGTTTCCGTAAGCCATAGCTGGATTTGGACTCGCGCTTTCGCATAGCGACGCGCATTTTGCAGCAGATTTTGCAATGCAGTTTCCATAAGCTTCCATTCGCACACAAAGGCCGCGCCTGCAGTTTTATCAACAGTATCTATTTCCAGGCCATCAGGTTTTTCGCGGCGAATACGCGTTAGAAGTTGATCAAGCATTTCGCGCATATGGCCAGGACGTGCATCCAGTGTACCGCTGCTTTGTTCAAAGCCTGCGTAAAGTAACAGAGAGGTGATCAATCCCTCCATTTCAGCGATATCCTGACGCAAACTCGCGAGGGTTTTTTGCTGATGCTGTACGGAAGTTTGATCTTCACACATGGCCAACGCAAATTTCATTCGCGCCAGCGGAGTACGCAGTTCGTGGGACACGGCATAAGTCATTTCTTTGTGGGAACTGATCAGTTCACGAATGCGAAGGGCCATTTTATTAAAGGCACTCGCCAGCGAAAAAACCGTAGAGCCCGGCGAAATAGCAACGGGGTCAGGCGCACCATCGCGACCAATATTACGTGTGTGATTTTCCAGTCGAGCCAAATCGCGTGACAGTGGCCATACCCAGAAGAAAATCACCAGGGCGATTGCGAGGTAAAAAACCACCAATAGCCCTGAATAGATAGCGGAAGCCGCTGCATCGGGTGCCGGGGTATTGATCACCAGGATTTGTTGGCTATCGCCCAATCGGTGATACCAACTGATACCGCCTTCACTGTTGCCGGTGCTGATAAGTTCTCCAGCCAAGAGTTGTTCCCCGGCTTGGCTTCCGGCAATTTCGTCCAGAGATAGCAAACTGATGCGCTGTTGCATCAGCGCTTGCTGATGCGCGAGCCACGCGTTTTCATCGCCCGGTTGCCGTTGTTGCCATTGATCTTCCAGCAACTGCATTAAGTCCTGCATTTCCACGCTGGTTTCCTGCGCGGGAGCGAGTCGCTCCCAAAATTTATCCAGTCCCCAACCCACCAATACCACGGAGACGACGATAAACAGATACAGAGAAATAAAGGCGCGATTCATGGGCTATTGTTACTGCCAGGCTTCAGCGACAAACAAGTAGCCTTTGCCCCAAACGGTTTTAATACGCTCGGGATTTTCGGCATTGTCATTGAGCTTTTTGCGCAGCTGGGACACACGAACATCAATGGATCTATCCATGCCATCGTATTCGCGATTGTAGATTTGGTTGAACAGATATTCGCGACTCAGTATTTGTCCAGCCTGACTTGCCAAAGCCAATAGAAGATCAAACTCATGACTGGACAAGTGTACTTCTTCGCCCGCCAGTTGCACGCACCTGACTCCAGGCTGGATAAGCAACTGACCAAAGCTGACCTCGGCCTGCTCACGAAGATCATTCTGGTAATAGCGGCGCATAAGCGCGCGAATACGCGCTAAAAGTACTCTGGGCTCCGCTGGCTTGATCACATAATCGTCTGCGCCATACTCTAAACCGAGCACCTGATCAATATCACTGTCGCGGGCGGTGAGCATCAAAATCGGCCCTTTATAGTTGGGGCGCAGTTCCTGGCAAAGACTTAAACCATCTTTTCCGGGCAAACCAATGTCGAGCACTATCAAGGCGGGGTTCACATTATGAACCTGTCGCATGACGCGGTTGCCGTTATCTTCGTGATAAACCCGAAAGTCGTTGCCCTCCAGAAACTCCTTAACCAACTGCGCAAGGCGACGGTCATCTTCGACAAGGAGAATAATGTTGTTCATAGCTAGCCGTCCGAGGATAGGTAAAGAGCCTTTCAGCCTAACGGCCCAAGGCGATGGTGCCTGTAATAATTTGTAGCCCGGTGTTTATCCCTGCCTGCGTTGGCGAGGCAAGCCCATCCTACAATTAATTACAATTTCGTACATAGCGATTACAGCTATTCCCATAATACTCGCTCTAGCATAGGTCAGTTTCCCCCATCTGACCCAGGCATTAAGGAGTGACCCATGAACCGGCTGTTTATTTGCGCAGGCCTCGCGCTTTCGATTTCTGCTTGCGGGGGTAGCGATAAGTCCCGCCTTCCCACACAAACCAGCAGCAGTAGTCTTGTTTCTTCCAGTATCAGCAGTAGCGCCCAGTCGTCTATTCAGAGCAGTGTGTCCAGTAACAGCAGCGCTCAATCAAGCAGCCTTGGTCAAGTAAAACCAGCGGATCTCAGCCCTACAGCGATGGAGGTTGTCGCCGCCGAGGATCTTGAAGCCTGGCTCAAAAACGGTTTGCGTCTCTCTACGACCCAGGGTTTTATCGACAACTGGGTTGGGGGTATTGAATTTGCGGCACCTCAGCCTGGGATTGATTTTTCTCCCGCACCACCCTCAGGCCCAGCGTTTTCCGGAACCAATGTCCAGGTGGCTGGCGTAGACGAAGCGGATTTTGTGAAATACGACGGAGCCCACCTCTTTTATGCAGTGCCGCCGCTCTCTACCAACACCGGTTACGAACAAAAGATTCGCATAGTGCGCACCGATCCTGACCTGGCGCAATTGCATCCGCAAAGCGATATTCACTTGTCCACTGGGGCCTGGAGCGAAAGCCCGGAGCTCTATCTGGTTGGCAATGATGAATCCGGAACCCAAGGCCTTGCCACCCTCAGACGCGCAACCTCTTATATAGATTTCAGTCAGTTGGATTCTCTGTGGCACTACCCGATCGGTGAGCCGGGGGTGGAAGTGCGCGTTTATGACGTGAGCAATCCGGCCCAGCCTGGTGATGCCTGGGAACTAACACTGGATGGAGATTTGTTAGGCAGCCGCAAAATCGGCAATGTTCTCTATCTGGTTACCGGTCACTATCCTTTGTTGCCCGAGATCCAGCCCTTTTCGAATAGCGACGCGGTTCTTACACAAAATGAAAATCATATCGCTGCGTCGTCAATTCAACGCTTGTTACCCCACTACCGAGTGGGAGATGACGAAGAGCAGCCTTTGATTGACCCAGACACTTGCCTGTTGCCGCAGGATCGCAGTGCCAACCAAGGCCATCAGCAATTGGTCAGCCTGGTGGCTATAGATTTGGAAGCACGCGCCCTGGTGGATAGCCTGTGCGTGAGTACGCCGGTACATGGCCTCTATGTATCTTCCTCGGCAATTTATCTCGGCGCCTCGGGTAGCGGACATTTTTTCGAAACTGGCAATCACACCCTGGTTCACAAATTTGCCATAGCTGCCGAGGGTTTTGAGTATCAAGCAACGGGCGCGGTTAAAGGCCATTTGGGCTGGGAAAATCCCGCGTTCCGCATGGATGAATATCAGGGTGATTTACGCTTGGTAACCACCAGCCACCCAGGCCCGGTCCATCGTTTAAGTATTTTGCGCCCCAATACCACCACCAAATCCATGGATGTTGTTGCGCAGATCCCTAACAGCCAACAACCCGCGCCGATTGGTAAGCCCAACGAAGAGATTTATGCGGTGCGTTTTGACGGCGCTCGCGCCTTTGTGGTGACCTTTGAACAGATTGATCCGCTCTATGTGCTGGATTTAAGCGATCACGCAGCACCCCAAATTGCTGGCGAGCTGGAGATTCCCGGGTTTTCTACTTACCTACATCCCATAGATCAAAACCTGCTCTTCGCGGTAGGTCAGAGTGGTGGTGTAAGCAGTAACTTGAAGCTTTCTCTTTTTGATATCTCAGATATGAATCAGCCTAAGGAGATTAACTTGATCAACTTTAGTGGCTTTGGGGCCTGGAGCATCGCTCAATATGACCATAGAGCCCTCAGCTTTTTGCGCGTCTCTGATGACACCTTGCGAATTACCCTACCGGTTCAGTCGTACAACGGCTTTTTTCAGGGAGGCCCTACTGCTTCGGGGCTTTATCAGCTCGAGGTACGCAATATCGGTAGTGAATCAGCGGTGTTGACAAACCTGGGCAATATTCCCAATCAAAGCTATGACACAGGTTTGGGAGAGCGAGGCATTTTGCACGGGGACAGTGTTTTCTATGTGCGTAGCGATAAGGTTAGCGCTCATTCCTGGCCGACCGACTAAAGACTTTCCGACCCCCCTTTATACCCCTTGCCACACCCCCGGGTGTGGCTTTTTTTATGCCGCACGCTTATTATTGGCCAATCGTCCAAAAATACATAAGGAAATTTTATGCGCTTATCTCCCGGTCAGCGTCTCCCCCGCTTCGAAACTCAGGATTTTCTTGGCCAAACGGTGAGTAGTGATGCCTTTGTGGGCAAACGTTTGCTCCTGTCCTTTTATCGCTACGCCTCCTGCCCTTTGTGCAACCTTCGCATGCGCGAATTGATACTCGCCCACCCTCAACTCCAGGCTCAAGGCATAGAATTGATTGCCGTATTTCAATCCACTGCGGAATCCATCGGCGAATATGTTGGCGGGCAGGATGCGCCCTTTCCGATTGTTCCTGATCCCACCCAGCAACTCTATCGCCAGTTTGGTGTGGAAGCGCGCTGGACGGGACTCTTGGGGTTTGGTGTTATCGGTCGAGCTTTCAAAGCTATGTTGAGCGGATTTTTGCCTGGCCGAATTGATGGCCCAATCACTCGCTTGCCGGCAGATTTTTGGATTGATGAGACCGGCGTTATTCAAATAGCCCACTACGGCAAGACTATTGATGACCATCTGCCTTTGGCGGAACTGGGTTTAACTCAATAAAAAAGGGGCGCTTGCGCGCCCCGGAGTCATATCATCTAATCAATTAAACTTTACAGCTTTTTGATATTTTGGTTTTCGCTAAGACCAGAAACTATTTGGATATTGATGCCGTCCGACAAGCCGGTTTCCACTTTGCGTTTTTCAAACTGCTGAGCGCCCGTTTCAACTTCAACGTAATGGCCGTCTTCCTCAATAATCAGATTGCGCTCATTAATTGCCAGGACATTTTCCACTTTTTCCAGAACAATATCGGCGTTCGCGCTGTAGTTTGCGCGTAGAAATACCTGGTCACTCAAAGTAACGGCAGCGCGAATCTGGAACTTGATCGTACCCTGATCCGTTACGCCTTTAGGTGAAATATATTCCAACACCGCCACAAAAGGTTCACCCTGCAAAGCGCCGACGTTCAACAGCAACTCCATACCTTCGCGAATCTTACCCACTTCGGATTCGTCCACCATGCCTTCAAAGATCATGTCTTCCATATCGGCCAGCACTGCCACTGTGGTGCCCGCGCCAAAGGTGCTCGACTCCACAATAAAGGCACCCTCTTTGTTCGGCAGATCCAACACCATGCCATCGACGGTAGCGCGAATTAAGTTAGACACCAGATCGGATTTGCGTGTGGAGCCTTCGCGAATCAACAGCAGGTTATTTTCAGCCGACTGCACAGCCTGGCGCTGCAAATCAAAATTGAGCAAAAAGCGGTTGTATTCCGATTCGGAAATCAAACGATCAGCAAACAGCTTTTTCTGCCGTTCGAACTCAACACTGGCGTTATCCAGATTAATGCGCGCCGCTTCCAGTTGCGATTCGGCGTTGTTCAGCATCACCATATTCGGCACCAAGGCGATCTTGGCTAGCTGATCACCTTTTTTAACCCGCTGACCCGCTTCTACATAGAGCTCTTCGACCACACCGGATACCTGGGAAGTCACATTGACCTCCTTGCGCGGCACCACCTTGCCAATTGCCACCGTCTTTTTCACGATGCTGGTGACAAAGGGCTTTTCAGTTTCATAAACCACGGGGGCTTCGCGCGATTTATTAAACAGAAATACCGCCGTCCAGATAAACACCAGCGCGATAAGGGCGAGCACGGCATAACCAATAAATTTTTTCATGATGTCCTACTTTGTTTTTTGCAGTTGTTTAAATAAAAGCCATTATTCGTCTTGCAAGGCAACGATGGGATTTACCGCCGCCGCTTTAGCGGCGGGTAAAAGCGATGCAAGAAATCCAGCGATAACCAAAACCAGTAGAGCGGTCAAGGCAGTGGAAAAATTCACTTCGGGCTTGCCAAAAAATCCCGCATTGCCGCCACTGGCTTCGAGTAATTTTGCAACACCTTCGAGCAGCAGCACGCCTAACACCAAGCCAAAATAGCCGGCAACTGTTGTGATAAAAATCGATTCCTGTACGATCATACCGGTGATAGAGCCAGGTGTTGCGCCCAGTGCTTTGCGCAAACCAATTTCGCGTGTGCGCTCTTTCACCACAATCAACATGATGTTGCCCACACCTATGGCACCCGCCATGATGGTGCCTATAGCAACCAACCAGCTAAATACCGTGATGCCGCCGAACAGGCCTTGAATTTTGTCGAATTCATTTTGCAGGTTGAAGCTGCCAAACACGCCGTAGTCATTTGGTGCCACGCGTTTGATTTCAGCAAGGTACTTTTTTACATCTTCTTCTGCCACACGCGCATGTATGCCAGGTACAGGAATAACAATCAGGCTGCCTACCCAACCCACTTGATTAAAGGCATAGCGTAGGGTGTCGTTGGGAATGTATATTTTTTCCTGCTCCTGTTGTTCATTACCCTGTTGCAGGGTTTCGAAAACACCCACAACACTAAAGCTAATGCCTGCAACGGTAATGTCTTTACCAATAGGATCTTCATCTGCACCAAAGAGCTGATCTTTTACCGCTGTACCGATTACTGCTACTTTGCGTTTTTGTTCATCGTCAATAGTGTTGATGGTGCGGCCCTGCAAAATCCGGAAGGAGTGAATCTGATCCATACCTGCATGGGTTCCCTGTACAAAAAAACTGCCGTTTTTATCTTTGTAGGTGGTGTAAGGCGGCGATCCGCCCCAGATTCCCACAGAATTTTGGCCGCGCACCTTGCTGACGCTGGGCACATCTTTTTCGATGGCAGCCGCATCTTCCGGGCGCAAAAGAATTTGTCGACCGATAGACAGCCCTTGATGGGGAACTTGGGTAGTGCCTTGAATCCACACCCAGACCGCATTTTGCACGCGCGGAAAGCCATCCATCACGCCATTTTCCAAACCCTTGGATGCACCTAACAACACGGTGAGCATAAAGATGCCCCAGAAAACGCCGAAGGCCGTGAGCCCGGTACGCAGTTTATGTTGGCCCAGGGTGGTAAAAATTTCTTGCCATTTTTCGGTATCAATCATCATGGCTTACTCCGCACGCATGGCTTCAATGGGCATGATTTTCGCCGCGCGCAAGGCGGGCATTAAGCCCGCCAGGGCACCCACTACTACCAACAACACAATGGCAGTGAAGGCCACCTGAAAATCAATTTCGGGATTTTGAAAATAGGGCATTTGTGCCCCAGCCGCGTTCAACCCGAAGGCAATTAATTCGATCAAGCCCACACCTGCCACCAGGCCCGCATATCCCGCAATACTGGTAACCAAAATCGATTCAAGCAGCAAGGTGCTCACAATACTGAAAGGCGTTGCACCCAGGGCTTTGCGTACACCGATTTCGCGGGTGCGCTCCTTGACGGTGATAATCATGATGTTGCTCACCCCCACGATGCCCGCCATCAAAGTACCCAGGCCAACAAACCAAAGGAAACCGTTGATACCCATAAACAAGCCGTTTACGCGCACGGCGGGTTCGGCCATATTGAATGATTGAATGCCGCGACGATCCTCCGCTGCCACATCGTGGCGACGCTTGAGCAGCTCGACAATTTGCTTCTCAAACTCGAAGGGCTCCACCCCGGTTTGAGGCCGCAACCAAATAGAACCGATATAGTTGCCTGCACCAAACAGATTCTTGAATGTCGTTGCAGGAATATAAACTCGCTCTGAATCGCGACCACGATTGCCCTTGTCGTAAAAGACACCCACAACTTTCATCATCACGCCATTAACTTTGATGTCCTTACCCACAGGATCTACGTCTGGCCCAAAAATTCGATCGCGCACAGTTGTGCCAATTAATGCGATCTTGCGAATTTGCGCCTCGTCGAGCGGATTATTTTTTCGTCCCAAGGTAAATGGAATAGATTCTTTGACACGAAAGTATTCGTCGGGAACACCCAGAACCGAGAAGTTACCTACTTTGTCCTGGTAGTTAATGCTGATGCCACCACGCGTGCTTTCCGGTGACATAAAACGCACACCCGGAATCTGTTGTTGAATGGCTTGCACATCTTCCTGCGTCAGGGAAATGCGACGACCAATACCCCGACCGTTATGCGCAACAGCGGTTTCACCCGACCAGATCACCACAAAATCCAGCACATCCGAACCAAAATCCGCGTAAACGCCGTTCTGCATACCGCGCCCGGCACCGAGCAGCAGCATCAGCATAAAAATACCCCAGAAGACGCCAAACGCCGTAAGGCCGGTGCGCAGCTTATTTTGTCGCAGGGTATAGAGAATTTCCTGAAAGGCATCCATGGACTTACACCGCTTCCATATCGTGGTGGGAATGGCTGGCGTGCTTGCCGCTAACGATCAAGCCATCTTTCAAGATAATCTGCCGTTGGGTTTGATCGGCGATGTCCTGCTCGTGAGTCACTATCACAATCGTGTTGCCGAGCGAGTGAACCTCTTTCATCAGCGCCATAATTTCTTGGGTGGTCTGGCTATCCAGGGCACCTGTCGGTTCGTCGGCGAGAATCACCTTGGGCTTGGTGACCAGTGCGCGCGCGATGGCCACCCGCTGTTTCTGGCCGCCGGAAAGCTCATTGGGCATATGAATGCCGCGATGGCCCAGGCCTACCATCTCCAGGTATTCCTCTGCGCGTTTGTTGCGCTCGCGTCGACCCACGCCCTGATAGTAAAGCGGCAGGGCAACGTTTTCGATGGCGTTTTTAAACGGCAGCAGGTTAAAGGACTGGAACACAAAACCCAGCAGTTGGTTGCGCAATTGCGCCGCCTTTTTCTCTTTTAGGTTTTTAATTTCCACGCCATTGAGGAAGTAATCGCCCTGGTCGTGGCTGTCGAGAATCCCAAGGATATTCAACAACGTGGATTTACCCGACCCCGAGGAACCCATAATCGACACCAGTTCGCCCTCGCGAATATGCAGGTCTATACCCTTGAGCACGTGCAGCGGCTGCTCACCCGAATGGTAATACTTATGAATATTGTGCAATTTGATCATGGGAATCTCTGTTGGTGGCCCTTATGCTCGAATGGCGACAGCTTAGCCAGTTTTCACGGGTTATATGGGCTAAATACCCGTTTCTTTAACCCTAATTAACAAACTCATGACGATTGTCATCTGTGGCGTTACAAGCTTGGATGGGGCTGGGAGGAATTTGGATGCAGAGGGACAAAAATATTTTTGCAGGGGGCGGCCGACCCAGGCAGGTCGGCCGTTAGGGGGACAATTAACCGATTAAACCGCTGCGATTAACCGCATTGATCAGCGCCTTAACCGCGGAGGTGATGATATTGCGATCCTGGCCTACGCCGAACACCGGCTTGCCATTGTTCACTTTTACCTCCACATAGGTGACAGCTGCCACATCCGAGCCCTGGCCTACGGCGTGCTCGTGGTAGTCAATAATACTCAGCTCGCAGCCGGAAAATTCACTGAGCGCGTGCGCAGCAGCATCCAGCGGGCCATTGCCACTGCCGCTGATTTCCACCGTTTTGTTTTGGTGCTGGGCGTGGATGGTGATATCTACCTGGTGAGTATCATCCTGCTCAGTGAACTTACTCGATTGATAAGTAATCGGCGCTTCAACCGCAAAATAGATTTCATTAAACAGTTTGACTATCTCGCCACCTTTAACTTCTTTGCCGGTAGCGTCACTCACCTTTTGCACTTGGCCACTGAATTCAATTTGCAAGCGGCGCGGCAGCTGCAATCCCGCTTCCTGCTGCAACAGGAAGCTCACCCCGCCCTTGCCCGACTGGGCGTTAACACGCACCACGGCATCATAGCTGCGATTCAAATCCGCCGGATCAATCGGCAAATAGGGCACTTCCCAGAGTGCATCTTTTTTCTGCACCGCAAAGCCTTTTTTGATGGCGTCCTGATGCGAGCCGGAAAAGGCGGTAAATACCAATTCACCCGCATAGGGATGACGCGGGTGCACGGGCAATTGGGTACATTCTTCGTGCAACTTACGCACGCGGTCGATATCCGAAAAATCCAAACCGGGATGAATACCTTGCGAATACAGGTTCATTGCCAGGGTCACCAGGCACACATTGCCGGTGCGCTCGCCGTTGCCGAACAAACAGCCTTCAACGCGATCCGCACCTGCCATTACCGCTAATTCAGCAGCGGCCACCGCGGTGCCGCGATCATTGTGCGGGTGCACACTGATAATGATCGAATCGCGACGATTGATATTGCGATGAATCCACTCGATTTGATCCGCGTAGGTGTTGGGCGTGTTCATTTCCACGGTCGCGGGCAAATTTAAAATCACTTTTTTGGCAGGCGATGGATTCCAGATGTCCACGACGGCATCGCACACTTCTTTAACAAATTCCACTTCGGTACTGGAAAAGACTTCCGGCGAATATTGAAAAGTCCAGTCCACCTCCGGCGCCGTTGCGGTCAGTTCTTTACACCAGCGCGTGCCTTGCAGCGCGATATTTTTCACGCCTTCTTTATCGGTGTTGTACACAATTTTGCGAAACGCCGGGGCCAGCGGATTGTACATGTGCAAAATGGCGCGCTTGGCACCGCGCAAGCTCTGCACGGTTTTTTCGATCAGGTCGCGACGCGCCTGCACCAAGACTTCGATGGTGACGTCATCGGGAATTAAATTTTCTTCGATCAACTGGCGGGTGAAGTTGTAATCAATCTCGCTGGCGGAGGGAAAGCCGATTTCAATTTCTTTAAAGCCAATCGCCACCAGCTCTTTGAACATGCGCATTTTGGTGGCAACCGACATGGGGTCGATCAGCGCCTGGTTGCCGTCACGCAGGTCAGTGCTCATCCAAATGGGCGGCTTTTCAATGATCTTGTTCGGCCACTGGCGGTCGGGCAAGGACACACCAATAAAACGCTGGTATTTGCTGGATGGGTTGGCAAGCATGGTGAGGCTCCGGCGGCATAGCGATAAAGGAAAGATCAGACCCGAACGAAGCTTTGCAGGTACGGTGCACGGTTGTGGCCTCGCACCCCTGGCGACGTGGGCCCGGTAGGCCCGGATGCCAGGCCCGCAATCCGCTTGTGGCGGCAGGGGCTTCTTGATCAGGTTGAAGAAAGTATAGGCCGGGTGTTGCGCTAGATGATTGCCAAGATTGTTATATATGAAGTAATTCAGCAATTTAATTGCTGAATAATTATTTTATTAGGCATATAGTGCCAACAAAGCACCAGCGAGCATCCGCAATGAACCTCGATCGCTACGACCGCCAAATCCTCGATCAGCTGCAAGCCAATGGCCGTATCTCCAACCAGGAGCTGGCCGACGCCATCAGCCTTTCCCCCTCCCCCTGCCTGCGACGGGTGCGCGCGCTGGAAGAATCCGGCCTGATCGACGGCTATGTGGCCCTGCTTAACGCGCGCAAGCTGGGGCTGACGCTGATGGCCTTTATCCAGATCAGCATGGACAGGCACACCCCGGATCGCTTCGACGCCTTTGAGCAAACCGTCGGCAGTTACCCGGAAGTGCTGGAATGTCACCTGATCACAGGCCAATCTGCTGATTACCTGCTCAAGGTGATCGTGAAAGACATGGACGCCTACCAGCAATTTCTGCTGCACAAGCTCACCCGTATCGAGGGGGTCAGCGGGGTTCACTCCTCGTTTGTGCTCAAGTCTCCAGTGACGAAAACCGCGTTACCGCTGGGCTAATTTCCTGGCCTGTTCTGACCCAGGCCAAAAAGCGTATGATGTAAACACTTGCAACCACTAGACGACCGGTCTACTATGGCGGACAACACGCGCGACAAGCTTATCGATATCAGCGTGCAGCTGATTATGGTCAAGGGCTTTAACAACACGGGTATTGCGGAAATTCTCGGCCAGGCCGGGGTACCCAAAGGCTCCTTCTATCACTATTTCAAGAGCAAAGAAGATCTGGGGCTGGCGGTAATCGACCACTATGGTCGACTGCTGTGCGATGGCCTGGAGGCCGCGCTCAGTAACCCTCAAGGCAGCCATCTGAGCCGCTTGCGCACCTACTTTGATGGCGCCGTTGCCTACTTTGAGGAACACCAGGGCCATTGCAATTGCCTGCTGGGCAACCTTGGCCAGGAGCTGGCGCTGCAATCGGAGACATTGCGTCTGGCAATCTTCCGCCACTATCGCAAGCTGGAAGAACGGCTGGCTCAGTGCCTGACAGAGGCCAAATCCGCCGGTGAACTGGCACCGAACACAGATACAGAAACCCTGGCGCGCGTGTTGTTTGCTGCCTGGGAAGGCAGCTTGACCCGCGCCAAGCTGGAAAAGAGCACCCAGCCACTGCAAGATTTGCTGGATATTTACTTCGGCAAGCTGCTGACCCAATAACACAGATTCAGTTTCACCGGAGCCTTAGGGCTCTTTCTTTTGGCCCCAAAACTAGACGACTGGTCTACTAGGAAATGCAAATGACAATACAAATGTGGCAAGAACAAGTGGCGCTGGTCACCGGCGCCAATCGCGGTATAGGCCAGGGACTCGTAGAAGCCCTTATTGGTAAAGGCATCAAGCGGGTTTACCTGGCGGGGCGCGACCTTCAAGCCCTGGAAGCAAGGGTCTCTGAGCTGGCCAACTCGACCAGTGAACTAATTCCGATCAAACTGGATGTGACCTCCATGGCGGATATCGAGCAGGCCCGGCAGCAGATTCCATCGCTGGACCTGCTGTTTAACAATGCGGGTATCGCCAACGGCTCGGGCTTTATCGCACCCAGCAGCGCCGAAATTGCCGCCCTGGAAATGACCACCAACTATCTGGGTCCACTGACCTTGACCCAAGCTCTCCTGCCCACCTTGCACCGCTCACCCCAGGCGGCCATCGTCAATATCAGCTCCATCGCCGGTATTGCCAATATGCCCCTGCTCGGCCCCTACTCTGCCTCCAAGGCAGCGCTGCATTCCTACACCCAAGGACTAAGGGCAGCGCTGGCCAAAACCGGAATCCTGGTACAGGGCGTTTACCCAGGCCCAGTCGACACACGCCTGTCTGCCGGGTTTGACGCGGTAAAGCCCAGCCCAAGAGAGGTGGCTGACACCATCCTCGCTGCCATAGAGGCCCGCGAGGAAGATGTCTTCCCCGATGCCATGGCAAGCGGTTGGTATGAAACCTTCAAGGCAAATCCCAAACAGCTCGAAAGGGAATACGCTGCTTGGTTGGGTTAGTTCTTCCAAGCCTGCTCAACGCGACCAACCCGCTGGACGTCAAGCAGGCTGCGCTGGCGGGCTAATATGTAGTTAACAACCGAATCGATTTACAACCATAACACCACATCCTGCTCCGCTATCCCATCCAGTTGGTGTGTCGTCAACATCTGTCGCAGGGCGGAGCCCATCAGGTCGTGGGATGCATCCAAAGGTGGGGGCATCTCACCAAATCTGCGGCGATTGTCGCTGACCTGGGCGAGTATGCGCAGATCCTGGCGCAGGATCGGCTGGAACAGGCGGCGCAGCAGCCAGTGCTTTAGCCCGGCAGGTGCTAGGCCGCGCCGGGTGGTGATGCGAGTAAAGACCTGTATCCGGCCCTCGCTGGTCGGACAGAGCCAGGTGCTAGCCAGGAGGCTCAGACGGTCTTGCGCGTCGCGGTATTCGATCTGTGCCAGATTGGGCCAGCGAAAGCGCCCGAAACTGCGGCCGCGCGTCGGCTCTAACAGGCGCGATAGCCAGCCGTTTTGACCTGTCTCTCCCCAATATTCCACCTGAATGCCATCCGCCAGTCGCCTGAGGCTGGCCTCTACCGGCTGACGCTGGCGATCACGGCGAATCCACCCGGCGTGGACAAAGTGAGTGTGGTAGGCCTCTAAAAAGTTTTCTGCCGCATCCAGCATGCTCGCTTCCGCCTCGGCTCTTATCCAGAAACTGTCAGTCGTATCGAGGTTGTTGCCTTCTTGCGCAAGCTCCCCTGCGTCCACTCCCGCAATCGCTATATCACCCCGACGGCTCACCCAAACCGCTCCGCCCCACTCCTGGCAGAGCCACGGCTCCAGCAACGCCCCCCTAGTGCAGGGCTGATTGCTGCCTGGCACCCGTGTGCATTGGCCAGCGGCGTTAAACGACCAGCCGTGATAGGGGCATTCCAGGGCCGCCTCGACCACTCGGCCCTTGCTCAGAGGCGCCTGACGATGGGGACAGGCGTCAGGCAAGGCTGCCACTTTGCCGGGCCTAGGGCGGAAAAGGACCAGGGGTTGCCCAGCCACTAGAACCCCCAAGGGGCGGTGCCCCAGTTCGCGGCTGAGGGCCAGAGGCCACCAGCCCTGATCTGGATCGGCTAAACGCTCAGGCGAGGGCAGCTTGTCTTGGTTCATAACTGGAGTTTCCGCATCAAAGGCACGGCGAGCATGCGCAGGAGCCCGGCAAGCAACCGCCAGGTGAGTACCTGCACAAAGGGCAGATGGCGCACCAAAACCAGCGAATACTCGATGGCCGGTTCGCCACCTCGCAAACGCTTGAACTGAGCCGCGCCGGAGCTGAAGTTGAGCAGGCGGCGCTCCTTGGCAGCGCGTTGTACACACAGCTGGGTCAGTAGCCGGTAGAGGCCCAGGCGACTATCCGTCTGGGTGTCATAGCCAACGATGGGGACACTGAGTACCCCATCCAGTTCAAACCAGCCGACAACACCCAGGAGCTCACCCCCAGGGAGACTCAGGCCGCAGAGCCTCAGCCATCCCTGATCCCGCCCGGCGCGCAGCCAGTCAGCGGTATATTGTGGGTTGAGACGCGAATACTTATCGAGGTAAAGCAGTTGGTAAAGCTGCTCGGCACGGGCGAAGTCGGCTGCGGAAAAATCCGCGCCATCCAGTTGTTGCAAGGGGGTTTTACGCAGCAAGCGGGCGTCGAGACGGTTGTTGTGGCGCGCGCTAAAGCTCGCCTGCTGGCGGCCATCGAACAAATAAACCTGGCGGCTGGGTACCGCAATACAACCCAGATCACGCAGCTCTGCTATCAGCTCAGGGTTAGTGGTTTGATTAAGCGAGCGCAACACCAAGGCGTGGCGGGGATACTGCTCGGTTAACAGCGGCAACGCCTGCGCCAAACCTTCGCCCCTCCAGCCAGCGGGATAGAGATTGGTCGATAGCAGCCAGTTGTTGATGTGAATTACGCGATCCAAGTGGGCCCCGGTCATTAATCGACGCAGACTGCGCAGCAACAAAGCTGCGGGCCAAAAAAGCCAGGGTTTGCCCAGGCGCTGCAGCTCTTCCAGGGCATAGTCGCCATAGGCAGTTACCGGAGACACCACATAGGTATTGGCTTCACCCGAGGCGCTGCGCTCACCTCCATCATTGAGACTTACAGGCAGCTGTAGGTCGCCCAGATCCAGCACCGCCAATTGTGTGGCCAGATTGCGTATGGGGTGCTGACCTGCGCACGGGGTGCAGGCAAGCAGGTAGCTATCGACCAAGGTCTCGCTGTGGGGGTTGGGAGGGCGCAGGCAGGTCATGATGTCCGGGTGCCCGGTATGGATGGCTCAGGCCCGAGCGGCTGCCCGTCCCATTCGATGTCTGCGGTGGATGCCGCCAGCAGGCCACACCCCCGGCGTAAGGCGCGGGCGCAGATTTCAGCCAGGCCAGGCAGTTGCGCCAGCAGCGGGCCGATATCACCGGGGCGTTGGATCACGTCCGCTGCGCGGGAAAAATCCTGCCAAAAGTGTCGCTGCAACAGCTTTCTGCCACCAAATACCAGCATCGCCAGCACCACCATCCGCGCTCGGTCAGTGGGACAAAACAACGGTTGATCGGGAGCGGGCTGATAGACCAGCGCCGCCAGCAGAGCCTCCGGCTGGTCATCAAACAGGTGGATGCCACTGGTTGCGCGGGGATTGCATTCCAGCACCCAAAATGTCTGTTGGGCATCACGCATCCAGTCAAAAGCCAGCTGCCCAGTGTAACCGGTAGCGCGCCCGAAACTGCGCACAAAGGCCTCAATGGCGGGAGCCTGAATCGGGTCAAAATACATACCCGAGCCCTGTCCCACGCGGTGGCGCGGATGGTAGACGCCATGGGCCAGAAGCTGGCCTTCACGCAGCAGGCTGTAGCTGCAATATTCCTCGCCGAGGATACGCTCCTGCACCACCCACGGGCGGGCCGGGCTGGGCGCCAAACGACAAAGCACATCCGGCTCGGGGCCTATCAAGGCCGAGGTGGCAAAACGCGAATAAGCCGGTTTAAACACCCGGTGGCGAGCGAACTCCCGGTGGGCGTCCAACTGGTCAGCAGTGTCAACCACCTGCGTCGGGGGTGCCTCCAGTGGCAAGCCCTGCACCAGACGGGCAAATTCGCCTTTGTGATGTAGCCGGTGCAGCAGGTCGAAATCGCTGGTAAACAAGCGGCACAAACCCTGGAAACGAGGCGCGCCCCACGCCAGGTAAAACGCTTCTTCGCAGGTGGGCACTATCCAGTCGATGGTGTGTTTTTCGGCAAGCAGGGCCAGTGCCTCTAACCAGGCCGCTGGCTGATAACGGGGTTCCGGCAAACGAAAATAGCCTTGCAGGTGGCGGCTGAAGCGGGTGAGCGGCAACGCCAGGGAGTCCGCAGCGTAGGCCTGCACCCCCAGCTGATTCAATGCCCTGACCCACTCCAAAGCAGCAGGTGCGCGCGCACCCAGTATCAATACACGAGCCGTCATGACGCCTGCTCCTTATCGCGCCACAGGCATTGCAAGCGGCGGCGCTTGGCGCCGCAGGCCAGGGGCTGCCAGCGGGCAAAGTCCAAGTGGGGGGCCTGGCAACTGAGCATGGAGACCAGCTTACCCAGCTCAGCGGCAATCGCCGCACGCACAGGTTCCCGATCATCTTGCGCGAGCAACTCCAGGGTCCAGCAATCGCCGCGCTGGCAAATGCGGTAGTCCGCCAGCGGTGGCTCGATCAACATCAGGCTGCGCCTGAGCAAATCCGGGTAAACCGGCTGCCAGGACTGATGCGCATCGCGCAGCCAGAGCACCTCGTCGGCACGGCCCTCAATTGCAGCCAGGGTGGTTTCTGCACGCCCACACGCACAAGGCACGGGGGCCAGACGCAGAATATCGTTGAGGCGATAGCGCAGTATCAGCTGGGTGGTGCGGGAAAAATCGCTGACGATCGGCTGAAAACGACCCTGGGCTTGGTCAACCCAATCCCTTTCGATATGCACATGGGTTTCGTTAAGGTGAATCCCGCCCAGCGGACAGGTATACCCCAGAAAACCTTCGGTGGCTTGGTAGATCTGGTGAACGGCCAAGCCCTTGTCGGCGCCGGGTGCAAAGGCGCGGCCAATCATTGCGGCGTCTCCCTCTTCCAACACCTCGGCCACGCTGATCAGGTGGACAGGCGCAATGCGCAGCTGCCCCGCCATTGCGGCCCGCGCTAGATCTGCCAGCAGGCTGGCCGGTGCCACCAGCACCTGGGGTGGGTTTTGGTTGAGTCGGGCTATCTGCTCGGGTAACGGCTGCAAGAGATCGTAAAAGCCAAAATCCATACGGCGGCTGTTAAGCGTTTGGTAGAGGTTGCTGTTGGCGCGCAGGAAAAAGGCGATGCGCACCCGCGGCCGCCAAAAGCACAGCAATTGCACCAGCAGCGAACGCGGCAGGGTTTTGGCCAGGAGTATCCCCGCCCAACGCGCCCGCTCGCGCTCAGACACCAAGAAAACTCCCCGCCGGCCCGAGGTGCCACTTGACAAGCCCACCGTCAAATCCCCCAAACGGGGATTGAAGTCGCGCGAAACCTCAGCCTGCTGTGCCAGGGCTTGGGCCTCGGCCAGCCCAATGGCACGGGTGTTGTGCCCGGCAAAATCCGCCAACAGCGCCTCTTTGTCCATCATTGGCAGCCCCTGAAGCAGGCTTTGGGCATCGGTTGACTGCCGGTCAATTTGGTTTAGCAAGGGCGCATAGCGGGGTGAGCGCGGCAGCCAGCGGCGCACAAACCCGCTCAGCATACGGTGCTGACGCTTCGCCAAAGCGGATCGGGAGTAAAGCCTTAACACCCAACGCGTGTGGATAAAGTGGCCCAGGAGCGCGAGCTTGTCTGCCAGCGTCATTCGTCTGTGCTCCCTTCCAAGCCGTGCTGTAACCTGCCCAAGCCCTGCTGAAACCTGTTTGCGCTGGCAGTGCAGTGGGAAGGCAGGATACGCAGCACCGGCTCGCGTCTGGCCAGTTCACCCAGTTGGGCAAAGGTTTTGCGATAGGCGGTCGGATCGGCAGTGAACAGGCGCACCAAGGGCGAGGGCAAGCGCCCCTCGCGGCAGGCGGGCAGCGACCAGCAGGCATCAGCCGCCAGCAGAACTGGCCCACCCTCAGCCTCGGGCACCAGTAGCCCTAATTGGCCCCCCGAGTGACCCGGCAGCGGCATAACCAGCAGGCTGCCATCCCCAAGCAGATCCCAGGCCTGGGTAAAGGGTGACATCCATCCCGGCAGTTCAACACTGGCAAGGTCTTCGGCGTAACTCAACCGCTGCCAATAGTCCTCTGGCAACAGCTTGTGTAGCTGGCCCTGGAGGCTTGCGCGCCAGGGCCCCAGGCGGCGCAAAGCGTCCGTGTCCTTGCGGCTGGCGATAAACCGCCCGCCTGGAAAGTCTCGCAACCCGGCCACATGGTCACCGTGGTAGTGGGATACCACCACCAGGCTAATGTCCGCTGGCGTCAATCCACGCTTGGCCAGCTGTACCAGCAGCTGCTCCTCCGGGGGCAGATCTATTGGCAGTGCTAAAGCATAGAGGCGCTCGGGCAACTGGCGTGTCGCGCTAAAAAAGTGCTCGGCATAGCCGGTATCAAACAGTATCCAGCCCGCCTGTGGGTGGCGAATCAGCGCGCAGTAAGAGGGAAAGTCGATCAACCCCCAGCGACCACCTCGGGCGGCCATACATTCCAGGTGGCGACACTGGCCAACGCGTAAGTAGTCAACGCGAATCGAATTCATAGGCCTTGGCCTCCCTGAGCCAGAAACCAGGCGGCATGGCGGTGAATTCCCTCGTCCAAACTCACCTGGGTGCGGTAGCCCAGATCCCGGCGTATGGCGCTGATATCCAGGGTTTGGCTAAAAGCCAGGACGCCCGCGCTGTAGCAGGTTAGCAAGGGTTCGCGCCCATTGATGCGCGCCGCCAGTTCCAGCAGGCGCGCCAGATGATTCACCAAAGGCCAGGGCAAGACGCGGGTACGCAGCGGTAGCTGAAACGCCTCGGCAACCCGTGCCAGCAAATCCCGCAGGCTCAAAGGCTCGGCGTTACTGAGGTTATAGATGCCCAATGGCTGAGGCAGCGCCTGGGTCAGGGCCAGGTCGATGGCGTGAATCAGGTTGTCGATGTAGGTGAGATCCAAACGCGCCTCGCCACCGCGCATCAGCGGCAGCGGCCCTCGCGCCATCACCCGCAGCAGACGCGGCATCAGGGTGTTATCCCAAGGGCCAAAAATGGCGCGCGGGCGCAGTATTACCCGCTCGGAAACGGCGCTGTCGATCACCAGCTGCTCCGCCTGCCGCTTGGTGCGGGCGTAGTTGTTTACGGGTTTGGGTAGGGGGTGGTCCTCACGCACTTGCTCGTGGTCGTGAAAATCAAAATAGATGCTGGGTGTCGAGATGTGCACCAGCCGCCGAATCTGCCACTGCTCACAGGCCGCCAACACCTCGGCGGTGCTGGCCACATTGGCGCGATAAAAGTCCTCCTGCCTGCCCCAAGGGGAGGACAGTGCCGCGCAATGTACCAAGGCATCCGCGCCCTCGGCGTTGCGTAACAGCGTCTCGGCTGCGCCCGCCTGGCCGTGATCCAGCGCCAACCAGCGCACCTGCGCCCGGGCGGGCAAGTGCGCCAAAACATCGGCCGCTGCCTCTGGCCGCCGGCCAGTAAACACCACCTCGTGGCCCTGTTGTGCCAGGTGCCACACCAGATGCCGCCCCACAAAGCCGGTACCACCAGTCACTATCACCTTCATCAGTAGATCACCACCGCTCCGCCCAGGGACAAGCCCGCCCCTGTGCCCAGCAGCAATAGCGTCTGGCCCCGTTGGATGCGGCCATCGGCAATCGCCAGATCCAGTGCCGTCGGCAGGGACGCCGCCACCTGGTTGCCATAGTCAGCAAAGATATTGATCACCCGTTCGGGGGCAAATCCCAGGCGCTGGCTCAGGTGGGCAAGGGCCAGGTGACTGGCTTGGTGGGGCACTATCCAATCTATGTCCTCCAGTACCAAACCCGCCTCGGCCAGCAACTCGCTAACAAAATCCGGCAGGTAGCGTGACGCCAGGCGAAACACCTTTTTGCCATCCATCCGAAAGTGCGTAAGGGGCGTGAAGGCTTGGTCGATACGCCGGGGGTGAAAGCGCGAGCCACCGGCAGGTATTTCACACCAGTGGACACCTTCAGAGTAGGTACGCAGGCGCGAAGCCAGCAAACGCGGTTGCTGCGCCGGATTCATTTCGGCAGGTGACGGGCTTAGCACCGCCGCCGCTGCACCGTCACCAAAAATGGCGCTGGATTCCAGCTGAGACCAGTCCAGCCCGCAGGAGGCCAGATCAGCCGCCACCAGCAGCAAACAGCGATAGCGGCCCGCCGCCAGGGGCCAGCTGAGGTTATCCAGCGCGGCCAAAAAGCCCAGGCAACTGGCATTGATATCAAAGGCGGGCACACCGCGAGCCGACAGGCCAAGCTCAGCGTGAACCAGGGCAGCATTGGATGGCATGGCCTGATCCATGGTGGCACTCACGGCTACCAGGCAGTCCACCTCATCCAGGCTGACACCGGCCTTGGCCAGCGCCAGTCGCCCCGCTTCAGCGGCCAGTTGCGCAGCGGATTCCTGAGGCGCGGCAACATAGCGCTGGCGCACACCGCTGGCGGCCTCAACCCGACCAGCGGCCAACCCAAGCTGCTGATCCAGGGCCGCGCTGCTTAGCTGCAGGGAGGGTAGATGATGGGCTGTAGCGCGAATCCACAGGGGTCGCGGCGCCAGTGTTGTCATTCCGTTGTGCTCAGGCATCTTGGTGTTTGCTCGGATTTGTTGAATGGAGGATGGGTGGCAGCCTGAAGAGTGCCGGGCGAATATACAAGCCAAGGGGCAAAAGTCGAAGAATCCAGACCCTGGCGAACTCTTTAATGCGACCTGCCAAAAAAGCCGGGTTATGCATGCACCAAAACCTTTCTTTTCACTGGTGTCCTGTTAACCCCTGCCAAAGTGCGCGATTATCGCGCCTCGGACCTGTCCGTGACATCCCGTTTACCCTGCTCCACGGAGAATCATTATGAAAGCCCTGCTCGCCCTCGGCCTGGCGCTCCTGCTCGCCGCCTGCCAACCGGACTCGTCACCCACAGCTGCCGCTGCCCAACCCAAGCTGGTGGATAAAGCCCATATCGATCAGGTGCTGAGTTCCCTGGTGCATGAGCAGGGGCTAGTCGGTGTCTCGGCGCTGATTTACGAACAGGGTGAGGAGGCCTACTTTGGCGCTTTTGGTTTTGCCGATCGCGAAGCGCAACAAGCCATGGAGCGTAATACGCTTGCGCGCCTCTACTCCATGACCAAACCCATTACCGGGGTGGCGCTGATGATGCTTTACGAAGAGGGCCGCTTTCAGTTGGATGATCCCCTCGCCAAATACCTGCCCGAATATGCCGATATGCAGGTGTTTGTCACCCAGGAAGATGGCCCCAGTTTTATCGAGCCTGCGCGACCTATCAGCATTTACGATGTGCTGCGCCACACGGCCGGTTTTATCCCCATGGCCGACGATTCCGTACCCGGCAAACTCCACACTCAGCTTGCGCCTTTTGAGCGCGAAAATACGCTCACACTCATGAGCCAAAAACTCTCCCAGGTGCCGCTGCTGCATCAACCCGGCAAGCAATGGATTTATGGCCCAGGCACCGATGTACAAGCGCGTTTGGTAGAGGCACTCTCGGGCCAAAAATTTGAAAATTTTTTACTCGAGCGAATTTTCTTGCCGCTCAAAATGTACGAAACCAGTCACTACGTCAGCGACAACCTGCGCGACCGGTTTGCCGCACTTTATCAATGGTCAGATGCAGGCATGGTCCGCGCCAGCGATGAGGTGGCGTTTGGCGATTACTATCAGGTGTGGCCGTTAAGACGCGGTGGCACCGGCCTGGTTTCCAGCCTGGATGATTACATGCGCTTTGCGCGCATGCTCGCCAACGGCGGCGAACTGGATGGCGTGCGTATTCTTAAACCCGAAACCGTTGCACTTATGACTACCGATGCATTACCAGCCACAGTCACGGATTTTTCCTGGCTGCCCGATAAAGGCCGTGTGGGCTTTGGTATTAACTTCGCCGTGCGCAACTCACCGCCCGCCAATGTGGAAGAAGCCTCAGGTGCAGTGGGTGAATTTTTTTGGGATGGCTTTGCGAACACGCTGTTTTGGGTAGATCCGAAAAACCAGATCACGGCGGTGCTTTTTACCCAGTACATTCCCTTCGGCCCGGTGGAGTTGCACAAGCCATTTCGCGACGCGGTTTACTACAAGGATGCAGAGGCTAGTGCACTCACAAAATGACCGATTCACTCTGTCCTTGCAGCTCAGGTCTTGCCTACGCCGCCTGCTGCCAGCCGCTGCATAAAGGAGCGGCTGCCGCCAACCCCGAAGCGCTCATGCGCTCGCGCTACTCTGCGTTTGTGTTGCAATTGGCTGATTATTTATTGCAAAGCTGGCATGGGTCTACACGCCCCGCGCAATTGGATGTAGACCATTCACCCAATTGGAAAGCGCTGCAGGTTTTACGCGCGAATGAGCAAGGCGACAAAGGCGAGGTACACTTTCGCGCACTTTATCAAGCCGGAAAAGACTGGGGCTTTTTAGAAGAGGAATCAGATTTTGTGCGCGAGGCGGGGCACTGGTTTTATGTGGCAGGCAAAACTCGCGAGGGACAACTTAAACCCGGCAGAAATGATCCTTGCCCCTGCGGAAGTGCTAAAAAATTTAAAGTCTGTTGTGGCTAAGCAAACCGCTGTGCAAAGCTGACAGAAAAATCCTACACGTAAAACAGGAGTAGCTCGCCATGCAATCTATTGGTTTATCAAAAGCGCTGGTTTTCGCTGGTGTAGGCGCGATCTTGTCCTTACTCGCCGCTTGTGCCACCAACAACCCGCCCGCAGCAAATTCCACCGCGATTACCCAATTGCAATGGCAATCAATGACTGCACACCAAGCACCAAGTGCGCGCCACGAAAACGGCTTTGTGGCAGTGGGTGAGCGTTTGTATTTAATCGGCGGGCGCGGCCAAAGGCCGCTGGATATTTTTGATCCAGCCGCGGGCAACTGGACTCAAGGTGCCAAGCCGCCGTTCGAAATCCACCATATGCAAGCCATCGACTACCAAGGAAAGCTCTACGTTCTCGGCGCCATGACCGGCGGCTTTCCGGAAGAACCCCCGCTGGAAAATATTCTGATTTACGACCCAGCGCTGGATGTCTGGTCAAACGGGCCGGAAATTCCCGCCCATCGCCAACGCGGCGGCAGTGGTGTGGTACTGCATGAAGGGCTGATTTATCTGGTGGGTGGCAACACGCGCGGCCATATGAGTGGCTTTGTGCCCTGGCTCGATGTGTTTGATCCCGTATCTGGCACCTGGACTGAGCTGCCCGATGCACCTCACGCACGCGATCACTTTCACGCGGCCATTATTGACGGACACATTTACGCCGCCGGCGGACGCACATCATCCCACGACACCGGCGAGGTGATGTCGCTGACGGTTGGGCCGGTCGATGTGTACGACATCGCCAACAAGCGTTGGAGCACATTGGCAGCGCCTCTGCCCACGCAACGCGCAGGCACAGCAACAGTTGCGTTCGATGGCAAGCTGCTGGTTATCGGCGGCGAGAGCGTGAGCCAGGTGGAGTCGCACCGCGAAGTGGAAGCCTATGATCCGGCCAGCCAGCAATGGCTAACCCTGGCGCCGTTACCTGTGGGTCGCCACGGCACTCAGGCCACACTGTTTAATGGCGAATTGCATATTGTGGCGGGCAGTGAAAATCGCGGTGGTGGGCCGGAGTTGAGTGATTATTGGGTGATGGGCAAAAGCCAAGACGCATCTCTCTAATACGCCTTTTTTATTCTGCTTTAGCACCCAGCCGGTTTAACTTGGTGAGCCATTTTCTCGCCGCTTCAGGTTTCATATTGCCCGCCATGCCCACCAAAGTTTCGCTGACCGGACTGAAGCCCACAAAGCCAAGTATGTTGCGCTCCAAGGATTTGACGCTGTGGGCGCGATAGAACCAGCGGTACACCAAGGCAGGCATTCCCATAGTCACCACCACCCGCGCTGATCGGCCGCTCAAGCCTTTTTTGCCAAAGGGATTTTTGTGGTCATAAGAAAACGCAAAGCCGGGCCGCGCTACCTGCTCCAAAAAGCCTTTTACCAATGCGGGCATATCGCCCAGCCAGAGCGGAAAAAAACAGCACCAGATGCTCAGACCATTTAATGTCTTCCTGCGCCTGTTGCAGCGTAGCGGGCACTGTGCCTTTTTCCCAGTCCTCCTGGCTGCGCAATAGCGGAAAGTCCAACTCCGCAACCGTGATTTGTCGCACTTGATGGCCCGCGTTGATGGCCCCTTGCGCATAAGCCTGGGCCAGCGCATCACATAAATGCTGCGGCGCGGAATCCGGGTGACCTTGAATTAACACTATGCGTTTGCTCATCGTCATTCACCCCTGGGGGAGTTGTCGGTAGGCTAAACGCTAACACAGGCTGGGCGCTGGCTTTTGATTTGGCTCAACACTTGATGTCGGCAGAACCAGATGGCAGACAAATGAAAGATCAAATGACCAAGCGACGCTCTTCAGCATTAATTGGCACATCATTGATGCTGGCAAAGCGGCGCTGCATCAGGCCGTTGTCGGCGAACTCCCACATTTCATTGCCATAGGATCTGTACCACTGGCCCCGGTGGTCGTGCCATTCGTATTCAAAGCGCACCGCAATGCGGTTGTCGGTAAAGGCCCATAGCTCCTTTCTCAAGCGGTAGTTCAATTCTTTTTGCCATTTGGCGGTGAGAAATTCCACGATTTTTTCGCGGCCAGTAAAAAACTGATCGCGATTGCGCCACTCGCTGTTGGGTGTGTAGGCGAGTGCGACCCTGTGGGGGTCGCGGGTGTTCCAGGCATCTTCCGCCGCCTGCACTTTTTGACGCGCGCTTTCCTCAGTAAACGGCGGAAAGGGCAGCTTGGGCGTAACGGCATCGAGTGGCGAATTGCTCATGGCTTTTTGCAACCTTACCAAGCTTTATAGGGCAGGAATTTGCCGTTGAGGTTGATGATGACGCGGTCGCCTTTGGGATTTTCTTCCTTGCCAATCTCCATCGAGAAATCAATCGCGCTCATAATGCCGTCGCCAAATTTTTCGTGAATGATTTCTTTGATGGTGGGCCCGTAAACGCCGATCATTTCATAAAGACGATAGATCAGCGGATCTTGCGGCACTGTGTCGCCCCAGGTTTTGGTGGGGCATTCCATCAGCGCCAACTTGGCGGCTTCGGGCAGGTCGAGCAGTTTGCACAATGCCTCAGCTTTATCTGCCGGTGCACTGTTCATGCCCAGGCACACCGAGGTGGTCCATACCGGTGACATGCCGATGCCCTCGGCAATGCCTTCCCAGGTGAAATTCATTTTTTGTTTGGCGAGCACTATGGCTTCGGTGACGTCGTGTTTTTTCATGGGTATCTCCATTTATTCAAGTCAGTTGGTTATTTAGGTCAAGTGTGGATCGAGAATGTCAGTGATTTATAGCGTGAACCTTCGCCAACTGCGGCCCTGGGTCAGACTCCAGGTCTTGGGCTTTGTCCTCTGCATTCAGCTGCGCGGGATTCACACTTTTGGGAAAGTGAGCAATCCTTTTTTCGGCCTTGATGCCGGTTGAGCGCTTCACCAAAAAATCCACCAGGTAATTGCGGATTTTGTAATAGGCCGGATGGTGAATAATGTCGGCGCGCTGACGCGGACGGGGAATGTCCACCAATACAGATTCAGCAATAACAGCGCCCGGGCCGTTGCTCATCAACAGTATGCGGTCGGCGAGCAGCATGGCTTCATCGATGTCGTGGGTGATCATAAAAACTGTTTGATGGGTTTGCGCACAAATGCTCACCAGCTCGTCCTGAATCACACCGCGAGTGAGTGCATCCAGGGCGCCAAAGGGTTCGTCGAGCAGTAGCAGTTTGGGTTGAGTGGCAAAGGCGCGCGCAATTGACACCCGCTGGCGCATGCCGCCGGACAACTGTGATGGCTTGCGCTGTTCAACACCTTTTAAGCCTACCATCGCCAGATACTCAAGGCTGTGAGCCTTGATTTTTTCCTTGCTCCAGTTGGGCCAGCGCGCACGCACACCAAAGATGACGTTGTCGAGCGCGCTCAACCAGGGCAACAGCGAATAGTTTTGAAACACCACGCCGCGATCCAGGCTCGGGCCGCTGATCTCCTTGCCATCCATAATCACCACACCTTCGCTGGGTTGGCCCAGGCCCGAGAGGGTGTTCATGATGGTGGACTTGCCGCAACCCGAGTGGCCAATAATGCACACGAACTCACCCTTCTCGAGAGTGAAGTTGGCGTTTTCAAAAACCGTTAGCATTTCGCTCGGTGTTTTACCGGGAAAACGTTTGGCGAGATTTTGCACTTCCAGAAAATGCTTGCTCATAAATCACTCGTCGTACTGCACCAGTTTGGTGGCGCCGGTGAGAATCAAATCCAGAATCATGCCCACCAGGCCAATCATCAGGATCGAGAAAATAACGCTGGTTAAATCCAGGTTGTTCCATTCGTTCCACACGTAGTAGCCAACGCCGGTGCCGCCCACTAGCATTTCGGCAGCCACTATCACCAGCCAGGCAATACCGATAGAAATGCGCATGCCGGTAAGAATGGTGGGCGCTGCCGCAGGCAGTATCACGGTAAAAGCCGTGCGCAGGGGCGATAGCTCGTGAGTGCGCGCCACGTTGACCCAATCCTCGCGCACATTGGCTACACCAAAGGCGGTGTTCAGCAACATCGGCCAAATGGAGCAAATAAAAATCACAAAGATGGCAGAGGTTTCCGAATCCTTGATGATAAAGAGCGCGAGCGGCATCCAGGCCAGCGGCGAAATAGGTCGCAAAATTTGAATGTAAGGATTGAGCGCCTTGTACATCAACGGCGACATGCCGATCAAAAATCCGATGGGAATCGCAATCAGCACCGCCAGAAAGAATCCACTCAACACTCGGTAGATGGAATAACCCAGTTGGATACCTATGCCCTTGTCGTTGGGCCCGGCGTCATAAAAGGGATTGCTCAATTGCTCCCAGGCACGCACCGCAATCGCCGAGGGCGGTGGCACCCTCGCCTCTTGGTCAGCGCCGCCCATTAACAATTCATACTCCGATTGCGCTTCCGTTTTCTCCGGTGCCAGACTACTAAACTCCCAAATACCAAGTACAACAAACAAGAAAGTGAGCGAGAGAATCAATGCGCGTAAATTGAGCGTGTTCATATCAGCTTTTCCGAATGGCAAAGCTTTCGACATAGGCTTCGGGTTTGGTGTAGTCGAATTCTTTGCCCATAATGAAGTAGTTTTTATTGGTCGATGTCGGAACCATATACCCCAACTCTTTCATCACTTTTTCGCAATCGGTAGCTTTGTAAACCTGTTGTGCAATAGCCTGATAATCCAGATCACCCTTCACATAACCCCAGCGCTTCATCTGGGTGAGAATCCACACCGCCATGGAATGCCAGGGGAAGGGATCAAAGTCGATACGATCTGGTACATTTTTTACTTCGCCCAAGCCATCGGCATAGCGGCCCAGCAACACCTGTTCAATCACCGGCACCGGTTGGTTGAGATAATTTGCCGGCGCAATTGCCGCGGCTATTTCCTTGCGGTTTTCAAACGTCGAGGAGTAGTGGGTCGCCTCAACAATCGATTTCAGCAATGCGCCATAAGTATTGGGATGGGTCAGCGCAAATTCCTGACTACAGGCAAATGCACAACAGGGATGGCCTTCCCAGATATCTTTGGTAAGCGTGTGAATAAAACCGACTTTTTCCCACACCGCGCGCTGATTAAAAGGATCCGGAGACAGGTAGCCATCCAGATTCCCCGCGCGCAAATTAGCGACCATTTCGGGCGGCGGAACCACACGGATTTGAATATCCACATCCGGGTCCAGGCCGTGCTCTGCAACGTAATAGCGCAGCAGAAAGTTGTGCATGGAGAATTCGAAAGGCACGCCGAATTTAAATCCTTTCCACTGTTTTGGATCGCGCTTGTCGACGTGATCCATGCGCAAAACGATGGCTTGGCCATTGATGTTTTCGACCGCAGGCATAATGAACGGCTTGGCCGTGGAACCCACGCCCATACTCATCGCTAAAGGCATGGGCGTGAGCATATGGGAGGCGTCGTATTCACCGGCGAGGGATTTATCTCTCGCTACTGCCCAACCAGCGGTTTTAATGACCTCCACTTCCAAACCATTTTTGGCGTAAAAGCCCATGGGGTGCGCCATGATGATGGGCGTGGCGCAGGTGATGGGCACAAAGCCGACGTTGAGCTTTTTCTTTTCCAGCTGGCCTCTTGCTTCTTGCGCCGCTGCCTTGATAGCGCCCATGGGCAATACTGATGCCAGGGCCGCCGCGAAAGTGCCACCGCCAATACCGCGCAAAAAGCGGCGCCGACTCGCATCACTCTGGTTGAACAACGCGCGGACTATGGTGTTTTCAATTACCCTGTCCATAGTCTCTTCAGCGGTTTGCAATTTCTCCGGCGTCTTGCCAAGCGGGTGCGCAGGTGATTGACCAGCGAGTTGGTCGGCCGCCCGCTCCAACGCCTGGGAATAAGTCCTGTGATCCCTGGCCTTGAGGCAGCCCGCACAATCACAGCTTTTGGAATGAATCAAAGACACTTGGCTATCGTAAGGATTACCCAGACTTTTGTTGCTCATAACGCCCCCTTTTTAAGCGGGCATGCACCAATCTAATGCATGAACCCGCGTTGGTTTGGACTCAAATTGTTCTACTCCAGCGTTCGCTCACTCTTATCCGCAGCGCTTGCGCCCTGTCCTGAATCTTTTTTCGCTGTTATCTGCATTGCGATCCCCGTGCCAGTATTGGCATTTTTTCTAATTGCCTGATTTTTCTAGGGCTTTTAATTTTTTAATCGAATATTCAGACAACGAAATTTCGTTGGTCACGATTTTTCGTTGGGGTTGGCACGATTTTTCGTTGTTATTTCACGACTAATACTCGCCGAGGCTTAACAATGAATAGCAAGGCCAATCAAACGCTGCTCGATCAAGCGCCGGAGGCGCTGGTTATCATTGATCCCTGGCAGGATGCTTTCGTTTATGCCAACACCCTCGCCTGCCAACTCTTGGTGCTTAGTCCCCAGGATCTGCTGAAGCAGCCTGTGAGCCGGGTATTTAAAAACTCTCTCGCCAGCCTGCATGTGTTTACTCAGGCAGTGCTCCATCAAGGCAATCAATTGGTTAACGATATTCGCCTCACCACGGGCGACAACCGCGAAATGGAATTGGAGGTGAATGCGTCACTGGTGGATTTTGAGGGCGCACAACGCTTGTGCTTTTGCTTGCGCGATAAGGATTTTTTTGAGCACTGGCGCATACACACCAGCAACCAGCGCCATCACAAATTTGGGCTGCTGCAATGGCAACGTATACATCAGGTGTTTCAGGGCATAGAGCGCGAAAACCAATTGATTCTCAGCGCTGCCGGTGAGGGCATTTACGGTGTGGATGCCGAGGGTCGCGCAACTTTTGTGAACCCGGCGGCAGAGCGCATCCTGGGCTGGAAAGCCGAGGAGCTGATAGGTCGCAACATCCACACCGCCATTCACCACAGCCATACCGATGGTTCGGATTACTGCGTGCACGACTGCCCAATTTTTGCGGCCTTTCAAGACGGTGCTGTGCGCCGCGTTGATAACGAAGTTTTTTGGTGCCGCGACGGCCATCCCGTGCCGGTGGAATACACCAGCACGCCCATTCTCGACAATGGTCATTTGGTGGGTGCCGTGGTGATTTTTCGCGATGTGTCGGATCGAAAATTAGCAGAATCCCAACTGCGCAAAGCATTGGAAGAAGTAGAACAACTCAAGCACAAGCTCGAGCTTGAAAACGCTTACCTGCAAGAAGAAATTAACGAAGGTTTTAACTCCCACCATATTGTCGGGCGTAGCCCCGCAGTGCAGCAACTGGGGCAACAAATTCAGCTGGTAGCACCCACCGTTGCCACCGTGTTGGTTACCGGCGAGTCGGGTACCGGAAAGGAATTGATCGCCCGCGCGATTCACAGCACCAGCGAGCGTAGCGGTCGACCATTGGTGCGCGTGAACTGCGCGGCGATTCCATCGGATTTGTTTGAGAGCGAATTTTTTGGGCATGTGCGCGGCGCTTTTTCCGGCGCCAGTAGCGATAGACTTGGGCGCTTCGAAGTGGCCGATGGCGGTACACTTTTTCTCGACGAAGTGGGTGAGCTACCCTTGGGTTTGCAAGGAAAGTTGCTGCGTGTCTTGCAAGATGGTGAATTTGAGCGCGTGGGTGAGTCCACCACCCGCACTGTAGACGTGCGCGTTATAGCGGCAACCAACCGCGACTTGCACCAGCAGGTTAAAGAGGGGAAATTTCGCGAGGATTTATATTTTCGTTTGAACGTATTCCCTATTCGCTCCCTTCCCTTGCGCGAGCGTTTGGAAGATATTCCGCTGCTTACCGCACATTTTTTAAAGCGAACCTGCCAGCGTTTTCACAAACCCGAACTCAAGGTTTCTATCGGTCAGATACAGCGGCTACAGGAGTATCACTGGCCGGGTAATATTCGCGAACTGGAAAACATGATCGAGCGCCAGGTCATTTTGAGCCGTGGCGATAAGCTGGTGCTGGATGATCTCGCATTGCGGCCAGAAGTGCCCAAGGAAACTCTGCCGACACCTGTGATCGATACACTGACCGAAGAAGACTGGGATCAACTGCGTTATCGCGCTACGCTGGATGCCCTGCGTCGCTGCGGTGGGAAAATTTACGGTGAAGATGGCGCCGCCCAGTTGTTAGGTGTCAAAGCAACCACCTTGGCCTCGCGCTTGAAGAAGATGAATATCGATAGGCGACAGTATTTGGCTAAAACCCTCGCGTGATGCTTTTGGTCCTGGCGGACGTCACTCCTCGGCAATAAACCTGTCCCGTCCCCCCGCCTTGGCCATATACAAATGCTTATCGGCAAGGTTCATGGCGAACTTCCAATCTTCCAGGGATGTTAGTTCGCTCACTCCTGCGCTAAACCCCAGCGTAAAACTCGTATTGCCTTGTTGAATCTGCGTTGCTTTCAGCGTCTCGCGAATATCATTCAACACTTTTAGCATGTTGTCTTTGGTGCTCGCGGCGAGCACCAATGCGAACTCTTCACCACCCCATCGCGCAATCAGATCTCGGCCTTTGGTGTGACGTCGGAAAATCTGGCTGACTAAAACAAGCGCCTGATCTCCCACATGGTGGCCATGGCGATCATTAATGGCTTTGAAGTGATCAATGTCGATTAATGCAAGTACCGCCGGAAATTGCTCATGCTGCCACCGCGCCAAACCCTCCTTTAATCCGTTTCGATTTAGCAAGCCAGTCAAGGCATCAGTGACCGACGTTTGCTTGAGGCTTTCGGATTGCGCGCTCAGTGCGCCATATGAGGCCATGCGCATCCATTCCAGAATGGTCATCATCATAAAAGTTAAACCTATGCCCAGAATGATGCGCAGCTTTTGGCTGTGTAGATAGGGGTAGAAGCCCGAATACTTGCTGTAGAGTGCAAGGCTTAAGACGACTAAAAATACCAACGCGACCCATGGCCCGGCTCTGGGCCCAGCGAAGGAGACAATCAACATGCACAGCGCAAAGGTGTAGTAGACGCCCGTGCCCTCTACCCCGCCCCAAAGTATCAAATAGAGGCTAAGCAGGCTGATCAGCCCGCAGACGGTGGCGCGAAGCCTACCCATATTGGCGGGATTGCGGGTAAACCGCAGCAGCCAAAGAAAGACTGCCGCTGCGGTGAGTAATAGAAATCCGAGAAGGTAGCGTTGGCTCCAAACCGAGACTAATCCGAGGGGTATCAGGAATACCGAGCCAACAATGGCGAAGAAATAGGTGAGGAATAGCTGCCGACTGGCTTCGATTTTTTCCGGCGTATCGCCAAACTCAAATTGGGTTAACTTTCTGATCAGCCTACGCATCTTTTCAGCCTACCCACCTTCGCGATGTCCTTGCTCCCGCCCAAATCGTTTAACACGCCATGTCATTGGTCTCAGAAGCCGGATCATCCGGTTTCCACCAAGGCTTCTCGGCAACCTGTGCTGCCAACCAACGCAACAGAAGCTGCCAATCCTGGCGATCCCGCGCATAGGCTTGTTGATTAAAATCCGCTACCCCACAGCCCTGGCCGTAGATGCGCACGTAATTCTGGCTGTCGCGCAAAGTGGTCGGAAAGGGGATATTTAAACTCAGGAGAAATTTTTGCAGATTTTCCCAGGCTTTGGTTTGTTGTTTAACGCGATTTGCCACTACCGCGATGGGCTTTCGCATGCGGCGCATTGCGGGTGTTAATAGCAGTTCGCCGATAAAGCGCGCGCTTGCCCTGATATCCATATCCGAGGGCAACACCGGCACCAGAATCAGATCATGGTCCTGCACCAGGTCATCGAGCGAAGGGCCGGACATGCCCGGCGGCGCGTCAGTGATTAACCAACGCGTACTTTTGGGTGCTCGCCACTGGAAACTGCGGGTAGTGCGCGCCTCTTTATCAATTTTGATGCAATGGATGTTGGGTAGGTTTTGGGGGCGCTGTTTGGCCCAGTAACTGGAGGAGCCCTGGGGATCAGCATCAATTAGAACGGTAGTTTCACCTTGATGGGCCAGCCAGCTCGCCAGATTAGTACTCAGGGTTGTTTTGCCCGCGCCACCCTTGCCGTTAATCACCAGAATACGACAGGCCTGAAGCGCCTGAATGGCCAACATAGGCTCATTAAAGCTAGGGGGTGTCTGGCGACGGATACTGAGAGTTTTGTCCATGAATCACGGCCTTGCGGTCAGTGGCTAATTCTTGATCAGTATAGTCGCCTTTTTCATTTTTCATTTTTCATTTTTCAAGTGAAGATTTTTCGCTAATCAATTGATATCTAACATCAATCTGCTGTTCCAGAGACAAAAAAGCTAGGTGGTTTAACCTGGCTTTTCTCGCAATCCCGTTTGCTACTGGATGTCGGAAGGCCCTTTGTTGCGCCGGTCTCCCTTACGTCTTTCCTGATTGACGTTTTCCGGAATCCCCTTTTGTGCTTTCCTTCTGTCGGATGTCTGACGCTCTTCCAGGGCTTCTTGTATCTGGCAAACGGTCACTACTTTAACTGCTTTATCCAAGGTCATTTGGCTACCCCTAGTATGGCGTTAAACCCGCGCTGGCAGGCAAATATTCAAGCCAGCGACCCGAGTATAGTTTATTTTGCTAGATATCCAAGTTAGCGACCGCTAACGCATTGGTTTCGATAAAGTCACGGCGCGGCTCTACCTGGTCACCCATCAGGCAGGTGAAAATCTGGTCCGCAGCGATGGCATCCTGAATATTCACCCGCAACATGCGGCGAGTTTCCGGGTTCATGGTGGTTTCCCACAACTGTTCCGGGTTCATTTCACCCAGACCCTTGTAGCGCTGAATGTTATAGCCCCGACTCGACTCTTTCATCAGCCACTCAAGCGCCTCGGTAAAGCTGGTAACTGGCTGCTTCTTCTCGCCACGCTTGATATAGGCGCCCTCTTCGATCAGGTGTTCAAGGTTTTGCCCCAGGGACACGATGGACGCATATTCCCCTGACTGGAAGAAATCGTGGTTAAAGGGGTAGTCCGTGGCTATGCCATGGGCAGTGATCTGCACCGAGGGCAGGAAGAGGTGGCGCTCGCTGTCTTCGCGCACACGGATGTGATACTTCTGGCTACCTGCGCGCTGATCCAGGCTGAAACGGGCGAGCATCTGGTCACACCACTGTTGCATATGGCCTTGATCTGCCAGGTGCTCGGCACGCAGTTCCGGCAGGTAGATCATCTGCTCCAGTACCTCGGCGGGATAGAGGCGCGACAACCTTTCGATGGTGGCCATCACCTTGCGGTATTGATATACCAGCTTTTCCAGTTCTTCTCCCGCAATACCCGGCGCGTCCGCGTTGACATGCAAGCTGGATCCTTCAAGGGCCGCCTGAGTCAGAAACTCAGTTTTGGCCGCCTCGTCTTTCAGGTATTGCTCCTGCTTGCCCTTGCTGATTTTGTAGAGGGGCGGCTGAGCAATATAGATATGGCCGCGCTCAATCAACTCGCGCATCTGACGGAAGAAAAAAGTCAGCAACAGGGTGCGGATGTGGGAGCCGTCCACGTCGGCATCGGTCATGATAATGATGCTGTGGTAACGCAGCTTTTCCGGGTTGTAATCGTCTTTACCTATGCCGCAACCCAGGGCGGTAATGAGGGTTCCTACCTCGGCGCTGGAGAGCATCTTGTCAAAGCGCGCCTTTTCCACGTTCAGGATCTTGCCCTTGAGCGGCAGGATAGCCTGGGTTTTACGCGCCCTGCCCTGCTTGGCTGAGCCGCCAGCTGAGTCACCCTCCACCAGGTAGAGTTCAGACAGCGCCGGGTCTTTTTCCTGGCAATCGGCCAGCTTGCCAGGCAGGCCAGCAATATCCAGCGCGCCCTTACGGCGCGTCATGTCACGGGCCTTGCGCGCTGCTTCACGGGCGCGGGCGGCTTCGATCATCTTGTTGACGATCGCCTTGGCCTCACCGGGGTTTTCCAGCAAATAATCGGAGAAGATCTGGTTCATCTCCTGCTCTACAGCGGTCTTCACTTCTGAAGACACCAGCTTGTCCTTGGTTTGAGAGGAGAACTTGGGGTCAGGCACCTTCACCGAAATGATCGCCGTCAGGCCTTCACGAGCATCGTCACCGGTGGTGGCCACCTTGGCATTTTTGGCCAGACCTTCCTTTTCGATGTAGTTGTTGAGGCTGCGCGTCAGCGCTGCACGGAAACCTGCCAAGTGGGTACCACCGTCGCGCTGGGGAATATTGTTGGTGTAGCAGTAAAGGTTTTCCTGGAAGGAATCATTCCATTGAAGTGCTATCTCCACACCTATGCCGTCATCGCGCTGCGCGGCAACTATGTGCACCACCTTGTTGATCTGGGATTTGTTGTGGTTGAGATATTCCACAAAGGCTTTGAGTCCGCCTTCGTACTGGAATACATCCTCTTTGGCCGTGCGTTCGTCTTTCAATACAATGCGCACGCCTGAGTTAAGAAAGGAAAGCTCGCGCAGGCGCTTGGCCAGTATGTCGTACTGGAATTCGATATTGGTGAAGGTTTCGGCCGAAGGTTTGAAGTGAATTTCTGTACCTGTAACCTGGGTATCTCCCACCACCGACAGTGGTGCCTGGGGCACGCCATGGCGATAAATTTGCTCGTGCACCTTGCCGCCACGACGAATGGTGAGTTTGAGTTCTTCCGACAGAGCGTTGACCACAGAGACACCTACACCGTGGAGTCCGCCGGATACCTTGTAAGTGTTGTCATCAAACTTGCCGCCAGCATGGAGTACGGTCATGATGACCTCTGCCGCCGACACCCCTTCTTCGTGCATTTCTGTGGGGATACCTCGGCCATTGTCGCTAACGGACACGGTTTCGTCTGGGTGAATGACTACTTTGATTTCGCTACAGTAGCCAGCCAAGGCTTCATCGATAGAGTTATCGACTATCTCAAACACCATGTGGTGTAAACCTGAGCCATCATCAGTATCGCCAATGTACATCCCTGGGCGCTTACGTACTGCATCCAGACCTTTCAGTACCTTGATACTGGACGAGTCGTAAGTCTTTTCATCTGACATAGTGATCTCCAACTGTTTATCTTGGTGACTGATACTCATCAGTCTCTTTTAGCTTGCCTTGTTCCACGTGGAACATTTTTATTTCCAGTTCGGATTTGCCCAACCAGGTTTCCAGTAGCGCTTGAGGCTCTACACCGGTAATAAAAACCTGGGTATCCATGGATTCCAGCCAGTCGGTCAGCATCTGACGGTGGTGAATATCCAGTTCTGCGGGCAAATCATCTACCAAATAGATACAGCGCCTACCGGTAGCGCTTTGAAATACCAACCCCTGTGCAACCTTGAGTGCGCAAACCAGAAGCTTCTGTTGCCCGCGAGACAGAAGATCAACAGCATTCTGCCCCTGAAAATTGATTCTCAGATCCGCCCGGTGACTTCCAGCTTGGGTGAATCCCTGGCGCCGGTCTCTCTCCAGGCCTTTCTCCAGCACCTCGGCGTAGTCCACCTGACGATCCCAGCCCCTGAAGTAATTCAGGGCCAAACCCTCTAGACCGGTAAACACCGAAGCCAGGGAATGAAAAACCGCATTAAAGCTTTCAATCGAACTGGAGCGCAGCGTATGTATCTGCTCGGTCAGCGCAATCAACTCCTGATCCCAGGGGGCCATTTCGAGGGCGTCCATTCTATCATGGCGCAGCAGGCTATTGCGGTGCTTGAGGCAGCGCTGGAGGTTGCGCCAGAGCGGATAGAAGCGAGGTTCCACGTGAAACACTAACCAATCAATAAACTGGCGCCTAACCTGGGGTCCACCTTCCAGCAATCCGAAAGTGTCCGAGTTAATCACTTGCAGCGGAAGGTAATGAGCAAGATCCGCCGCAGAGGCTACCGCTTGCCCATTGGCTCTAAACTGGAAATCGCCGTTTTGGGAACGACTCACACCCAAGGCCAGGTCTGTACCTAGGTCTGAGGTTACACGGCCAAACACCGTAAACTCAGATTGGTGATAGTTAATCAGGGATCTATGCTTATGGCTGCGAAAGGAGCGACCAACACCCAAAAGGTGGATGGCCTCCAGGATGCTGGTTTTACCAGAGCCATTTTGACCGAAGATCAGATTGACCCTGGGGCTGGGCTGAAAATCAACCTGATCGAGGTTTCGAAGATGAGAGGCCTTAAGTCGCTGAATGCTCATTCGGCCAGGATCAACAACAGGAATGAAAACAAGCCCGCCGACCTAGAGCCGCATGGGCATAACCACATAAAGCGAATCGCCGTCTTCCGGCTCCTCGAGCAACGCGCTGCTATTGGCGTCCGAGAGGGTAATCTTTATGTGGTCCTGGCTTATGACGTTAGCCACATCCATCAAATAACTGACATTGAAACCCAACTCCAGACTGTCACCTGTGTATTCCACCGCGACCTGCTCTTCCGCTTCTTCCTGTTCCGGGTTGTTGGCGACTATGGTCATCGAGCCATTGGATAACAGCAAACGAACACCACGGTACTTTTCATTAGAGAGAATAGACGTGCGCGCAAAAGCCTGCTTAAGCTCCAGTCGTGGACCAATAACGACCTTATTACCACCACGGGGAAGCACTCGTTCGTATTCTGGGAACTTTCCGTCTACCAGCTTTGAGGTAAACGTGTATTCACTGGATGTAACGCGGATATGGTTAGCGCTGAGAGTAACCTCCACCTGTGCAGTAGAATCCTCCAACAGGCGGGATAACTCCAATACACCTTTGCGCGGCAATATTGCTTGCACGACCTCCGCTGTATTCACTGCGACAGCGCGAGTACACATCGCCATGCGGTGGCCATCCGTCGCCACAACGCGAAGCTGATCCTGACGCACCTCCCAGAGCATGCCGTTGAGATAGTAGCGAACATCCTGCTGTGCCATCGCGAAGGCGGTGCGCTCGATAAGACGCTTAACTTCTTGCTGCGCACAGCTGAACTGCAAATTACCGGGGCTGTCTTCAACATTCGGGAAATCCGAGGCCGGGAGAGTAGACAGGGTAAAGCGGCTGCGGCCAGACTTGACCAACATGCGGCCATCTTCGAGAAAAAACTCAATTTTGCTGCCATCTGGCAGGGATCTGCAGATATCTACCAGCTTTCTCGCCGGAACGGTAATTTCACCATCCACCCCCGGTTCATCCAAACCCACCCTGCCAAGGATTTCCACCTCAAGATCTGTACCCGTCAGGGTCAGCTGATCGCCCTTAAGTTGAATTAACACATTGGACAGAACCGGCAGGGTTTGGCGACGTTCAACAACGCCGGCAACCAACTGTAAGGGCTTGAGCAAGGCTTCGCGGGAAACGGCAAATTTCATGAGCAGGTCTCTTGTCCAAAGGAGGTGCAAATGTATGTCAGCGTACGCCGGAGCACCAGCTTCCCGGCGTGCGCAAAAATGCTCTTTTATAAATCAAGTTGTTAGAGAACGCAGCAAGTTTTTTACGTCTTCGCGAATATCGGCGTTCTCTTCCTGTAGCTCCTTGATTTTTCGGCAGGCGTGTAAAACCGTGGTGTGGTCACGGCCACCAAAGGCCTCACCGATTTCTGGCAAGCTGTGGTTTGTTAATTCTTTTGCCAGCGCCATAGCCACTTGCCGAGGCCGTGCGACAGAGCGACTACGGCGCTTGGATAACAAGTCATTAATCTTGATCTTGTAATACTCGCCAACCACGCGTTGGATATTATCGATTCCGACCTGTTTATCCTGTAGAGCCAGCAAGTCCTTAAGCGCTTCGCGCACCAAATCCACATCAATCGGACGACCGGTAAAATTGGCGCTGGCAATAACCCGCTTAAGCGCCCCTTCCAGATCGCGCACATTGGCGCGAATCCTCTGGGCGATAAAAAAAGCTGCATCGTGGGGCAAATTGATGGCGGACTGCTCGGCCTTCTTCATCAAAATCGCCACCCGGGTTTCCAGCTCCGGCGGCTCCACGGCTACCGTCAACCCCCAGCCAAAGCGGGATTTGAGTCGTTCCTCCAGGCCATTGATCTCTTTGGGGAAACGATCACAGGTCAGAATAATTTGACGCCCACCCTCGAGCAGCGAATTAAAGGTGTGGAAAAACTCCTCCTGTGAGCGCTCCTTACCGGCAAAGAACTGAATATCATCGATCAACAGCGCATCCATAGACCGGTAATAGCGCTTGAAGTCATTAATCGCATTAAGTTGTAGCGCCTTCACCATATCAGCGACAAAACGCTCCGAATGCAAATAAACCACTTTAGCATTGGGATTTTTGGCCACCATGGCGTTGCCCACTGCCTGCATCAGGTGTGTTTTACCCAAGCCTACACCACCATATATAAAGAGGGGGTTATAGGCACCACCGGGGTTTTCAGCCACCTGCCGCGCGGCCGCCAAACCAAGTTGGTTGGATTTACCCTCAACAAAAGTGGCAAAAGTAGAAGCAAGATTCAGGTAATTACTATGTTTCAGGCCGCCTTCAATATCTTCTTCGCGAATAACCCGGGTAGAGGGCTCTTCCACAGGTGCTTCAGATGGAGAAACTGAACTTGCAACCAAACTCGCAGCGCGCGCATCCAGGCCCAGGGATGTATGGCTCAGCCCTGGCGGAGTGTCGTTTATCACTGTGGATCCGGTTGCTGATGATTTGGCACCAATACCCAGGGCAACTTCCAACCGGGCGTCCGGGTGATAACTCCCAACCAATTCGCGGATTCGGTTAAGAAACTTTTCTGATACCCAGTCACAGATAAAGCGGTTGGGTGCAAGCAGCTTGAGTTGATGTGGCCCGGCAGATTCATCCAGTTGTAAGGGCCTTATCCAGGTATTGAACTGCTGGGAAGGCAATTCATCCTGCAGACTTGAGGCACAGAGATTCCAGATTGATTGCAACAAGATGGCCACTCTCCCGTGAGTTATTATCAAAATACTGCTCTGAACCCCGACAACGAATACTGGGATACCGGCAAAAACAGGGGAGCTAGTCTACCTCTCAGCGAAACACTTATCCACAGTTGAAACAAAAAATAAATCTCAAAGCAAAGTTTTTATTTATTTAAATTCAATGGCTTATAAATACTTGACAAATAAAATTATTCACAGAAAAAGTAAAAAAACAGTACGTTTTTTAATCGCACCTGTGAATAAACCTGTTAATAACCAGGGTATATTCTGGTGAAAAAAGGGTATATCCGGGTAAGCGGGTTTTAGCGCAATCAAACTTCCTCAGCGACAATAAATAAGTTTGCTTTACCCCACAGGTTTCTTTAGAATCCCGCCTCTTTTCCACGCCGTGTGGATAAATACCTCGCCAGTGATCTAAACAAACAGGTTCAGTTTCATGAAAAGAACATTCCAACCCAGCAATCTGAAGCGCGTTCGTAACCACGGCTTCCGTGCCCGCATGGCAACCAAGAACGGCCGTCTGGTTCTGGCTCGTCGTCGCGCCAAGGGTCGCAAGCAGTTAACCGTTTAATTCGCTGTTAGCTTCTTCTTATATACCGCCGTATCAATGAAAGGTCGCCAGAGTGAGTGGGCAAGCGTTTCCAAAATCGCTGCGTCTACTTAACTCTGGCGATTTTCAATCCGTCTTCGATCAAGCGCCCTTCCGCGCTAATCACCAGCAGTTTCTAATCCTCGCGCGCAGCAATGAGCGCAACTACCCTCGCCTGGGCCTGGTTATCGCCAAAAAGCATGTGCGCCTGGCCGTGGAGCGCAATCGCATCAAGCGTCAAATTCGGGAAAGTTTTCGTCACCGACAGGCGTTACTCGCGGGATTAGATGTTATCGTACTGGCCCGCAAGGGTATGGACAGCCTGAGCAACCAACAACTCAGTGAACATCTGGAGCAGCAATGGCAGAGGCTCATCCGCAAAGCCCGTCAGACTCTGGCAACCAAAACAAGCCCCCGGTCGCCGGATCTTTGAGCTGGCTGTCAATCAAGCTGATCCACGGCTACCGCTACCTGGCCAGCCCTTGGGTCGGCAACCAATGCCGCTTTTATCCCAGCTGCTCCCACTACGCTGAAGAAGCAATTAATAACCATGGTTTTATAAAAGGGGGTTATTTAACCGGCCGCCGCCTATTAAAATGCCACCCCTGGCACCCTGGCGGACTGGATCCTGTCCCTCCCGCAAAGACTCACATTCACCCGACTGATGGCAGTAACTAAGATGGATTGGCAAAAAAACCTGTTAATTGCGGCCATGATCGCCGTAGTCCTGATGCTGGTAATACGCTGGAATGAATTCCAGGAGACACTGCCAGATGCAAACCCCGCTGTAAGCCAGTCCAACAGCGGCTTACCCGAACTGGTGCCTGATGTGGCCAGCGATTTGCCAAACCTGGCTGCGACTGATCTGCCCGCAACACCAGACGCACCGCCAGCGGAAACTGAACCGGTCAGCCTGATTCAGGTTAAAACCGATAGCCTCCATGTGGTTATTGATCCCAGGGGCGGTGACATCCTGCGCGTGGCTTTGCCGCGCCACTATGCGGCGCTCAAAACCCCGGATATTCCTTTTGTCCTCCTGGACAAGCGCGCTGATCACACTTACATCGCCCAAAGTGGTCTCATAGGTCGCAATGGTACCGATCTGCCTGACGGCACACGTCCGGTGTTCACCGCAAGCCAAAGTCTGTTTGAAATGGAACAAGACCAGGAAAAACTCCAGGTCGATCTGGTTTACCAACAGGACAAGGTACACATCACCAAGCGTTTTACTTTTACCCGCGGCGACTACCTGATTGACGTGGAATACCTGATCAACAACCAGGGCGACACACCCTGGAGTGCAGCCCTCTACGGGCAAATCCGCCGCGACGGTCAAAACTTCCACAAAGTCAGCGCCTTTGAGATGAATCCCTTTCTCGGTGCCGCCATCACCACACCCGAAACCAACTATAAAAAGCTGAGCTTTAAAGACCTGGATTCCGAGGCCTTTAACTCAACCCACCAAGGCGGTTGGGTTGCAATGGTGCAACACTATTTTGTCAGCGCCTGGATTCCTGACGCGGAAACTGAAAATACCTACCAGCTGCGCCGCGCCAGTAACGACAACCTCTATTTGTTGGGTTTCAACACCCCACGTATTCAAGTGGAACCGGGTCAGCAAGGTCGTTTTTACACAGGTTTTTACGCGGGCCCAAAAGACACCAAACGTCTTGAAGAAATTTCACCCTTCCTCGATCTGACCGTCGACTACGGTTGGCTCTGGTGGTTGGCAAAACCACTCTTCTGGCTGTTGGACAAGATTCATGGCCTGGTCGGCAACTGGGGCCTGGCGATTATTGGTTTAACCATTCTGGTGAAAGCGGCCTTCTTTAAATTAAGTGCGGCCAGTTACAAATCCATGGCCAAGATGCGCAAACTGGCGCCCAAGCTACAGGATCTGAAAGAGCGCTTCGGCGATGATCGCCAGAAGATGTCACAAGAGATGATGAAGCTCTATAAGGATGAAAAGGTGAACCCGCTGGGGGGCTGCCTGCCAATTCTGGTGCAAATGCCGGTGTTCCTCGCGCTCTACTGGACGCTGATGGAATCGGTGGACTTGCGTCATTCACCCTTCTTTTTCTGGATCATGGATCTCTCGGTAAAAGATCCCTACTTTATTCTGCCGCTGATCATGGGTATCACCATGTTTATCCAGATGAAGCTCAACCCGGCGCCGCCAGATCCGATGCAGGCGCGGATTATGCAGATGATGCCGATTATGTTTACTTTCCTGTTCCTCTGGTTCCCTGCGGGGCTGGTACTCTACTGGGTCACCAACAACACCCTGGGTATCCTCCAGCAGTGGATCATCACCCGCCAGATCGAAAGAGCCGATACCAAGGCTTGACCGGCCACCCCCTGTGAAGCTGCACACCGACACTATCGCTGCCGTCGCCACCGCCCCAGGGCGCGGTGGTGTCGGCATTATTCGTGTCTCCGGCCCCAAAGCCAAAGCCGTTGCCGACGCCATCTTTCGCCAACCCCTGCAAGCGCGCCACGCCCACTACGGTAATTTTTTTGCTGAAAACGGTCAGGTGCTGGACCAAGGTATAGCGCTCTACTTTCCAGCACCTAATTCGTTTACCGGCGAAGAAGTGCTCGAACTCCAGGGCCATGGAGGCCCGGTCATCCTCGATCTTTTATTGCGCGAAATCGTTCGCTTGGGTGTGCGCCTGGCACGGCCAGGCGAATTTTCCGAGCGTGCTTTTTTAAACGACAAACTCGATCTGGCCCAGGCCGAGGCTATCGCCGATCTTATCGATGCCAGCAGCGAACAGGCTGCGCGCAATGCGCTTCATTCTCTGCAAGGCGCTTTTTCGCAACACATTCATCAGCTGGTTGAAGCCCTGATTCAACTGCGTATCTACGTCGAAGCCGCCATAGATTTCCCGGAAGAGGAAATTGATTTTCTCAGCGACGGCCATGTGGCGCGGCAACTGGGCGAAATCGACAAAAAACTGGACGAGGTTTTCTATCAGGCACGCCAGGGTGTGCTGGTGCGCGATGGTATGCGCGTGGTTATTGCCGGGCGGCCCAACGCCGGTAAATCCAGTTTGCTCAATGCCCTTAGCGGGCGCGAGAGCGCCATAGTCTCCGCCATTGAAGGCACCACCCGCGATCTTCTGCGCGAACAAATCCATATCGACGGCATGCCGCTGCACGTCACCGACACCGCTGGCCTGCGCGACAGCCCCGATGAGGTAGAGCAAATCGGTATCGCCCGTGCCTGGCAAGAAATCCGCCAGGCCGACCGCATACTGCTGCTGGTGGATGGCCGCAGCTCCCAAGAGACAGACCCCGAAAAAATCTGGCCGGATTTTTTCGCGCAGCTGCCAGACCCGGAACGCCTCACCCTGGTGCGCAATAAAGCCGACCTTACCGGCGAAGCCACGGGTTTTATTCAGGGAACCAACAACACACTGGCTATCAGTGCCGCCACCGGTGACGGAGTTGAACAACTCAAGCAACACTTAAAAACGGTGATGGGTTATCAGCAGACCGGAGAAGGCGGCTTTACCGCCCGTCGCCGTCATCTTGATGCCTTGGAAAGAGCCAGACAATTTATCGACTCAGGTAAAGCCCAACTGCAGGGCGCAGCGGCGGGAGAACTCTTGGCCGAAGACCTGCGCGCCGCACAAAATGCCCTGAGCGAAATCACCGGGGAATTTACCCCGGATGACCTGCTTGGGCGGATTTTCAGCAGTTTTTGTATCGGCAAATAACCCCTTTCCTATCCATTCTCTTCAACTTGGCATCCTTGCCAAAACCTTCCAGCTAATGGACTCTTTGAGCTGAATTTCTCAGGATATCCACACACTTACACAGCTTTATCCACATCTATTCACAGGTTTATTCAATAAATGTTTGTTTTTGTTCAGAATTCACTAATATCAGCCCCATGCTGTGCGCAACTGGCAGTAAAACTCCGGTAAAAACTGCCTATGTTTTTGGGGATAACTCGGGTTTCTAACAAAAACTGTATAACTCAGGCTTTTACTACCAGCTTCAGCCCAGCTTTCGGTCAGCTTTTATACCCTTGTTCCACTGCCTTATCTATTACCTAAGCCAATGAAAATAAGCACTATTTTTAACTTATCCACAGATAATGGCCTCACCATTAATCACTACATCTTTAATCCTTCCTAATAAACAAAATAGTTTCACTATTTAAAAATCTTCGCTCTGTTGTAAGTCCACACAAATTTATTGAACAAGTTTTGTACACGCCGGGCACTGGCCCTATAATGGCGCCCCTTTGCTTTTCACCCCGTTTAATTTCTGCCCAGGGCATTAGTGCCCTCCGCCTGCGAGAGACCTGGCACCATGATGTATCCAGATAGGTTTGATGTGATTGTGATTGGCGGTGGTCATGCGGGCACCGAGGCCTGTTTGGCCGCGGCGCGCATGGGCTGCAAAACCCTGTTGCTGAGCCACAACATAGAAACCCTGGGGCAAATGTCCTGTAACCCCGCTATTGGCGGTATCGGCAAAAGCCATCTGGTGAAAGAAATTGACGCTCTGGGTGGCGCCATGGCCCTGGCGACGGACAAGGGCGGTATTCAATTTCGTGTTCTCAACGCCCGCAAAGGTCCGGCAGTAAGGGCTACCCGCGCTCAGGCTGACCGCATCCTCTACAAAGCGGCCATTCGCCACACACTGGAAAACCAACCCAATCTGTGGATTTTTCAACAGGCCGCCGATGACCTGATCGTCGAAAACGCCCAGGTGCGCGGCGTGGTCACCCAAATGGGGCTGAAATTTATGGCCAATCAGGTGGTGCTCACGGCGGGTACTTTCCTCGGTGGGTTAATCCACATAGGCCTGCAAAATTATTCCGGTGGCCGTGCGGGTGATCCGCCGTCCAATGCGCTATCCAAACGCTTGCGCGAGTTGCCGCTGCGAGTTGATCGCTTAAAAACCGGCACACCACCGCGAGTGGATGCGCGCACGGTGAATTTTGATCTGCTCGAAAAACAGTGGGGTGATGAACCTCGCCCGGTGATGTCGGCCCGTGGCAATCGCGCCATGCAGCCGCAACAAATTTGCTGCTACATCACCCACACCAACGAAAAAACCCATGAGGTGATTCGCAAAAATCTCGATCGCTCGCCTATGTATTCCGGGGTGATCGAAGGTGTTGGCCCGCGCTATTGCCCCTCGATTGAAGACAAGATTCATCGCTTTGCCGATAAGGATTCGCACCAGGTGTTTATCGAGCCCGAGGGACTGACCACTCACGAGCTCTACCCCAATGGCATTTCCACCAGTCTGCCCTTTGATGTGCAGTTGGAAATCGTGCGCTCCATGAAGGGTTTTGAAAACGCCCACATACTGCGTCCTGGCTACGCTATTGAATATGACTTTTTTAATCCCCAGGATTTGCAGCACACGCTGGAAACCAAAGTGATTGGCGGTTTGTATTTTGCCGGTCAGATCAATGGCACCACCGGATACGAAGAAGCCGGTGCCCAGGGTTTGCTGGCGGGCGTGAACGCGGCGCTGCGCGCGCAAGAAAAATCACCCTGGTATCCCACGCGTGACCAGGCTTACCTGGGCGTGTTGGTCGATGACCTGATCACTCTGGGCACCAAAGAACCCTATCGCATGTTTACCAGCCGCGCGGAATACCGTTTGCTGTTGCGCGAAGACAACGCCGATCTTCGTCTCACCGAAAAAGGCCGCGAGCTGGGTTTGATTGGTGATGAACAATGGCAATTATTTTGCGAAAAAAGCGAGGCCATGGCGCGCGAGCAGGAGCGGTTGAAATCCACCTGGATTCAGGCAGGATCACCAGAGGCTCAAGTTGTTGAGCAAAAAGTGCAAACCAAATTGTTGCGCGAGTACAACCTCTACGATTTGCTCAAGCGACCCGAACTCACCTATGCCGATGTGGCGAGCCTTAAGGGCGAACCCGTGGCGAATGAGCAGGCAGCGGAGCAGATCGAGATAGAAGCCAAGTACTCTGGCTATATTGATCGTCAGCAGGAAGAGATCGATCGTTTGCGCGCGTACGAAAACACCTTGATTCCCGTAGATTTTGATTTTACCCAGGTGGAGGGCTTATCCAACGAGGTAAAACAAAAACTGGGGAATGCGCGGCCGCAGACGCTGGCGCAGGCATCGCGAATTTCGGGAGTAACGCCAGCAGCTGTGTCACATTTGCTGTTGTATATGAAAAAACGTGGTTTGCTGAAGAAGACAAAAATAATTGAACAGCAGGTTGGTTGAGTAATGATTTTTTGGTGCCACTAAGGCGGAATCGGGTGTTGGCTTCAAGTTCACCGCATTTGCCGTTTTGATAAGAGCACTAAAGCAAAAATTTGCACGGCAGGGATAGGGAGGAGATTTGCGAGACCGTCGCCCGCGGGATGCGGGCGACGAGCCCCCATGGACGACCCACATGGATGTGGGAAGTGTCCCGAAGCGCCGGGAGCGCGTAGGGGCCGGGTTCACGGCGTGTCTCGCGGGTCTCCTCCCTATCCCTGCTCTCGCTTAGTAAAAAGAGAATTTCGATTGAACGACCTACAAAAAAAATTTCACCAGCCACTCATCGAAGGTGCTGCACAAATGGGCGTGTCATTGAGTGATGCGCAGGTGCAACACTTGTTGGCCTATATCGAAGAGTTCGACAAGTGGAACAAGGCTTATAACCTATCCGCGATTCGTGATCTGCAACAGATGATTTCGCGGCATCTGCTCGACAGTTTAAGTGTAGTGCCGCAGGTGAGTGAGTCAGGTGCGGTGCGGATTATTGATGTGGGTACCGGTGGTGGGCTGCCGGGAATTCCCTTGGCGATTATGTTTCCCGAGCGGCAATTTACCTTGCTCGATAGCAACGGCAAAAAAACGCGCTTTTTGTTTCATGTCAAAAATCAGCTGCACTTGGCGAATGTGCAGGTTGAGAATCGTCGGGTAGAGGCGTTTCAGCCAGCGCAAAAATTTCAGGCGGTGATTAGCCGGGCCTTTGCGAGCCTGGCGGATATGGTGTCCGGCTGCGCCCATTTGCTAGCTGATGATGGAGTGTTTATGGCGATGAAAGGAATCTATCCGGCGGAAGAATTGGCCCAGGTGGCCGATCTCTGCCAGCTGTTGGCGAGCCATCCGCTGCAAGTCCCCGGTGAGGAAGGCGCGCGGCATCTGCTGGTGCTGGCGCCGTGCACCCAGTGACACTGAGCCATGCAAGGGGCAACCCAGCTGCCCCCTGGCTTGGCAAGCCGGGAGCCCGGTGATACAAATCGCGCTCTTGCGGTTGCCCCGTTCCGGCAACTGCCACACAATAGCCGGCCCAATCATCTGCGTCCGGTATTCAACCATAGGCATTTCAACAGGATCATCAACTTGACCAAGATCTACGCTGTTGCCAACCAAAAGGGTGGAGTGGGTAAAACAACCACCTGCGTCAACTTGGCTGCCTCCCTGGTTGCAACCAAAAAACGGGTGCTGCTGGTGGACCTCGATCCCCAGGGCAATGCCACCATGGGCAGCGGCGTCGATAAAAACTCGGTCCAGCTGAGCGTTTACGATGTGTTGACCCAGCGCGCACCCATCAGTCGATGCCTGATTCTTTCCGAGAGCGGTGGCTACCAGGTATTACCGGCCAATGGTGATCTGACCGCCGCTGAGGTGGAGATGCTCTCCCTCGACAACAAGGAGCGTTTGCTAAGCCAGGCGCTGGAGCAGTTGCGCGATCAGTTCGACTATGTGCTGATTGACTGCCCGCCCTCACTGAACATGCTAACGGTGAATGCGCTGACTGCCTGCGACGGGGTGATTATCGCCATGCAGTGTGAGTACTACGCGCTCGAAGGGCTCTCTGCTCTGGTTAACACCATCAACCAGATACAGCAGTTACTCAACCCGCGCCTGAAAATCGAAGGCCTGCTGCGCACCATGTGGGATCCGCGCAACAGCCTGACCAACGATGTTTCCGCACAGTTGACCCATCACTTTGGCGACCGGGTTTACCGCACCTGTATTCCGCGCAATGTGCGCCTGGCGGAGGCGCCCAGTTTTGGTCAACCGGTGATTGCCTTCGACCGCCAGTCCAAGGGCGCCATTGCCTACCTGGCGCTGGCTGGGGAAATCCTCAGGCGCAACGACCCTGATCATCGTTCACCCGACATTGAACCTCTGGCCGAAGGCCAATCCTATTGATCGCGCACGTCGCGAACCGGAAATAACAGGCGAGTTACTATGTCCACAAAACGCAAAGGCTTGGGTAAGGGATTGGATGCACTGCTCAGTGCGGGTGCGGGTATTTCCCCGCCGCCAGTAGCGACCAACCCGGCAGCAGATTCCACGGCAACGCCTGCGACGGACAAGACTGATGGTCGTCTGGCCCATATTCCGGTGGAGTTTTGCCAGCGGGGTAAATACCAGCCGCGCCGCGACATGCACCCGGAGCAACTGGAAGAGTTAGCCGAATCCATCAAAGCCCAAGGCGTGATGCAACCCATAGTGGTGCGTCAAATAGGGCCAGACAAATACGAAATCATCGCCGGTGAGCGTCGCTGGCGCGCCACTCAGTTGGCGGGACTGGACAAGATTCCCGCCGTGATTCGTGAGGTGAACGACGAAGCCGCCATCGCCATGGCGCTGATCGAAAATATTCAACGCGAGGATTTAAACCCCATCGAAGAAGCCATGGCGCTCAAGCGGCTGCAGGATGAATTTGAGCTGACCCAGGCCGAAGTTGCTCAGGCTGTGGGCAAATCGCGCACCACGGTTACCAACCTGTTGCGCTTGATCGCGCTCACCGAGGATGTAAAAAAACTGCTTGAGCACGGTGATCTGGAAATGGGCCACGCCCGCGCCCTATTGACCCTGGAGCCGGAAGAGCAGCGTGAACTGGCACGTCAGATAGTCGCCAAGGGCTTGTCGGTGCGCCAAACCGAAACCCTGGTACGTAGCCTGCAAGAGAATAAAAACAAACCCAAGCCCAAAACGGCGGCAGCCCCTTCGGCGGACATTCGCCGGTTGCAAGAGCAGCTGTCCGATACCCTGGGCGCAGAGGTGGATATTCAACATACCGCCAAGGGCAAGGGCCGCTTGGTGATCAATTACAACAGCCTGGACGAATTGGACGGAATACTGGCCCATATTCGCTGAAAGCGTGTATTCACACGCCGGGTATCGGGGTTGCTGCAAGGGGGTAATCTCCCTATAATGCGGCGGCTCTGTGTGCCCCCTTCGGGCACAATCGAGTTAAGAGCGGCAAAAAAGCAGCGAAAAATTGAGAAAAACAACGCCTGGCCAGCGCCCCGCCAGCAGTATTGCCAAACCCCCGGTTTTGCGACGACTGCTGTTGCTGTGGTTAGCCACACTGCCGCTGGCACTGATGACAATGCTGATAGACGCCCGTTGGGGTCTGTCGCTTCTGTGGGGTTTTTCGGTCTGCCTCTTACCCGCCGCTTGCTTCGCCTGGTATGCCACTCGGCATAGCGGCGCGCGCGCGGCAGCGGCGGTGGTAAACGGGTTTTACCGCGCCGAGGCAGTCAAATTTGTATTCACGGCCATATTGTTTGCGTTGGTGTTTCAGCGGGTGGATCAGATTCACCTTCCTGCTTTTTTCCTGGCGTTTATCGCCGCACAGATTATTGCCTGGGTGCTGACGGCGCAAAGCCTGCGTCGGCGTCCCGGCTAAAAGACACCTTTTACATTTCAATCAATTTGTTGAGAGAAAACCATGGCAGCGGAAGGTCACGCACCCACCACCACTGAGTACATCCTCCACCACCTGACCAACTGGACCTATGGCAAGTTGCCGGCCGGCACTTACTGTGATGGCACGCGAGTGCAGGAAACTACCAGCTGGGTGGTGGCACATTGTTCTGAAGAAATGAAAGCCATGGGCTTTAATGCCATCCATTTGGACTCGATGGCTTGGTCGATCGGTCTGGGTTTGATTTTCGTTACCCTCTTCCGCTGGGCCGCCAAAAAAGCGCACGCCGGTGTTCCTTCGGGAATGCTCAATTTTATTGAAATGATCATCGAGTTTATCGACAAAACCGTCAAAGACGGCTTCCAACACAAAAACGCCTTTATTGCTCCTCTCGCCCTCACCATCTTTGTGTGGGTGTTCCTGATGAACCTGATGGACCTGGTGCCGGTAGACTGGATTCCGGTGTTAGCAGCCTGGGTTGCCGGAGATCCTCACTTCTACTTCAAGATAGTGCCAACCACTGACGTCAATATCACTATGGCCATGGGTATCACCGTGTTCCTGTTGATGATTGGTTTCAGCATCGCCAAAAAAGGCCTTGTCGGTTTTATAAAAGAACTGACATTTCACCCCTTCCATCCCTCATTCCACGGCATCGGTCTTCTATTCGCGCCGCTGCTGATCGTGATCAACTTCATCCTGGAAACCATTGCATTGGTGGCCAAGCCCATTTCTCTCGGTCTGCGTTTATTCGGCAACATGTACGCCGGTGAAATGATTTTTATCTTGATCGCCACCATGTTCGGCGCCGGTTTGCTTATCGGTATCTTCGGTGGTGTATTGCAGTGGGGCTGGGCTGTGTTCCATATCCTGGTTATCACCTTGCAAGCTTTCGTGTTTATGGTGCTTACCATTGTCTACATGGCCATGGCTCACCACGTTGAAGAAGAAGACCAATTTAACCACTGAGTTTTTTTACTTTAGTTTTACTTTTTAACTTTTGACCATTGAGGAGAAATATCATGGGTTTAGCTCTGATCGCTGTTGCACTGTTGATTGGTTTTGGTGCTCTGGGTACCGCTATTGGCTTCGCTATTCTGGGCGGCAAATTGCTGGAAGGTTCTGCACGTCAACCGGAATTGGCGCCAATGCTGCAAGGTAAAATGTTCCTGATCGCCGGTCTGCTCGACGCCGTTCCGATGATCGGTGTAGGTATTGCCATGTACATTCTGTTCGTAACTGTTCCGACTCTCGCTTAATTCGAAACGCTTTGCCTAATCGGAGCCCGGAATCGGGATTTCCTAAAGCCAAAAGCTTTCCAGAATAGGGGTTTACAGGCGTGAACATTAATTTGACCTTAATCGGACAGTCCATTGCGTTTTTGTTCTTCGTGCTCTTTTGCATGAAGTTCGTATGGCCGTTCATTACCAAAGCCATGGCCGAACGCCAGGAGCGAATTGCACAGGGCTTGGCAGCGGCAGATCGCGCTGACAAGGATCTGGAGCTCGCCCAGGAAAAAGCCACGCACACGCTCCGCGAAGCCAAGCAAGAAGCCGCCGCCATTCTCGAAGCCGCCAACAAGCGCGCTGCGCAAATTGTTGACGAAGCCAAAGAGCAGGCGCGCGTCGAAGCCGACCGCATCAAAGCCGCTGCCCAGGCAGAGGTGGAGCAGGAAGTTAACCGCGCGAAAGAAAAGCTGCGCTCCCAGGTTGCTGTTCTGGCCATTGCCGGTGCCGAGAAGGTGTTGGAGTCTTCGGTTAACGAAGCTACTCACAAAGCCATGCTCGATAAACTGGCTGCCAGTCTTTAATGCGAGGTGAATCGTGGCTGAACTGACAACCCTTGCCCGACCCTATGCCAAGGCCGCGTTTCAATACGCGCTTGAAGCAAAGGATCTGGCCGGCTGGGGCAAGCAACTGGCGACCCTCGCGGCCGCCAGTCGTTATGGCGCTATGCCGAAGCAAATCGCATCGCCGTCGCTGTCCGCTCAGCAACAGTCAAAACTGTTGATCGATGCTTGCGGTGACGAGCTGACACCCCCCGTGCGCAATTTCATCCTGTTGTTGGCGCAGAACAAGCGCCTGCGGTTGTTGCCCGAGATCTTTCAGTTATTTGATGCACTTAAGACCGCTCAAGAGCAAGCCGTCGATGTTGAATTGACCACCGCCGTCGCCCTGGACGATGCGAGTCAAGCCAAGCTTGCAGAAGTACTGGGTAAAAAGTTGGCGCGCAAGGTAAATGTCCAGGCGGTTGTCGACCAGCAATTGCTGGCAGGCGTAATTATCAAAGCAGGTGATTTGGTCATCGACGGCTCGATGCGCGGTCGGTTAGAGAAACTCGCCAAAGCAATCAATTCGTAGGATTGAGGAAAAAAGCATGCAGCAGCTGAATCCATCCGAGATTAGCGAAATAATCAAGCAGCGCATCGATCAACTCGATGTGTCGTCTGAAGCCCGCAACGTGGGCACAGTGGTATCTGTATCCGACGGTATCGTGCGTATTCATGGCCTGATGGACGTGATGTACGGTGAAATGATCGAGTTCGAAGGCGGCCGTTTTGGTATGGCGCTTAACCTTGAGCGAGATTCTGTCGGTGCGGTTATTCTGGGTGACTACCTCGGCATCGCCGAAGGCCAGTCTTGTAAGTGCACTGGTCGCATCCTTGAGGTTCCTGTAGGTCCGGAACTCGAAGGTCGCGTGATCGATGCCCTGGGCAACCCGATCGACGGTAAAGGCCCGATCAACGCCAAAATGACCGACCCCATTGAAAAAGTGGCGCCCGGTGTAATCTGGCGTAAATCGGTAGACCAGCCGGTGCAAATCGGTTTGAAAGCTGTGGACTCCATGGTGCCTATCGGTCGTGGCCAGCGCGAGCTGATCATCGGCGACCGCCAGATTGGTAAAACCGCTATCGCGGTGGACGCCATCATTAACCAGAAAGATTCCGGCATTAAGTGTATCTACGTGGCCATTGGCCAAAAGGCGTCTTCCATTGCGGCCGTTGTGCGCAAACTGGAAGAGCACGATGCCATGAAGCACACCATCGTAGTGGCCGCTACCGCGTCTGATCCTGCCTCCATGCAGTTCCTCGCGCCCTTTGCCGGTTGCACCATCGGTGAGTACTACCGCGATCGCGGTCAGGACGCACTGATCATTTATGACGACCTGACCAAGCAAGCCTGGGCCTACCGTCAAATTTCGCTCTTGTTGCGTCGTCCACCAGGCCGCGAAGCCTACCCAGGTGATGTGTTCTATTTGCACTCCCGTCTGCTGGAGCGCGCTGCGCGTGTGAGCGAAGACTATGTCGAGAAGTTCACCAAGGGCGAAGTCAAAGGCAAAACCGGTTCATTGACCGCGCTGCCGGTGATCGAAACCCAAGCGGGTGATGTGTCTGCCTTCGTTCCCACCAACGTGATTTCGATCACCGATGGTCAGATCTTCCTTGAGGCCTCCATGTTCAACTCGGGCATCCGCCCGGCGATGAACGCCGGTATTTCCGTATCCCGTGTGGGTGGTGCGGCGCAAACCAAGGTGATCAAAAAGCTCTCGGGTGGTATTCGTACCGCTCTGGCCCAGTACCGCGAACTGGCGGCTTTCTCCCAGTTTGCCTCTGATCTGGACGAGGCCACCAAAGCCCAGCTGGATCACGGTCAACGCGTTACCGAGCTGATGAAGCAAAAGCAATACTCGCCCATGAACATCGCGCAAATGGCGCTGGTACTCTTCTGTGCCAACGAGGGTTACCTGAAAGATGTACCGGTGAACAAGGTGCTGGATTTTGAATCTGCCCTGCTCTCTTTCGCCGCAGGTGAATATGCCGACGTGATGAAAACCATCGCCACCACCGGTGATTGGAATGCGGATCTGGAAGCCAAGTTCAAAGAACTGGTCACCAAATTCAAGGCAACCCAAACCTGGTAAGACTGCGAGCCCGTGGCAACACGGGCTCTGTCGTGTCGTAAAGAACATCTTGAGGGCCTTTGAAAAATGGCAGGCGCAAAAGAAATACGGACGCAGATCAAGAGCATTAAAAGTACGCAGAAAATTACCAGCGCCATGGAAATGGTGGCAGCCAGTAAAATGCGTCGTGCTCAGGAGCGTATGCAGGTGGGCAAACCCTACGCCACTCGCATTCGCGCCGTGGTCGGTCACCTGGCAAACGCCAATCCGGAATACAAGCACCGCTATATGGAGCAGCGCGAGGTCAAACGCGTTGGCTACATTTTGGTTTCTACCGATCGCGGTCTGTGCGGTGGCTTGAACATCAACCTGTTCAAAACCGCTATTCGCTCCATGAAAGCTTGGTCTGACCAGGGCGTGGAAATCGATCTCTGCCTGATAGGCGCCAAGGCCTCGGCTTTTTTCAAAAGCTACGGTGGTCGGGTTGTTGCCAGCGTGCGCGACCTGGGCGAAGCCCCCACGGTGACCGATCTGATCGGCAGCGTAAAAGTGATGCTCGATGCCTACACCGAAGGCAAGATCGATCGCCTTTACTTGCTCGGCAACGAGTTCGTCAACACCATGACCCAGAACCCGACTCTGCGTCAGTTGTTGCCACTGGAAGCGGAAGAAGACAAAAAGCTGAAGCACCACTGGGACTACATTTATGAACCGGATGCAGAGCAACTGCTGAACGGTTTGTTGACGCGCTTTATCGAGTCCCAGGTGTATCAGGCGGTAGTGGAAAACGCAGCCTGCGAACAAGCGGCGCGAATGATCGCCATGAAAAGCGCCACCGATAACGCCGGTGAACTGATCGGTAACTTGCAACTGGTGTACAACAAGGCCCGTCAAGCGGCTATTACCCAGGAACTGTCAGAAATCGTCGGCGGCGCGGCGGCTATCGCCTAAAGCTAAAGGCTTAACAATTTTGAGTTTAAACCTTCAAGTGCGCACAACGCTTGAAAAAACGAGGAATCGGAAATGAGTAGCGGACGTATCGTACAAATCATCGGTGCGGTTATCGACGTGGAATTCCCCCGCGATGCCGTGCCCCAAGTTTATGATGCTCTGAAAGTCACCGACAGCGGCTTGACCCTGGAAGTGCAGCAGCAGCTGGGCGACGGCGTAGTGCGCACTATTGCCTTGGGTTCATCCGAAGGCTTGCGTCGCGGCTTGAACGTGAATAACACCAACGAGCCCATCAAAGTCCCCGTGGGTAAAGAAACCCTGGGTCGCATCATGGACGTGCTCGGTGATCCCATCGACGAAGCTGGCCCGGTGGGTGAGCAAGAGCGTATGCAGATTCACCGCAAGGCGCCGGCTTACGAAGAACTGGCCGCGTCTAACGAATTGCTCGAAACCGGTATTAAGGTTATCGACCTGGTGTGTCCTTTCGCCAAGGGCGGTAAGGTCGGCCTGTTCGGTGGCGCTGGTGTAGGCAAGACCGTAAACATGATGGAACTCATCAACAACATCGCCAAAGAGC
>CBFGWO010000004.1:0-68204 GCA_965652595.1 uncultured Cellvibrio sp. | reverse complement strand
ATCTGCTCTATGGCGGCGTCCTGTTCTTCCAGCGGATGCAGGAGAGCTTGTGCCAGCTTTTGAAAACGCATCTGCTCGGCGACCAAATGCTGACGCATTTCCATCACGCCCTGTTGCTGGCCTGCGGCAAAACCCTCCGCCATGCCTTTTTCGTAACCGGCTTTTTCGCCCTGCGCGAAGCCATCTTTTTCGGCGGCGTCGAAAATTTCTTGCATGTCCTGCGCGCTGAGACCCGAACGGTGCTTCAGCGGCATATCAACATCTTCAATTTTTTCCTGGCCGCGACGACGCTCCGCCTCGCGCTGGTCGCGCGCTTCTTTTTCGGCGCTGGGTAAGACCCGGCCCTGATCATCAATGATGGGCAATTGATAGCGCTTTGCTTCCTGAGCTTCGTCCGCAGGAATCAGTTTGGCCTGTAGGGAATCGGGAACATACACCATAGTAACTGGCCAGTTTTACAGCATTTGCTCGCCACTGCCACCCAGCACGATTTCGCCGGAGTCGGCCATACGGCGGGCAATAGTGAGAATTTCTTTTTGTGCCGCTTCCACTTCGGAAAGTCGCACGGGAGGTTTGGCTTCGAGGTCGTCGCGCAACAGTTCGGCGGCGCGCTTGGACATGTTTTTGAAGATTTTTTCTTGCAGATCTGTGTCGGCACCCTTGAGCGCCACAATGAGTACCTCGGAGGACACTTCGCGCAACAGCGCCTGAATACCGCGATCGTCCACGTCCTTGAGGTTTTCGAACACGAACATCAGATCCTGAATCTGGTTGCCCATGTCTTCGTCGATCTCTTTGATGGAATCCATCAGATCGGCTTCGATAGAGCCATCCAGATGGTTCATGATTTCCGCCGCCACCTTGTAACCACCCATGGCTTTGGTTTGCGACGCCGCATTGCCAGAGAATTGTTTTTCGAGAATATCGTTGAGTTCTTGCAGCGCGCTAGGCTGCACGGTATCCAGTGAGGCCACGCGCATCATGATATCCAGGCGAACTTTTTCCGGCAGGTAGCCCAGAATTTCAGCGGACTGATCCGCATCGAGATAGGCGATCACAATAGCCTGAATTTGCGGGTGTTCGTTGCGAATAATATCCGCCACCGAACGGGCTTCCATCCACTTGAGGGTATCCAGGCCGGTGGTGTTGCCGCCGAGCAGAATGCGATCGATCAAACCATTGGCTTTGTCTTCACCCAGGGCGGTTACCAGCATTTTGCGGATGTAATTGTCGGCGCCCATGCCCAAACCGGTGAGTGTGCGCACCTCGTCGAGAAAGTTGGCCATTACCACCTGCACATCCTGCTGCTGCACGTTCGACAGCTGGGTCATGGCGGCACCTATGCGCTGCACCTCTTTTGGCCCCATGTGCTTGAGGATTTCCGCCGCATCGCCTTCCCCCAGTGACATCAGCAAAATAGCGGCCTGATCCACATAGCGGAGTTTGCTTTTGGGTTTTTCGGCAGGTTTGTTTTCAGCCACGGTGCGCTACTCGCTAATTACTCAATTTTTTACTTAACTCGAGTTGTCACTTACTCGTCTTTGTTAATCCAGCTCTTGACCACCTGGGCGACGCGACCGGGATCATCGGCGATCAACCCCTTGATGGCGTTGAGCTGTTGCTCATAGCCCTGCTCCGGGCCGGGCAGCATCAACGAACTGCCGCCGGTGAGGGTCACCGTTTCATCAGATAAACCCTCGTACCCCAGGCCTGCGGCTTCCAATGCGGCCAGTTGGCGCGCCTCTTCCTGCTCGGAAACACTGCCACCGGTGCGGGCCAAGGCCCGCGCAACAGGGAGCAGCAACCCAAAGATTAGCGCAAGAATGATGATGGCACCGGCCAGGTACTTCATGTTGGGGATAATCCACACCTCCCACCAGGGCGCTTCAGCCATCTCGGTGGGGGCCTCGTCGCGCATCTGGAACGGCGTATTGAGGATATTCACACTGTCGCCACGCACGGCCGAATAACCCACCGCATCCCTCACCAGAATACTCAGGCGCTCAAGTTCGTTGTCTGTCCAGGGTTCACGGGTTTCAGTGCCGTCAGCTGCCTGAACAAGCTTGTCGTCCACCACCACGGCAACGGTCAGGCGTTTGAGCGTGCCCTGCTGATGGCGGGTATAGCTAATGGTGCGATCCAGCTCAAAATTGCGCGTCGCCTGCTCACGGGTATTGCGCGGCGGTTGTTGTCCAACCGGTTGGCCAGTCGCCGGGTCTATTTGCTCGGGTACCTGGGTTGTGGTTCCCGGCGGTTGGTTGGTCAGGGCACCGGGAATACCGCCCGCCAGATCTCCACCAGAGCGCTCTTCATTCACCAGTTGTTCACTGCGCACCGCAGGCAAGTCGGGGTTGAAGGTTTCAGCGGCTTGCTCGATGGCGGTAAAGTCAATGTCGGCGCTGATTTCGGCGCGGAATTTACCCGCGCCCACCACGGGTTCCAGAATCCCCTGCACACGCTTGACCAAGGCATCTTCCACCGTGCGCGCATAGTCGCGCTGCTTGTTGGCCAGCAGCAAATCCTGGCTTTCCTCGCCGGTCGACAGCAGGTTGCCGCGCTGATCCACCACAGTGACATCCTTGGGATCCAATTCAGGGATACTTGAGGCCACCAGATTGGCAATGGCTTTGACCTGAACCGGATCTACCGAACGCCCCGCAAATACCTCAACAAACACCGACGCGGTAGGTTTGCGCGCGTCCCGCACAAACACCGAACGCTTGGGCAGCGCCAAGTGGACGCGGGCGCTGCGAATACTGGTGATGCTGGTAATGGTGCGTGCCAGCTCGCCTTCGAGCCCCCGGTGATAGCGCGTGTTCTCGATAAACTGGCTGGTGCCCAGGGGCTGCTCCTGATCCATCAACTCAAAGCCCATATCGGTTTTACCCGGAATACCCGCTTCGGCCAGCTTAAGTCGCGCAATATGAACGTCATCAGCAGCAACCAGCACAGTGCCGGTATTGGGATCGAGTTTGTACTTGATGCGTTGCTGGTCGAGTAGATCCACCACCAGTGCCGCATCCATATTGTCCATGCGACCGTAGAGCGGACGGTAATCATCTCCCACTGTCCAAAAGGCAACAGCGACGCCTATGGCAACGCTCGCTGCCAGGCCCAGCATCAAACCCGCCTGGCGCAGTAAATTCAGATTGCTGAAACCCTCTACCAGATCGCCGCCCAGGCCACGACGGGCGGGAGCATTGGAGGAAGTTGCAAGATCAGCAGCGGCCATAACAACACCTGTTGATTATTGGTTAGATGGGCATGTTCATAACGTCACGGTAGGCTTCAACCAGCTTGTTGCGCACCTGAACCATGGCTTGAAAAGACACTGACGCCTTCTGCGAGGCAATCATCACATCGGTGATGTCCACACCGGGCACGCCCTGTTCATAAGCGGTTTGCATCGCCGACGAGGCTTTTTGCACATCATTTACCTTGTTAATCGCTTGGCTCATCACTTCGCCAAAGCCCGGTACTTTTTTGACACCTTCGGTAGCCTGGGTACCCAAACCCCGTCCGGCATTGAGTTCCGCTGGCCCCAAACCCTGAGGGCGCTGAAACGCCTGGGTTTGCGCTTTAAGGCTGCGCATTTCCACGAGTAACCGACTGATATCAACACGATCTGTCATGGCTGTTATCTCATTTTTTTCCAGGAGCCTAGTCATTCGTTCGCCCGCATCACACGACAATAATTTGGCAGTTTTGGTGTGAAACCGGCGCTAGCGTGAACTTTGCACAAAGCAGGCCAATGTTTGCCGTCGGCAAGCTCTTGCCTTCACTCAAGTGTCACACGCGCAGGCTAGAGTGCTGGCCAGATAAAACCCTGGCTCTTTGGAGGTTGTCGAATGCGTGAATTAGCGATGGCACAACAGGAAGGCGTACTGGACTATGCAATGAATAGTTTTGCTGCTGAACTTGCGGTTCAGCAGCAAAAGGGTCAGCGTATAAAACGCATTATGGAATGCCGCCGTCAGCTGGAACTGCGGCGGGAACAACGGCAACTGGCAAAAGAAATTTGCGAGTTTGATTTCAGCCTGGCCGCTGAAAACTGATCACTCAGTGATCGCAAATCCTTCCTCGCGCAAGCGCGCAATTTTGTAGCGCAGTGTGCGCGGGCTTATGCCCAGTTTTTCGGCGGTGTTTTTGCGGCTGCCCCGCTCTTGGCGCAGGGTATTCATAATAATTTCATATTCGCGCTGTTTGAGATCATTGCCCAGCTGCGCACCGGTTGACCCTGGATACTGCGGATTGGCAATCATGATGTGTTGCGCATCAAAGTGGGCAACGCTCAGCCCCTGGGTGGGTCGCCAATCAATGCCTTTACTTTCGGTATTCAAGCTCTCCATCGCAGCCACTTCCTGGGGTCTAGTGGACGACAAGCGTTCGCCAGGCAATTGACGACTGACCGCTGCCAAATCCGATTTTTGACTCAGCACCGTGTCCGCCTCCAGCCCCAAATCCTGGGCGTGAATTTCCGACCCTGTTTGGAGAATCAGCGCGCGCTGCATAACGTTATCCAGCTCGCGCACATTGCCGGGCCAGGGATAACTGAGCAGCGCCTGCTGCGCAGAAAGTGACAAGCTCACCGCGCGACGATTTTGCTTGCGGGTGTGTTTTTGCAACACTTTTTGTGCGAGTGGAATAATATCTTCCAAACGCTCGCGCAGCGGTGACCACTGCAACGGCAACACACTCAAACGGTAATAAAGGTCTTCGCGGAATTTTCCTGCGGCGACTTCGCTGCGCATATCGCGGTTGGAGGTGGCGATCACCCGCACATCCAGCTTGATGGTTTTGCGCCCGCCCAGGCGCTCCACTTCGCGCTCCTGCAACACCCGCAGCAATTTTGCTTGCAGGCCAATATCCATTTCGGAAATTTCATCGAGCAACAAGGTGCCGCCGTTGGCCTGTTCGAATTTGCCCGGTGCGCTGGTATGAGCACCGGTGTAAGCACCCTTTTCGTGACCAAAGAGCATGGCTTCGAGCATATTTTCGGGAATGGCGGCACAGTTAATCGCGACGAACGGCTGATGACGACGGGAGGAATGGTTGTGCACATAGCGGGCGAGCACTTCTTTACCCGTACCTGACTCACCCACAATCAACACCGTGGAATCCGATTGCGCAACACGTTGCGCCAACACCAGCAATTGGCGGCTCGAAGGTGCTTCAGCCACCGGATCATCATCACTGGAGTGAAACATACCCACATGGCGCCCCACGGTTTCAATCAGCGTGCGCGGCGCAAAGGGTTTAACCAGATAATCCACGGCGCCCTGCTTCATCGCCTCTACCGATTCGCTAATACTGGCGTAGGCGGTAATTAGCAGCACCGGAATTTGTGCGTGGGATTTTTTAACTTCGCGCAGCAAATCATGGCCGCTCATGCCACCCATGTTCACATCGGACACTATCATACGCACATCCGGATGACGCTCGATCAGGCCCAGGGCTTCCTCGCCACTGCTGGCCACCAGCACCTGGTACTCCGCCAGCTGCAAGGTGTCGCACAGGGCTTCACGCAAATTGGTGTCATCTTCAACCACCAGAATGCGAATACCGTTATCACCGGGGTTTAGTTGGGCTGCCAGGGCCATGTTTCCTCCGCGTCTCAAAGAACGACTATTGAGTGAGTTGGGCAAGGGGTAAAAAGATATTGGCGCAGGTGCCGCGCCCCAATTCAGATTGCAAAACAAAACGACCGCCGTGGGCGCGCACAACAGCTTGCACCACCGCTAACCCCAGACCTGTCCCCTGGGCTTTGGTGGTAACAAAAAGATCGCCCGCGCTGGCGAGAATTTCCGGCGCGATACCTGGCCCGGCATCACACACACGAATCAACAACTGCGGATCAGATTTTTTGTCGGTAGTGTCAGTGGCGTCAAACAGGGTAAATTCAATGCGCAGCTGCGCTTGTTTTTCTACCGCCTGAATAGCGTTGTTCACTAAATTCAAGAGTGCGCCAATCAACGCCTCGCGATTGCATTCGATATAGGCTTCACGGGCCTGATTCACCCACACACATTCCGACTGGGATGTCATCAGCGGAACTTCCATGGCTTCGCTCAAGGCCTCCTGCAACTGACCCAGACTAACCAGATCGCGCAGCTGCAACTCGCCTTTCACAAACAACAGCATGTCCTGCACCTGATGTTCGATATGGTTAAGGCGGTTATAGATTTTTTCGGAAAACTGTTGGCGACGCGCTTCATCCAGCGAGCCCTGACACAGATGCCCGGCGTAAAGCATGGCTGCCGATAAAGGCGTGCGAATCTGGTGGGCCAGGGCCGACATCATTTTGCCCAGGGCCGAAAGACGTTCATGGCGACTCAACTCACCTTGCAAGCGGCGCGTTTCGGTTTGATCGGTTAGCAAAATAATTTGGCCATCAACACCGAGATTGCGTGTGGCAATACTGATGCGCCTACCATCGCGCAGCGAAACCTCGTGACCATCATCCTGGCGAGGAGCAAAGCTGCGTTTGATAACCTCGCGCCAAACCTCGCCCTCCAGAGGCTCACCCAGAAGTTCGGTGGCAGCCGGATTGGCCTCCGACACCCGACCGCTGGAATCCAGCACCACCACACCACCGGGAAGAAAATTGATCAGGCTTTCGAGGCGATTGGCCAGCTGTTCTTTTTCAGCCAGCTCCTGTAAACGCTTGCTGGCAACGCTGCTCAGCTCCTGGTTCAACTCGGCGACACGGTTTTCCAGCGTGGTATAGGACTCGGCCAACTGGCGCGACATCTGGTTGAACAGCTCAAAGGCCTCGCGCAAATCCTGTCCTGGCGCCAGGCCCGGCATGGCCAAATTGGCCTGGCCGTTAGCGCGGCTGGCGGTCGCGACTGAGCTGTACTGGGGCATGGGAAAAACCTCGGTCGGCAAATGGCTCTCTCCCGTTCCGCCAAACATCCAGCGGTACACGAGACTCTGGGAGCAACTTTGCAAAGCCAATGCCAATAAAAATTCTTGTTTATTTTCATAGACTTAGATTTAGGCACACTCACCCGAGGTCAAAAACTTGGCGATCTGTAGCTGCCAAAAAGCCAAAAATGCCAAGCGCCGGAATACCGGCCTTAACAAATCATTAGCCAGTGGATTACCGACCCCAAGACCGAAATCGCTAGACTGGCGGCTTTTAAACAGCAGGAGATCCTCTATGAAAACCCGAATTCTTGGTAAAAGCGGCTATGTGCTCTCGGAAATTGGCCTGGGCTGCTGGCAACTGGGCGGAGACTTCGGTCAAATCGAAGAGGATCGCGCCCAGGCCATACTCGCTGCTGCCGATGAGGCGGGCATCAACTTTTGGGATACGGCGGATGTCTATGGCGCTGGATTGAGCGAAAGCCGCCTGGGCGCCTTCTGCAAAACCCACCCGCGCTCACGGGTGATAGCCACCAAGGTGGGACGCAATGGCGAGCTCTACCCCGACGGCTACACCAAAGCCAAGGTAAAAGCCTCCCTGCAAGCCTCAGCCGAACGCCTGGGCGTTGAGTCGCTGGACCTGGCACAACTCCACTGCGTCCCCACCGATGTGCTGATGGCAGGCGATTTGTTGGCCTGGATGGAAGATTTTCAACAGGAGGGGTTGATTCGCGCCCTGGGCGTCAGCGTCGAAACCCTGGCGGAAGCCAGATTTGTGGTTGCCCATCCGAGCGTTACCGCGATACAGACGATTTTCAATCTCTTTCGCCAGGATCACATAGAGCAGCTGTTTCCTTTGGCGGAAACCCATAAGGTCGGCATTATCGTGCGCTTACCTCTCGCCAGCGGCGTACTGGCGGGCAAAATGACCGCCCGGCAGCAATTCGCTCCCGAGGACCATCGCCACTACAACCGCGACGGTGCCGCCTTTAGTGTGGGCGAAACCTTTTCAGGCATTCCCTTTCCCAAGGCGCTGGAATTGGTGGAACAACTTAGACCTTTTGTACCCGACGGCATGAGCATGGCGCAATTTGCCATGCGCTGGATTCTCGATCAGCCATCGGTTACCAGTGTCATTACTGGTGCCAGCCGTCCCAGTCAGGTGGTGGAAAATGCCAGTGTGAGCGAGTTACCACCACTGAACCCCGACTGCCACCAAGGTCTTGCGGCGTTTTATCAGCAGCAGGTTAGCGCCCATATTCGCGGCCCGCGCTAAACCTCACCAAGACAAGAGGAGATGACCGACAAAACTATTTGTGGTGGTTTGCGCGCACCGCCTGTATAGTGCGCGCCAGGATGCACCTCGGTCGGCATCTCCCTTCTCTTTCGCAGCCTGGCCAAAGGCGTTTGTCTGCGACTCTTTTGCTCCGCCAGACCGTACCCACTGTGATGGGTGGCCGGAGCCACAGGAAATCCTCTATGTCTTTTGATCAACTCGGCTTGCGGGCCGATATTCTGCGCGCTATTGCCGATGAAGGTTACAGCGCCCCGACTCCCATTCAGGCACAAGCCATTCCCGCCGTACTGGCCGGAGGCGACATCCTCGCCGCCGCCCAAACAGGCACTGGCAAAACTGCTGGTTTTACCCTGCCCCTGCTGGAAAAACTTTCCCGCGCAGAAACCCAACGCATTAACGGGCGTCGCCCGGTGCGCGCGCTGATTCTCACGCCCACCCGCGAACTCGCCGCCCAGGTTTACGAAAGCGTGCGCACCTACGGAAAATTTTTGCCCATCAAAGCCTGCGTGGTTTTTGGCGGCGTTAGCATTAACCCGCAGATGATGCAGCTGCGCGGCGGTGTGGATATTCTCGTGGCCACACCCGGCCGCTTGCTGGATCTGGTACAGCAAAACGCTGTATCGCTGCGTGAAGTAGAAACCCTGGTGCTGGATGAAGCCGATCGCATGCTGGACATGGGTTTTATCCACGACATTAAAAAAGTGCTGGCATTACTGCCCAAGCAACGCCAGAACCTGCTCTTTTCCGCCACCTTCTCCGATGAAATTCGCGCGCTCGCCGACAAGCTGCTAAATCAGCCGGTGTTGATCGAAGTGGCGCGCCGCAATACCGCCTCCGAGCGTGTTGAGCAATGTATTCATCCCGTGGACCGCAATCGCAAGCGCGAATTACTGAGCTACCTGATCGGACGCGGCAACTGGCAGCAGGTGCTGGTGTTTACCCGCACCAAACACGGCGCCAACAAACTCACCGAACAATTGTTGCAAGACGGCATCAGTGCTGCGGCGATTCATGGCAATAAGAGCCAAGGCGCACGCACCAAAGCCCTGGCGGATTTTAAAAAGGGTTCTATTCGTGTGTTAGTTGCCACCGATATTGCCGCACGCGGCATTGATATCGAGCAACTACCCCATGTGGTTAACTATGAATTGCCCAATGTGCCGGAAGATTATGTGCATCGTATTGGCCGCACCGGCCGCGCCGAGTGCGAAGGCGAAGCCATTTCACTGGTGTGTGTGGATGAGCACAAGTTTTTGCGCGATATCGAAAAATTGATCAAGCGCGACATTGAACAAAAAATCATTCCCGGCTTTGAACCAGACCCGAGCATCAGGCCTGAACCCATCGTGCTTGGGCGCAACACGACGCTGGGACGTGGTGCAGGCGGTGGCAGGAATCACAGCGGTAGAAACAACAGCAGTAATCGCGGCGGCAGCAATGGCCAAAGGCCAGCAAAAAGTGCCTCGGCGGGTAACAAAAGCAGCGCAAACGCCAAACCGAGTGGACAGCGCAGTGGTGGAAATGGCAAGCCGGGCAACAACACCCAACGCCGATCAGGCAGCGCGGGCAATTCGGCAGCGGCGAGGAGTTATTCGCGCTGAATGATGATTCAGCGCTGCATATCGTATTTGCGCATTTTTTCGACCAAGGTGGTACGGCGCACTTGTAACTTATCGGCCGCCCGTGCCACCACCCCGCCACAATCATTCAGCGCCTGTTGAATCAGGCTCATTTCCAGATTGTTAATATACTCGCGTAAATCTATCCCCTGCTCCGGCAAGAGTGGTGTGTCGTTAAGGCTAACGTAGGTGGCACCGCCATTTATTTTTTGCGCCACCGCTGGCATAAACTCCTCATCGTTGGCATCCACGTGACGATATTTTACCGGCAAATCCTGCACGCCAATCACACCATAAGGATGCATGATGGCCATGCGCTCCACCAGGTTGGCCAGCTCGCGCACGTTGCCCGACCATTCGTGTTGGCAAAGCGATAAAATTGCCGCCGAATTAAAACGAATAGAGCCGCGCTGCTCGCTTTCCATACGCGAAACCAATTCGTTAATCAGCAGTGGAATATCCTCTGAGCGATCTTTGAGTGACGGCAGTTCGATGGGGAAAACATTGAGCCGGTAGTAAAGGTCTTCGCGAAAAGTGCCCTCGGTGATCATGGCTTCAAGGTTGCGGTGAGTCGCGGCAATAATACGTACATCAACGGGCTGGGTTTTGTTGCTGCCCACCCGCTCAAAACAGCGCTCCTGCAACACCCGCAAAATCTTTACTTGCATGTTAAGTGGCATATCGCCAATTTCATCGAGGAACAGTGTGCCTCCCTCGGCCAACTCAAAACGCCCGGCGCGGGAGTTAATCGCACCGGTAAAAGCGCCTTTCTCGTGGCCAAAAAGTTCACTTTCAAGCAATTCAGCAGGAATAGCGCCGCAGTTCACCGGCACAAAGGGTTTGTCGCGGCGCGGTGAGTTGTAATGCAGGTTGCGCGCGACCACTTCCTTGCCCGTACCGGATTCACCGGTAATCAATACAGACACATCCTTATCGGCCACCTGAGCCATGATTTCTCGCACGTTCTGAATTTCGCGGCTGGTGCCCACCAGGCTACGAAAAAGATGCACTGGCCTGCGCAGGGGCTGACGTTTGCTCACACTCTGGGCTTCGCGATATAGCTGGGCGCGGTGCAGGGTATCCAGCAGTTTGTTGTAAGTAGGCGGCATGGCGAGATTGGCAATCACCATATGGCGGTAGCTGTCCTCAAGACCGTCTTCCAGCCCTTGTTGGCTACCAACCAGAATTACCGGCAGCTCGTCACTCCATTGGCGAATCGCCTTGAGCAGCGCCACCAGCGACTGGTTGGATGCGGAAAAATCACCCAAAAAAACCCCGACATAGTCCTCTACCGACTCACCTGCCACCTGGGAAGACCAGTCAACGGAGTTGCTGACAAGGGTATTTTCATCGAGAAAGTCGAGAAGAATCTTCAGGTGTTGGCGATGATCGGCATTGTCATTGATTACTAATACTTTATTGGTGCGCCACATACTGCGAGAGACCTTGTTTTATGCTGTTTTTACCCAGCCTATTGCCCAGGTACACCGGGCAATAAGGGGATAGTTCAATAGGTAGAATTCAAAAAAATAGTGTCAAGGGGGTGACTGGCGTCAATAAGTAATAGACCAGGAGTTATAAGCAGTCAAATTTATGACGGACTAGGGCGCGATCTCATCCCAGCCGGATTTGAGGGTTTTGAGGAGTTCGGATACCTCGGCGAGGGCCGCAGCATCATTTTTGGCAGAGCCTTGAAACAAACGCAGCTCCATATATTCATACAGCTGATCAAGATTTGCGGGCAAATCGCCGGGCACATTCATATCAAGGCTGGCGCGCAAACCGGACACTATATCAATGGCCTTGCCCAGCTGCTCACCCTTGAGGGCTATATCCCCTCTTTCCATAGCACCCTGGGCCACGGCGATGCGATCCAAGGCACCGGCAAACAGCAATTGAATCAAGCGATGAGGAGATGCGGTGGAAACCTCCGCTTCAAGCCCGGCCTGGCGGTATTGTTTTAAGGCTTCGTGGGAGTTGTAATTTGGCACGATTGTCCCCTCATTTGCTGTTGGCGATGCACAAGGTTAACAGCAAATTAAACAGCGAGGGAAGTTGCTTTCTCGTGGCACTGGCGCAGCAGACAGGCATACACACTTTTCAGCTCGGTCAATACATCAATCAGTGCGGGGATTTGGGTGTGGCGATTGGCTGCAATCACCTTATCAACCAGGACACCGGCACTGATATCCAGCTGCTGCAATCTGTGCCAGTTTTGATCGGCCAAAGCCGTCAGCATTGCCGCCTGTAAATCGCGCAGTAAATCCAAACCGGCAAGTCCGCAATAATCTGGATCGGGTAACAGTTGAACACTCATGATGCAGTCGCCTGATCGCCGATAGCATCCCAGGCGCTTTTCAATTCGCCCAAAAGGCGTCCGCACTCATCCAACATGGCCGCGTCGTTTTCATAATTGGCTTGCATCAGGCGGCGAATAATATAGTCATAAAGGCTATCAAGATTAAGCGCCAGGTCTCCACCTTCCTTATCGTTGAGGCTACCCTGAAGACCGCCAACAATATTGATCGCCTTGCCGATCAGTTCACCCTTGCGCGCCACTTGCTTTTGCTGCATTGCACCCTTGGCCTGAGCAATGCGCTCCAACGCGCCCTCAAACAACATCTGAATCAAGCGGTGGGGAGAGGCGGTTTCAACACCTGAATGAACTTTCAACGAAGAGTAATTTTGTGCAGCCTGATAAGCGTTCATTGTTTTACCCGTTGTTATGCCAGTGAGGCGCAAGTTGCGCAGTTACCAACTTAGCGGCATTCGCGCGAGCATCTTTAGAATCTTGTGAAGAAAAAGCCGCCCGATGGCGGCTTGATATCGATTAACCTTGCTTAGCCGTAAAGGGTAGCCTGTCGGCCAAACCATCCAGAAATGAACCGGTGGAATTCAGGCTGCGCACAATAGACTCCATCGCTAAAAACTGCGCTTGCAAACGAGCACGATAAGCTTCTGTGCGCCTATCCAACGCCTGTTGATCCTCTTCCACACGTTCCAGATCTTTACCAATATTGGTCTCACGGTCACGAATCAAACCGGCATTTTTAACAAAGTCGTTTACCAGGTTCTCGAGCTGACCCGCCAAACCACGGGAAAAATTGATGGTAGCGGTGGTGGCGCCAGGTGCAATCATCATGCTGAGACCTTCCGCGGGGCTACCAATGGCTGGCAGGAGCACATTGCCAAAACCAAAAGCCGCTACGCCATCAACGGTACCCGCCACATCGGTTCCCGCCGTACCCGCCCCCACACTTAAACCCAGCTCTGCCGCGTCCGCACCTACTGCCATGATTTCAACACGACTGTTGGCACCAAAAGCGGTGGAGGTAAATTCCAGCTGACTGGTATCCGAGTTGAAAGTCACATTGACACTGGCGCCCGCTGCTTTTAGCGCGGGGTCCAAATTGATCAGCGACTGCATCTCTGACGCCAGCTCTTGCCCGTTGGCGTAAACCTTGTTTGCAGGCAAGGTGATGGGCGCTGCCAAAATGCCGTTCGCCGTCATGGTGAACTCGTAATCTTTACCGGTGGTGTCCAGCGAACTCAGTGGCCCGGCGATCAACTGACCTTTGGTGGCCTCCTGAGTAATTACCACCTCGTAGCTACCAGGCCGAGAGCGGGCACTATAAGCAGTGACATCAATACGTCCATCCGAAGAGGCCGTTTTAGGCGCAAAAAAGTTGGCCAACTTATCAAAGTTGTTATCCATGGCCGCGCGAAAATCCGTGTTGGTGTTGTTTTCAATAATTTTCAGCGTACCGTCCAACTCGGTGCGAATACCAAATGCTGCCAGGGAATCAAAACCATCATTGATGCCGGGCACTGAACCGGTAATGGCCGAGCGAAGGGATTGAATCAAATTTTTTGCCAGGGGATCGCGTTGCAGGCTGCCGATTTCGTTTCTTTCGGTGTTGAATCCAACAAGCTGTTCAACCTCGGTCAAAAATGTATTGTAGGCCTCAATAAAATCGCGAATAGCTGTTTCCGCCACACTGCGATCTGCGGTTACGTTAATGCTGACCGTTTCACTCAAGGAACTGTTAAAAAGATCAAATTCCAAACCGGGAATCACATCGGTAATGCGATTGGACTCGCGCGCGACCAACAAACCATTAACACGCAACAAGGCGTCTTTGCCCTCTTGCTCTTGCACCAAGGACTTAGCGCCTGCATTAAAATCAAAAAGCGACAAGCCCGGCGAACCCGGCTCTTCGGTCGCAGTAATTTCCAATTCGTTATTGGCGCCTGAGGGGTTAGTGAGCAGCAGTTTGAAATTGCCCGCACCGTCGCTAACGATACTCGCTTGCACACCGACGCCAGCCCCATTAATTGCATCCGCCAACCCCGACAGGGTGTTGTTACTGTCGTCAATAACAATGCTGGCACCCGCGCGATTGTTATTCACATCAAACGTATCCAGGCCCGCATTCCAGCTGCCGAAGCGCAACGTCAGGGTGCCTTTACCGATGGGGTCGGATATGGAGCCAAAATTGCCGGAACTGAGTGATTGGGACTGGGCAATTTGTTCGATTTTGAGGGTGTAATTACCGGTCGCCGTTTTGGCGTCCAGTTTATTGATACCCAGTAGCGAGGTGTCGGGAATCGCTACCGCCTTGGCATCAAAGGTATCGCGACTGGCCAAACCGGCAACGGCGGTTTGTACCTTGGCCAGGGAACTGCGCAGTAAGCCGAGGTCGGAGATCTGGGTTTCCAGTTGGGTTTTGCGTGTCTCCAGGCGCTGGGCCTGGGGTGCTGAGGAAATCTCGGTCAGCTGCTGGATTAGCGCCGCTGTATCCACCCCCGATCCATTGCCCAGACGACCGATAAGGCTGGATCCCGTGCTGGAAAGTGAGTTGGTGGTAGTCACAGTCAATACCCCGATTAAGCATAGCCTTTAGGCAGAAATGGCCGGGCGAACCGGCCTTACACCTTCTATAGCGGCAAGCGCTGCTCAAACTTTAGCCCAAAATCAGGCCCGGCGCCGCTTTGTGCGACCGGGCCAGAGCCAGCTTATCTGAGCAACTGCAACACCTCCTGTGGACGGGCGTTGGACTGGGCCAACATCGCCGTGGCCGCCTGTTGCAGCACCTGGGCGCGACTCAGGGCGGCGGTTTCGGCGGCGAAATCCGCATCGATGATGCGCGAACGGGAAGCTGCCGTCTTTTCAGACACGTTGGCCAGGTTGGAGACGGTAAACTCCAGGCGGTTATTCACCGCACCCAGGTCGGCGCGGGTGGCGTTTACCTGATCCAGCGCCTTGTCGACGATTGCAATGGCGCGCTGGGCCCCGGCGACCGTAGAGATGTCTATACCCGCGACAGAGCCTACACCTTCGGTGGCATTGCGTTCCTGCAGGCCTACAAACGTGAGCACTGTCGCAGGAACTGCGGTAGCGCCGTACTTGATCGAAATTTCCATGCCGTTTGAGGAGCGCAAAGCGATTTGATCGGTGGTTCCCGGAGCGAGAAATGCGACTACACCCGTTTCAGTCGAAGCCTCGTTAATAACACGAATGGCCTCCAGGGTCGTATCGTCTGCTGTAGCGCCAGCGTTGATAGTGCCTATGGTCGTGCCATTGATGATCAGATCACCTTCGAGCAAGCTACCCGCAGCCGCGCTAACCGTTGCCCCCAGCAGATTGCCGTTTGCATCCTGAACATCAATACCCAATGCAGCCAATTCTCCAGCTGTGAGACCTACTCCCGCCTGAAAGGTCACACCGCGCCGATCAACGCTGTTATCAGTCAATACCAGTGAGAAACTGGTGAGCCCGTCAACAAAACCTGAGGCGATTGCGGTAGTGCTATCGGTGATATCCAGAGATGTGGCGCCTTCAGCTGTCAGTACCAGTTTGCCACTTTCATTCAAACTCGCCTCTACGGCGGTTTCGAGATTAATTTTATCCACCAGCTCGCGCAGACTATTCGTGCCTGTCAGCACATAGATTTGAGACAAACCATCGCCATCTGTCAGCTCCAGGGTCAGCGTGTCACCCGGCGCGCGCAGTATGCCCGAACCCGTATTGTCCGCGACCACCTGGACAATGGAGGAGGCTACTGCACCCTTACCATCAAGGTCGGCGTTAATAATCGCCAAAGCTTCGTTCAGTGTGTTTGCGGGGCTGAGATCACTGATCGCGGTGTCGTTAATAATAAGCTCATCGCCACCCGCCAACGCAGTCAGATCAGTCAATCCTGCGGTTGTCGCCTCACCCACGATATCTCCTGAAGATCCTCCAAGAGAAAAGGTATTGAACGAACCTATATTCACATCAATCGTTTGATTGGCCAGTGCGCCCACCTGCAAAGAGGTTTGGCGCAGCGAACCGTCCAACAACGGCTGACCATTGAAGGTAGTGGTTTCAGCGATGCGGTTTAATTCCAGTTTTAATTGCTGCACTTCCGCATTCAGCGTTTTTCGATCAGCATCAGAGTAGATACCGTTAGCGGACTGGATAGACAGCTCGCGAATCCGTTGCAGCATGTTGGTTACTTCCTGCAAAGCACCTTCGGCGGTTTGTACCAGAGATACACCGTCGTTAGCATTGCGAATCGCCTGATCCAGGCCGCGAATCTGCGAAGTCATACGGTTGGAAATTGCCAGGCCCGCCGCATCATCTTTTGCAGAGTTAACGCGTTGCCCGGAAGCCAAGCGCTCGGTTGCGCGATCAAGCGCCGTACCCGAGTGTACCAGTTGACGCTGAGAATTCAGCGACGCGACATTGGTGTTAATTACGAGAGGCATGATAAGTCTCCTGATGATTTTTCCTGTTCACAGGCATTCACTGTGACAAGTCGGTTAAGTGAAGTCTGTCAACAGCGGCATAGGACTTCGTGGCAACGCTTGTATGAAACCCGAGCAAGGCTTGAGGTTTGGTTCACGACTTCATTGCCTGAAGGGCGTTTTGCACGGAGCGTGCCAAAAAATAAAAAACCATCGGAGCAAGAATCTATTCGGGTGAGATGCAAGATCAACAGTTACCCAATAGGAGTGGGGCAGAAGCAGGCGGCAAAGCGCGAGATCAGGAACGCGCACCCAACCGAAAAGAGCAATGTTTAACGCGAGGATTGGGCAAGCGTGCCTACACGCAAATGGCCTTAAGACAATGCCAGCATTGCGTTACCAACACAGCGGCAAAGTGCGAACGTCGGTTTAACAACAAGGAGGATATGGCGGAAGGTTTGAGCAAAAAAACGATTAAGAATCAAACAATTAGCCATAAAAAAAGGGGCGCCGAAGCGCCCCTGGAAAGCTCACAATAATACGACTAAACGCGGGTACTGAAGAGTTGAATGGGTTCGTTGGCACCCAGAGTTTCGGCCAACCGCAGGAAGATTTCATCGGGTATTTGACGAATCACTTCCTGGGTAGAACGATCCAACACTTTCACCACAGTTTGGCCCGAATCAGGATCATAGTTGAACTGCAAATCCCGCTGGGTTGACTGAATATACTCATTCATTTGTGCAACAGCAGCACGCACATTAGCTTGTATGGCTTCCGCCTGTTCACGAACTTCTCGCGTATCAACAACTGGCGGAGCCGGTTGCGGCGGCAAGGCATTGCCGCCTTGAGGCGCTTTTCCGCCGCCGGAAACGGCAGACACCGGCACAGCCTTTGCCGGTGTGGGGTTAACCCCTGCTCTACTGATCTCGTTCATGGTTCAGCCCTCAATGAGGATCCGCCAGCGGCGCTGGCGGATCCTGGCGCCTATTACCGCAAGAGTGACAACACTTGCTGCGGACGCGCATTGGACTGGGCCAGCATCGCTGTGGCTGCCTGTTGCAGTACTTGCGAACGGCTCAGGTTTGCGGTCTCAGCAGCGAAGTCCGCATCATTAATCCGTGAACGAGCGGCCGAGGTTTTCTCAGAGATGTTCGCCAGGTTGGATACGGTGAAGTCCAGACGGTTATTGACAGCACCGAGGTCTGCACGAGTACTGCTCACCTGGTCAATGGCTTTGTCGAGAATTCCGATTGCTTTTTGGGCGCCCGCAGCGGTCGATACATTGACACTCGCTACAGAGCCAGTACCAGATGCGGCGTTACGTTCTTGCAATCCAGTCAGCGCGAGCACATCGGCATCAGTGGCATTATCGCCATACTTAATAGATATCTCTGAGCCATTAACAGAACGTAATCCAATTATAGAGCTGCCTGCATCGTAGGCCACTACACCTGTAAGCGATGACGATTCATTAATCACTCGTACGGACTCTGCAAGAGTGGTCGCCACGTTGGTATCAAATTCAATTTTACCGATTTCAATACCATTTATAATCAAATCACCCGCCTCAATAACCTCGTTCGTAGCATCAACAGCAAGGCCTTGAAGATTTCCATCTTCGTCGTGAACATTGATACCAAGCGCCTCAATTTCAGCAGCAGAGATTGTTCCCTGCTCAATTACCACTCCACGTTTATCACTACTTGTATCGGTAAAGACTAAGGAGAAGTTAGTTGTCGTTGCTGTCAAGCCAGTATTTTCCAAGGAATCACCAACAGCAGCACCAACCTGAATTGAAGTGGCGCCTTCAGCACTCAAAACCAACTTTCCAGATTCGTCGAGCTTTGCATCAATTGCTGTCGTTTGATTTATCTTGGCAATCAACTCGTTCATAGAGTTAGTACCAGTTAAAACATACGCTTGCGCATTGCCATCACCGTCTGTCAGTGTAAGAGTCAGCTCATCTGTGCCAACACGCAAAACACCAGACGCAATGTCATCTGCAGTTACTTCAACCAGGGAGCTTGCTACCACGCCTTTGCCATCCAAATCTGCATTAATAGTAGCCAAGGCCTCATTCAGAGTTGTAGCTCCATCAAGGGCGCTGATTTCAGTGTCATTGATAATTAAATCGCCATCAGTATCAAGGGCTTGTAAGTCTCCCAAGCCCCCAGCGGTAGCCTCGCCAACGATATCGCCCGAACCACCACCCAAGGAAGACGTACTAAAAGAACCAATCTTCACATCGATAGTCTGGTTAGCCATTGAGCCCACTTGCAAGCTGGTAGTCCCCAGAGAACCATCCAGTAACGCGCGACCGTTGAACGATGTAGTTTGGGCAATACGATCCAGTTCTTGCTTCAGTTGCTGAACCTCAGCATTCAAGGTGTTACGGTCGGCATCGTTATAGATACCGTTCGCCGATTGAATTGCCAGCTCTCGCATACGTTGCAGAATGTTGGTGGATTCTTGCAGAGCACCTTCAGCGGTTTGAATCATCGACACACCATCGTTAGCGTTACTGATGGCGCGGTCGAGGCCGCGAACCTGAGAGGTCATGCGGTTACCAATGGCGAGGCCGGCGGCGTCGTCTTTGGCGGAGTTAATACGGTTACCGGAAGAAAGACGCTCGGTAGCGCGGTCAAGGGCGTTGCCTGAGTTCATCAACTGACGCTGGGCGTTAATCGAAGCAACGTTGGTACTGATTACTAGAGCCATGATAGATCTCCTAAAGTGTTAGTTCTGTGCACAGACGTTATGGTTGCTGTGACAAGTCGGTCGATGAAGCCTGAAGACAACCTGGATATCAGCACTTCTGACAAGGTTATCGTCACCAACCGGACAAGCTTTAGGAGATTTGATGAAATTCACAGAAATACAAAATTCACCCTATAAATCAATGCCTTATAAAGCAAAAAGCCCCAAAAAGGGGCTTTTTTAAGAGCTATTCGACGACAAATCAATGAGTAAACACCAAAAAATTGACAAAAAAATGCGCCAATTGATCGACGCTGGCTTCAACCTAGCCCCAAAACTCAGCCTTGATTGTAGGCACCCAGCGCCTTTTCAGCTTGCAGGGCCTGGCGAAGCTGTTCGCCAAGCTCTTCCTTACTGGCTTCGGCGAGCCTGGCCAGCTGGTCATTAGCCGCCTGAATTTGCTGAATCAGAAATCCGGCTTCCTCGCCCTTGCCCGCCTTGGCCAGGGCGATCAACTGCTGGCTATCCCCCAAGGCAGCCAGGCCCGCCTGGCGTTGCTCCAACAGGCTGGCAAAGCCCTCCCAATCACCCGCCTCTCCCAGGGCCAGCAGGTCCTGGGTTTGGGCCAGGAAGGTCACCAGGGGGGCCAGCAGTTCATCGCTTGTCATTGCACACCTCGCTTAGTGGTGAACCTTGACGCTTTTACCACGGCCAACGGCGTAGTAGTCAAAGCCGCGTTCCGCCATGCGTACCGGGTCATAGAGGTTACGACCATCAAAAATCACCGGGTTTTTGAGCGTGGCTTTGAGCAGGTCAAAGTCGGGGGCGCGGAAGTTTTTCCATTCAGTACAAATCACCAGCGCATCGGCCTTTTCGAGGGCCGCCTCTTTGGTGCCCACCAGCTTAAGATCGTCACGCAAACCATAGATGTGTTGGGTTTCTTCCATAGCGACTGGATCGTAAGCCTGCACACGGGCGCCCTGGGCCCAGAGCGCTTCCATCAGCACGCGGCTGGGTGCTTCGCGCATATCGTCGGTGTTGGGCTTAAACGAAAGCCCCCAAAGGGCAAAGGTTTTACCACGCAGCTGTCCACCAAAGTGCTTTTGTATATATCCAGCCAGTTTGCTTTTTTGCGCCTGATTCACCAGGTCCACCGCTTCCATCAGGCCCGCACGGTAATCCACGTCTTTGGCGATATTGATGAGCGCTTTAACGTCTTTGGGAAAGCAAGAGCCGCCGTAACCACAACCAGGGTAAATAAAGTGATAGCCAATACGCGGGTCAGCACCAATGCCGTTGCGCACCTGCTCAATATCAGCACCCAGGCGTTCGGCCAGGTTGGCCATTTCGTTAATAAAGCTGATTTTGGTGGCGAGCATGGCGTTAGCCGCATACTTGGTAAGCTCCGCCGAGCGCACATCCATAAAAATCATACGATCGTGGTTGCGATTAAAAGGAGCGTAAAGTTCGCGCAGGAGTTTTTCCGCCTGCTTGCTGTCAGTGCCCACCACTATACGATCCGGCTTCATAAAATCGTTAATCGCCGCACCTTCTTTCAGAAACTCGGGGTTGGAAACCACATCGTAGGGTACATCCACCCCTCGGCTGGTCAATTCTGCTTGCAGGGCCTGGCTGACTTTTTCGGCCGTGCCTACCGGCACTGTGGATTTGTTAATCACAACTTTGTAATCAGCCATGCGCTGCCCAATGGTACGCGCCACCGCTACAACGTACTGCAAATCGGCCGAGCCGTCTTCACCCGAAGGTGTGCCAACCGCAATAAATTGCAGCTCGCCATGGGCCACGGCCCGATCCATGTCAGTAGTGAAATTTAACAAGCCATTTTGAACAGCTTGCTTAACAATGACGTCGAGCCCTGGCTCAAAAATAGGAATGATGCCGTTGTTCAATCCTTCTACTTTCTTTTGGTCAATATCGACACAGAGCACATCGTGCCCGACATCGGCAAGGCAGGCGCCTGTGACAAGGCCTACATAGCCAGTACCAAAAACCGTTACTTTCATATGCAACTCCCTAGTCTTTCATTAGTAGCTGTAAAAACGCATCAGGATCGTCCGTAACTGTCTTCGTAGCGAACAACATCGTCTTCTTTCAAATAAGACCCTGATTGCACTTCAATAATTTCCAGCGGGATCTTGCCGGGGTTGGATAACCTGTGGCGAGTTCCTATGGGGATGTAGGTGGATTCATTTTCCGACAAAAGCATTACCTCATCTTCTTTTTGCACCAATGCGGTTCCTTTAACCACAATCCAGTGCTCGGCGCGATGATGATGGATTTGCAGGGATAAACTGGCGCCTGGATTAACCCGGATACGATTGACCTGATAGCGATCACCCGTATCTATGGCGTCATAACAACCCCAGGGGCGATAAATTTCGCGATGCTGCAAGTGCTCGCTGCGCTTTTGCTGTTCAATTTGCGTGATAACGGATTTGACCTGCTGCGCGCAATTTTTATCGGCCACCAACAGGGCATCCGGCGTATTGACGATCATCAGATTACTCACGCCGATGGTTGCCACCAACTTATCGCGCGAAAATACCAGTGTGCCTTGCGAGTCGATATCAATTACATCGCCAATAAAGCTGTTGTTGTGCTCGTCTTTATCAGACAGCTCGGCAAAGGATTTCCAATCACCTACGTCGCTCCAGCCTGCATCCAAGGGCACACAAACCACGTTATCGCTCTTTTCCATAAGCGCATAGTCAATCGAAATATTAGGCGCCGTGGCAAACGCCTGGCGATTGACGCGGATAAAATCCAGATCCTGAACTGCTTGCTCCTGGGCACCACGAGCGCTTGCGATCACCTCGGGTGAATGCTTTGCCAGCTCCTGCAAAAATACGCTTGTAGAAAAAACAAACATGCCGCTGTTCCAGTAGTAACAACCGGCGGCAAGATAGGCTTCTGCTGTGGCAAGATCCGGTTTTTCAACAAACTCTGCGACTTTAAGGCTACCCTCAACCGGGGAACTGCCGTTGGTTTTTATGTAGCCATAGCCGGTTTCCGGGCGCTGGGGCTGCACACCAAAGGTCACCATGTGACCTCGAACGGCGGACGCGACAGCATCCTTGACGGCGCGGTGAAATTCGGGAATATCGAGGATCATATGATCCGCAGACAACACCAAAAGCACGGCATTTTCCTCCAGCGTCGAGGCTTGCAGTGCCGCCAGCGCTAACGCAGGTGCCGTATTGCGTGCAACCGGTTCGAGCATAATAAGCGCGTCGCTTCGATTAATTTCGTGCAGCTGTTCTGCCACCATAAAGCGATGTTCTTCGTTACACACCACTATGGGCGTGCGCACATCTGCCAGGCCATCCAGGCGCAACAGGGTTTGTTGCAGCATGGTTCTATCGCCAAACAACTTGAGCAATTGCTTGGGATAGTGTTGACGCGAGAGCGGCCAGAGGCGTGAGCCAGAACCGCCAGCGAGGATCACAGGAATAATCAAACCATGACTCCTTATAGAGTTGTACGAAGTGCCGACTATTTTTCCTGGCAATAGGTTGCGCGAATAAACTCACCAAACCCTTTGCCAATATCAGGATGACGCGCAGCGTAGGTGACATTCGCCATCATGTATCCCAACTTGGTGCCACAATCGTGGCTGCGACCAATCAAGCGATAGGCTTCGACGGTCTCCCGCTCCAGGAGCGCATCCAACGCATCGGTTAACTGAATTTCGCCACCAGCACCCGGCATGGTTTTCGCGAGCAAGTCCCAGGTGCACTTGGAGAGCACATAGCGCCCCACTATCGCCATATTCGACGGGGCTTCGTCAACCGGCGGCTTTTCAACCATGGCGCGAATACCAGCGGTTTCACCCGGTGCGATTTTTGTTCCAGAGCAGTCAACAACACCGTATTTGTCTACCTGATCCTGAGGCACTTCTTCGACCAGAATCTGGCTGTGCCCCGTCGCTTCAAAGCGACGAGTCATACCGGCGAGATTATCTTGCTTTAAATTACAGGCGGCATTGTCTACCAGCACATCGGGCAACAACACGGCAAAGGGCTCGTCACCCACAACAGGGCGCGCGGCTAAAATGGCATGCCCAAGACCTTTGGCTTCGGCCTGGCGCACAGAGATAACCGTAAGACCGGGAGGTGTAATGGAGCGCACTTCAGCAAGCAATGAACGCTTGAGTCGCGCTTCAAGTTGGGCCTCAAGCTCAAAGCTGGTATCAAAATGGTTTTCGATAGCATTTTTACTGGCGTGAGTAACCAGCACAATCTCTTTAATGCCCGCTGCAGCTGCCTCCTCAATCACATATTGAATCAAAGGCTTGTCCACCACCGGAAGCATTTCCTTGGGGATGGCTTTGGTAGCTGGCAGCATGCGTGTACCCAAACCTGCCACTGGAATAACCGCTTTTTTGATACCCATATCGCGTCCCTTGATAGCTCTGTTTAGCAGAGCAGTTGATCGGTTGAAAAAGTTATTGATTTAGCAGCGCCAATACATCGCGCGTTTTGTCCTCTACCAGCCGCTTATCGGCGCGGCTTTCGAGATTCAAGCGCACCACCGGCTCAGTGTTGGACATACGCAGGTTAAAGCGCCAGTTATCGAACTCCAGGCTGATACCGTCGGTGCGATCCACCGTTTTAGCTTCAGGACTAAAATGGGCGAGCACTCGCTCGATAGCCGTTTTGGGATCAGCCACATGACTGTTAATTTCACCGGGCGAGGGAAAGCGCGCAATACAATCTTCCAACATGGCAGACAAATTTTGTTGTTTGCGACAAATCAGTTCAACCACCAACAACCAGGGAATCATGCCGCTGTCGCAATAGAAAAAATCGCGAAAATAATGATGCGCACTCATCTCACCACCATATACCGCATCAACTTCGCGCATTTTTTCTTTAATAAATGAGTGACCGGTTTTGGACTGAATTGCGGTGCCGCCGTTGCGCGCACAGATATCCTGGGTATTCCACAGCAAGCGCGGGTCGTGAATAATGTTGGCGCCAGGGTTTTTAACCAGAAAGGCTTCTGCCAACAAACCAACAATGTAGTAGCCTTCGGTGAATTGGCCCTTCTCGTCAAACAAAAAACAGCGATCAAAATCGCCGTCCCAGGCAATCCCCATATCCGCCTTGTGCTCGATCACTGCATCGCTGGTGACAGAGCGGTTTTCGACCAACAACGGGTTGGGAATGCCGTTGGGAAAATGGCCATCCGCTTCGTGATGCACTTTGATAAAGTCAAACGGCAGGTGTTTTTCCAAGGCATCTATCACATGGCCGGCGGCACCATTGCCGGCATTGACCACCAACTTAAGTGGCTTGAGTTGGCTCAGATCGACATAAGAAAGCAGATGCTGGACATAGGCATCCAGGGTAGATTCCTGGCGGTAGCCGCCGCGTTTGGCTGGGTTGGCCGGGACAAAGTCATTGGCTTCGGCCAGGCGCCGAATTTCGTTTAAACCGGTGTCACCGCTGATGGGTTTTGAACCAGCGCGCACCATTTTCATGCCGTTGTAGTCTTTAGGGTTGTGGCTGGCGGTAATCACTATGCCACCATCGGTTTGCAGGTGACTGGTGGCGAAATAAATTTCTTCGGTACCACACATACCGATATCGATCACATCCACACCTTCATCACGCAGTCCATTGCTCACTGCCTGCTTGAGGGATTCGCTGGTGAGGCGCATATCGCCACCGACTACTACAGAACGCGGTTTCAGAAACTGGGCGTAGGCGCGGCCTATGCGATAGACGATGTCCTCGTTCAGCTCATCACCGAGCTTGCCGCGAATATCGTAGGCTTTAAAGCAGGTCAGTGTCATGGTGGATTCCCTGATGTGTGTTGACGGGGCTCGCCCCTTGATATCGTTTTGTTTTTTTCATTGCGCCTGTTCGTTGCGCATGCTCATTGCGATCGGAAGGCATTGCAATTTTGACGGTTGGAGGCCTGCGGGCACCTTAGCCCCGCATTCTTACCGTTTGTTGACACCAGGTCAAACTGCCTCAGCAGCGCGGCCTGGGGTCAACTCAAATCCTCAGCTGGTTTATCTGTGACAGTATGCACTCAAGCACCTGATCGATGCTCAGGTCAGTGCTGTCTATTAGCAATGCATCAGCGGCTGGCCTTAGCGGTGCTACCGCTCGCTGGCTATCGCGAGCATCTCTCGCTTCGATATCCTTGATCAGCGCGTCCATATCGACCACCTCGCCCTTGGCCGTCAATTGCAGGTAGCGACGCTTGGCTCTGGCTTCGGGGCTGGCAGTGAGAAAGATTTTTACCTGGGCATCGGGAAACACGACCGTGCCCATATCCCGCCCATCGGCCACCAAACCCGGCGCCACCCGAAATGCCCGCTGACGATCCAGCAAGGCCTCGCGCACCTGAGGCAAGGCAGCAACCCGTGAGGCGCCCATACTGACGGTTTCCGAACGAATGGCCTGGGTAACGTCTTTACCGGCAAGTTGAATCTGAACCGCGTCGCGGCCGGTATCAAAGTGCACATCCAGTTGGCGTGCACACTGAGCCAGCGCAGGCTCATCGTCGAGCGCCAGGCCCTGATTCATCGCCGCCAAGGCAACCAGTCGGTAGAGAGCGCCGCTATCGAGCAGCTGATAACCCAGCTTTCGGGCAGTCAACAGACTCAGCGTGCCCTTGCCTGCTCCGCTGGGGCCATCAATGGTAATTACACAAGGAGAGGTCATAGCAAGCCTGAAGAATGAAATGGTTAATAACCTAGGCTGGTAGCGATTGCGCGACAGCTGGCCGCCGGATCGACAGCGCCGGTAATAGGCCGGCCGATAACCAAATAGCTGCTGCCAGCGGCTATGGCCTCCACGGGGGTCAGGGTGCGGCGCTGATCATCAGCGGGGCTGTCGGGTAAGCGAATGCCGGGGGTGACCAGGCAGAACGACTGGCCAAATTCACGGCGAAGATCGCTGGCCTCCCTGGCCGAGCAGACAATTCCATCAAGGCCAGCCTGTTTGGTCAGCCGGGCCAGGCCCAGCACCTGCTCATCCAAACTGCGGTCTACACCTATCGCCGCCAGATCTTCTGCGGCCATACTGGTGAGCACGGTAACCGCGATCAGTAACGGTTTCTTACCCTGGTGGGCGTCTATGGCTTCACGCGCTGCGAACAGCATACGCTCGCCACCGGAGGCATGCACATTAACCATCCACACACCCAGGCGCGCCGCAGCCGTGACTGCTTTAGCGACGGTATTGGGAATATCGTGAAATTTAAGGTCGAGAAAAATTTCAAACCCCATCCCCATGAGCTCTTCCACTATGGCAGGCCCGCAACTGGTGAAAAGCTCCTTGCCCACTTTTAAACGACAGAGCGAAGGAGAAAGCTGCCTGGCGATACGACGACAATCATCGGCGTTGTCGTAGTCCAGGGCCACCAGAATGGGGGCTAGCTGAGACGTGTTCATGGCGTATCCTCAAAACAAAAAAGCCCGGACATAGCCCGGGCCGACATTAAAGCAAACTTCGAGTAGTTACGCAGCCACTTAACCTCAGGTGAAGCGCAAAAAACCCGAATCAAATACCCCGCTAGATGCGAATTTTGTCGCGATTCGCCGCCAGGGTAGCTTCACCTATGCCTTTGACCTCAGTCAGTTGATCAACAGAAACAAACTGTCCATTCGCCTCGCGCCAGGCAACTATCGCCTCGGCCTTTTTGAGACCAACGCCCTTCAAGCGAGTCAAGGTTTGTACATCAGCGGTGTTGATATTGATCGCCTCTTGGACCTCAACCTGTGCTTGATGATTGGCGCTTGAGGTTTCGGCAACAGCGAAGGGAGCGGCAGCAACAGCGAGAACAGCGGCAACAACAAAAGAAAGAAGTGTTTTCATAGCAAAGTTCCTTTTTGTGAAATTAACTGGTGAAGTCAATCTGTGATGCCAATTTCTTAACCGATAAGAAATTAACATCCGCAACATCCGTTGCGTAATGCCTAGACTAGTCAAACCCTCCCTGGCTGACCAGTCGTCAATGTCTGAATTTTGTGTGAGATATTTCCTACAAACTAGCGGCGATTGATGCGGTTATAGCCATCCAGAGCCGCAATTCGGTAAGCCTCAGCCATGGTGGGGTAATTGAAGGTGGTGCTGAGAAAATAGCGAATAGTATTACCGCCATTTTTCTGATTCATGATCGCCTGACCAATATGCACGATTTCTGCCGCCTCGGCGCCGAAGCAATGAACGCCGAGTATTTCCAACGTATCCACATGAAACAGCAGCTTTAACATACCCACATCTTCACCGCTGATTTGGCCCCGCGCTGTGTTCTTGAAAAGCGCGCGGCCTACTTCGTAGGGAACCTTGGCAGCCGTCAATTCGGTTTCTGTTTTACCGACAGAACTGATTTCCGGCAGGGTATAAATGCCGGTGGGCACATCATCAATAGGGAAGTTATCAGTGCCCAATAAGGTGGATAAGGCCGCTCTGCCCTGGCCGAAGGAGGCGCTGGCGAGGCTCGGCCAACCGATCACGTCACCCACGGCATAGATGTTATCCACGCTGGTGCGATAGTCGCTATCGACTTTGAGGTTGCCGCGATGATCCGCCTCAAGCCCTACGGCTGCAAGATTCAAACCATCCGTATTGCCGGTACGGCCATTACACCAAAGAATAGCGTCAGCCTTGAGGCGCTTGCCGGATTTCAGGTGCAGAGTGACATTGTGATCCTGGGGCTCGATGGCTTCATACTCTTCACTGTGACGCACAGTGACGCCACTGTCGCGCAGGTGGTAGCTGAGCGCATCGGAAATTTCGTCGTCCAAAAATGACAGGAGGCTGTTGCGGTTATTGATAAGATCCACACGCACACCCAAACCCGAAAAAATGGAGGCGTACTCACAACCAATCACACCCGCACCATAGATAATCAAATGACGCGGAGTATGCTGCATGGACAAGATACTATCGCTGTCGTACACCCGTGGATGGGAAAAATCCACATCTGCCGGGTGATAAGGACGGGAACCCGTTGCAATAATAATATGCTGCGCACTGATGGTTTCACGCGCACCTTCCAATAAATCAACACTGACCGTATTGCGGTCAATAAACGATGCCTGGCCTATGTGAAGACTGACGCGGTTGCGCACAAAAAATGTCGTGTGCAGTTCGATTTGCTTGGGAATAACCTGATTGGCCGACTCCAGCACCCTGGGGAAGGTGAGGCGACGACTGTCACCGATTTCCCGAAACAAGTTGCTCGATTTAAAACGGATAATTTGCTTGACCGCATGCCGCAGTGATTTGGACGGAATAGTGCCCATATGGGTACAACTACCTCCGACGAGGGGACGATTCTCCACCACTCCGACGCGTTTGCCCGCCTTGGCAGCAGCGATTGCCGCACTTTCTCCCGCCGGGCCTGAACCTATCACCAAAATGTCGTAACTATGATCTGCCGAAATCTGTGCCTTCTTGGCCATAACTAAAACGCTCTAGGGGTTTTTACGCTCGTTGCTTTTACTGGTGACCTCATAGGCCAACTGGTTTGCGGCCTCCGTTTTGGCCTGTTGTTTGGTTTCGCACTTGGTTTCATCACCACCGCACAGCTCACACACATAATCCTTTTCACCCAAGGCTGCTCCCACACCACCACAGGAACCACTGATGGGTTTGCGCCCAAAGATCACGCCAATCGCCATGCCCGCAACCACCAGCAGCATCACCAGGAAGGCAACCAAAAACATACCCATCACACACCTCCGCCTATTTGTAGGGCTGAAAAGCCGTGGAGTAATTATCCACAAAGCCTTCATCGGTTTTGATAATCAAATAAACCGCCAGTTCCTCTTGTTCAGCTACCTGCATACCTTTTTCCGGCCCCAGTACATTAATTGCTGTGGCCCAGGCATCGGCTTGCGCGGCCGTAGGTGCCAGCACAGTCACTGAAGCCAAGCGATGATCAATCGGATAACCCGTTGAGGGATTTAAGGTATGCGAGAAGCGCTTGCCGTCTTGCTCAAAATAATTACGATAATCGCCGGAGGTCGCCATAGCCATATTGGATAAGGCTATGGCTTTGTGCACCGAGCCTTGCATCGCCTCCGGCTGTTCAATGGCAATACGCCAAGAGGTGCCGCGAGGACTCTGGCCATGAAGCCGCAGTTCACCGCCAATTTCTACCATGAGGTTGTCAAAACCCTGCGCCAACAGGTAATCGGCAACAACATCCACACCAAAACCTTTTGCGATAGCCGAGAGGTCAATCCAAATATCGCGTTCCTTGCGCAATTGATGGCCGGTGATTTCCATAAATTGATAGCCTATGCGCTCACGCAGCTGATCAACATCGTGTTGAGAGGGGGCGCCTTCGCGTTTCTCTGGACCAAAACCCCAGAGATTTACCAGTGGACCGACGGTTACATCAAATGCTCCCCCGGATTTACGACTGATGTCCTGGCTAAGTACCAGCACCTGACGCAAGGGCTCGGAAAGGTACAACCACTCATTGACTGGTGCAGCGTTTACCTGCATCAGCTCTGAGTCCGGGATATAAGTGGACATCTGCTGGTTGACCAGTTTCAACTGCTCGTCCACGTCTGCTTGCAATTGGACGGGGTCGATAGTCGCACGCTTTTCAGGCTCCACAACAAGCGTAATGTGATAGCTGGTGCCCATGGTTTTGCCAGCCATTTGAATCACTTCCGGTGATTCGTTTGGCGCGGGCGCACAACCTGAGAGCAATACCCCAAAAAACAAAAACGAGGTCAGCAAGGCTGACCTCGTTTTACGGGGCAAATTTAGCAGGAAAATCAAAACTGTCTTAACCACCAAAATCGTCCAGCATAATGTTTTCGTCTTCTACACCCAGGCTTTTGAGCAGCTTGATAACCGCCGCGTTCATCATTGGTGGGCCGCACATGTAGAATTCGCAATCCTCCGGCGCTGGGTGATCCTTAAGGTAGTTCTCGTAGAGTACATTGTGAATAAACCCGGTGAGCCCGCTCCAGTTATCCTCTGGCTGAGGATCGGACAAGGCGACGAACCACTTGAAGTTTTCGTTCTCTTCCTGCAATTGATCGTACTCTTCCTTGTAGAAAAGTTCGCGCAGTGAACGAGCACCGTACCAGAAGGTCATTTTACGCTTGGTCTTTATGCGGCGCAGCTGGTCAAAAATGTGCGAACGCATGGGGGCCATACCAGCACCACCACCAATAAAGACCATTTCATTGTCGGTATCCTTCGCAAAGAATTCACCGAAAGGACCATAAACCTTGATCTTGTCACCCGGCTTCAAGCTGAAGACATAGGACGACATGATACCCGGCGGAATACCCTGAGATTTAGGCGGAGGCGTTGCAATACGAATATTGAACTTCACTATGCCTTTTTCTTCCGGATAGTTGGCCATGGAGTAGGCGCGAATAACCGGCTCAGTCACTTTGGATTCGAGATTAAAGAAGCCAAACCGCTCCCAATCGCCACGGTACTCTGGCTCAATTGAGAAGTCAGCGTATTTAACGTGATGGGGTGGGCATTCGAGTTGGACGTAACCACCCGCGCGAAAATCCACGTTTTCACCTTCGGGCAAACGCAGGGTTAACTCTTTGATAAAAGTCGCCACGTTGGGGTTGGACTCAACCGTACACTCCCACTGCTTAACACCAAACACGTCTTCGGGCACTTCGATAACCATGTTTTGCTTGACTGGCGTCTGGCAAGACAGGCGCCAGCCCTCGTGAGCTTCGCGCTTGGTAAAGTGACTTTCTTCGGTGGGCAGCATGGAGCCGCCACCCGATACAACAACGCACTTGCACTGGGCACAGGTACCACCACCACCGCACGCGGAAGGCAGAAAGAGGCCGGCGCCAGAGAGTGTTTGCAATAGTTTTCCACCGGCGGGCACGGTCAAGGTTTTTTCACCATTGATATCAATGGTGATATCGCCGCTGCTGACCAACTTGGCGCGCGCACTCAAGATCACCGCCACCAGCAGGAGCACTATCACGGTGAACATGACAACGCCAAGAATAATTTCTATGTTCATGCTGTGTATTTCCTCGCCGATTAAAGGTCTATGCCGCCAAAAGACATAAAGCCGAGAGACATGAGACCCACAGTGATAAAGGTGATACCCAATCCGCGCAAGCCGTCGGGCACATCACTGTACTTCATTTTTTCGCGAATACCGGCCAGCGCGGTAATTGCGAGCGCCCAACCAGCACCGGAACCTGCACCGAACACAACGCTCTCGCTGAAGTTGTAATCACGCTCCACCATAAACAGCGCTCCTCCCATAATGGCGCAATTTACGGTAATCAATGGCAAAAATACGCCGAGCGCGTTATAGAGAGCAGGGACGTATTTATCCAATACCATTTCCATAATTTGCACTACCGCCGCAATTACACCAATGTACGTAATCAAACCCAAGAAACTAAGGTCGACGTCGGGCAACCCAGCCCAACTTAATGCACCATCGGCAAGCACATAGGTATACACCAGGTTGTTCAAGGGGACTGTCAGTGTTTGAACAACAATGACGGCAATCCCCAAACCAATAGCGGCGCTAACTTTTTTCGATATAGCAATGAACGTGCACATACCCAGAAAAAACGCCAGGGCCATGTTTTCAATAAAAACTGCTCGGACGAAGAGACTTAAATAATATTCCACGATCACACCTCCTGCAGCTTGGTATTCGGAGCGATTTTGAACTCACTCGCTTCGACTTGATCTTTCTTCCAGGAACGTAAAGCCCAAATGAACAAGCCAATCAGGAAAAACGCACTGGGAGGGAGCAAGAGCAAGCCGTTAGGTACATACCACCCACCGTCTGTAACCAAAGAGAGAATTTCATACCCTAATAACTTACCTGAACCCAGCAACTCTCTAACTACCGCCAAAGCAACAAGCATGGCACTGTAACCCAAACCATTGCCTATACCGTCTAAAAAACTGGGGATAGGCGGGTTCTTCATAGCGAAGGCCTCCGCACGTCCCATCACGATACAGTTGGTAATAATCAAACCCACAAACACCGACAGTTGTTTACTGATGTCATAGGCGACCGCCTTCAGAATTTGATCAACCACAATAACCAAAGAGGCAATAATCACCATCTGAACGATGATGCGAATGCTGTTTGGAGCATGATTACGCACCAATGAAACAAAGAAATTTGAAAACGCAGTAACAGCGGTTAAGGCGACGCACATTACCAAAGTAATCTTCAAGCTGCTGGTAACCGCTAAAGCAGAACAAATACCCAAAATTTGCAGCGCAATGGGATTGTTCTTAAATACGGGAGCAAATAACAGTTCTTTGGTTTTCATGGCTTAAGCTTCTCCCTTCAACAGGTTGTCCAGAAAAGGCTTGTAGCCATTCTCGCCCAACCAGAAGTGCAACAGGTTATCGACACCGCGACTGGTGAGGGTCGCGCCTGACAGACCATCAATATGATGCTTGGCATCTGGCGCCGAGGGATCAACCGCGCCTTTGAGCAAGCGGATCGCTATGCGCCCCTGAGCGTCGAAAACCTCTTTTCCTTGCCACTGGGATTTCCAGCGAGGGTTATCAACTTCACCACCCAACCCAGGGGTTTCACCGTGCTGATAGAAACCCAGGCCCACAACGGTATTCGCGTCTGCCTCGAGCGCCAAAAAACCGTAGAGTGTTGACCAGAGCCCGTAGCCTTTTATCGGTAAAACAACACGACTGAGTTTTTCGCCGTCTTTTACCAAGTAGACAACAGAGTAGTTTTCGCGGCGCGAAATCTTGGCAATGTCATCCTCAGCACTCAGCGGTTGCGACAAAGCCGGATCTTTCGCCGCCTTCATCTGGTCATAACTTGCCGGGTCAATCGCATCGGTGAACTTGCCAGTGTTGAGATCAACCACTTGTGTGGTAATTCGCTCGGCAAAAATGCGCTCTACATCGCGCGCGCTGGTCGCACCTTCGAGCAAACCTGAAGCCGCCAGAATGTTGCGTTTAAAGTCCAGGGACTTGTTGGCCACCTGTGCGGGCTTAAGCATCACTGCAGCAGTGGATACCACCACCGAACAGACGATACACAGCAGCAAGGTAACCGTTATCGTTTTCTTGATGGAGTCATTGTTAGCCACGAGCCAATCTCCGCTTAATGTTTGCCTGCACAACAAAGTGGTCAATCAAGGGCGCGAAAAGGTTGGCAAACAAAATGGCCAACATCATGCCCTCCGGATACGCCGGGTTAACCACACGGATAATCACCACCATAAATCCAATAAGCGCACCAAACCAAAGCTTTCCAGTGTTGGTCATTGCAGCGGATACCGGATCTGTGGCCATAAACATCATGCCAAACGCAAAACCGCCCACCACCAGATGCCAGTACCAGGGCACAGCAAACAAAGGGTTGGAGGCAGAGCCGATAAAGTTGAACAGAGTAGCTGTCAGCATCATGCCGAGCATCACACCCAGCACAATACGCCAGGACGCTATCCCCATGACCAGAAGAATGGCACCACCAATCAGGATCGCCAGCGTGGAAGTCTCACCAATGGAGCCGTGCATATTGCCAAAGAAGGCATCCATCCAGCTGAGATTAATAGACTGCAAACCAGCTACTCCATCCTGCGCCATCACCGAGAGAGCTGTGGCGCCAGTGTAACCATCAACCGCCGTCCACACAGCATCACCGGAAATATCACCGGGATAAGCGAAGAACAGGAAAGCGCGGCCAGCAAGCGCCGGGTTGAGGAAGTTTTTGCCTGTGCCGCCAAATACTTCTTTCGCAATCACCACACCAAAGCTGATGCCCAGTGCGGCTTGCCACAAGGGTAGATCCGGCGGACAGATCAATGCAAAAAGCACAGAAGTCACAAAGAAGCCTTCGTTCACTTCGTGGCCACGCACCATGGCGAAGAGCACTTCCCAAAAACCACCGACAATAAACACCACGGCGTAAATAGGCAGGAAGTAGGCAGCACCGTGCCAGAGGCAATCCCAGATACTGTTGGGGTTGTATCCAGCGAGCAGTTCGATCAAACCACCGCGCCAACCTTCAACTGCCGCTATACCCATATCGGCCATGATGGTGTTGGCCTGGAAGCCCAGGTTATACATGCCGTAAAACATCGCCGGGAAGGTACACAACCACACGGTAATCATGATGCGCTTGAGGTCTATACCGTCACGCACATGAGCGGTGGTTTTAGTAACTGTAGGGGGACGGTAAAAAATGGTGTCTACCGCTTCATAAAGCGCATACCACTTTTCGTGCTTGCCGCCTTTGTGGAAGTTAGGTTCTATTTTGTCGAGGAAACTACGCAGGGCACGCATGGATTAACCCTCCTTCTCGATCAGAGTGAGATTGTCGCGCAGAATCGGACCATATTCGTACTTGCCTGGGCACACGAAAGTGCACAAAGCCAAGTCTTCTTCATCCAATTCCAGACAACCGAGTTTTTGAGCGGTTTCGGTATCGCCAACAATGAGCGCACGCAATAATTGCGTGGGCAAAATATCCAGCGGCATCACTTTTTCGTAGGCACCTACGGGCACCATGGCGCGTTCACTGCCGTTAGTCGTGGTACTGAAAGCAAACTTCTTACCGCCGAACAAACTGGATACATAGATTTTCATCACCGAGAAGGCATTAACGCCAACTCGCAGGTAGTGCAACATGGGACGGTCATTGCCCTCAGCCAGGACTGAAAGCTGGTTGTGATAGCGGCCAAGGAAAGCGAAAGGGCCACGTGCGGTGCGACCACCGAATACCGAACCGGAAATCAAACGGCTCTCACCAGCTTTTAATTGACCGGCAGCCAGTTCTTCAAGGCTGGCACCCAGGCGAGTACGCACAAGACGAGGCTGCTCAACCTGGGGGCCGGCAAGTGCAATGACTCTGTCAGTTGCCAGCTTGCCCGAGGTGAAAAGTTTGCCTATAGCGATCACATCCTGATAGCCGATAGTCCAAACAGTTTTTTTCGCAGAGACAGGGTCAAGATAGTGGATGTGAGTGCCAGCGTTACCTGCGGGATGAACACCGCCGAACTCTTGCACAACAACCTGATCCAACTGGGGCGCAGAGATCTTGGCTCCCACCGCTTTACAAACGAAGACCTTACCTTGCGTCAGGCGGGTCAGCAGAGTCACGCCTTGGGCGAATGACTCGGCCTGCTCGCCAATAATCAGCGCAGGATCGGCCGACAAAGGATTGGTATCCATCGCGGTGACAAAGATGGAATTGGGTGAGGATTCGGGCGCAGGCACCTTGCTGTAAGGGCGAGTACGCAACGCCGTCCAGAGGCCTGATGCAACCAGATTCTCGCGCACTGCATCGGCGGAAAGACCACCTAGCTGCGCTGCCGGATAGCTGGCAAAGGTTTCGGCCTCATCGCCTTCCACATCGATGACCACCGATTGCAGCACACGTCCTTCACCGCGATTGATCGCCGCGATAGTACCGGCAGCAGGCGATGTATACCTGACTCCTTCGGTCTTCTTATCGGTAAACAACAGCTGGCCGAGCTTGACCTTGTCCCCCTGCTTGACTGCCATAGTGGGCTTCATGCCCGGGTAGTCAGCGCCGATAACGGCTACAGAGCGAACCTTGGGACCATCGACGATGGTCTGCTCGGGCGCACCGGATATAGGTAAATCCAATCCCCGACGGATCTTAATCATACGTCTCTGCCTAATCACTCGTTGGATATTTAGCCTGGTTAAACCAGACCTGTTATGACTGAGGAACCCGGCAGACACACCAGTGCAATCTGTGTTAATCACACAAATCACTCACCCTGGGGAATTGGACGCTGCACGCTGGTCCTCAATGGAGGTAAAAAAACCTGCTGTTTTATACGCACTCTGGCGAACCTGGACGCACCGCGAGACTCAAAGGGCGGGCAGAAGTGCGCAACAACGCGCTATCTAGCCAGGGGCCGGGGTCAAAAACGCGGCAATTATAAAGATCGCGACTGCGGATGACCAGAGCGACCTCTGGCTATTTGCACAAATAAATGACAAAAACAAAGACTTAACGCACCGACACTTTCAGGAGGTAACACCTCTGCGCGGCGAAAGCAGGCACAAAATACCTCCTCAGCATTTTGCCGAATGCGGGTACAATGGGCGCCTTTTGCAAGCAACCCCGTTGTCTATGACCTTTCATTCACTAGTCCAGCCTCCCCTTTCCAACTCACCTGGCAACCGTCAGCACTGGGGTCAATTGCATGGCAGCGCCCAGCCGCTGGCCATAGCAACAGCAGCTCTAGCGCACCCTGGCCTGAGTCTGGTTATTACCACCGATACCAGTAGCGCTCTGCGACTGGAAACCGAACTGGCGTTTTTTTGCAGCAACCGCTTACCTGTGCTGCATCTCGCGGATTGGGAAACCCTACCCTACGACACCATATCGCCGCACCAGGACATTATTTCCGAGCGACTGAGCACGCTTTATCGTCTGCCCAATTGCCAGCAAGCGCTCCTGGTAGTGCCTGTTACCAGCCTGCTGCAACGCCTGATGCCCCAGAGTTATTTAATAGGCAACAGCCTGATGCTCAGCAAAGGCGAAACCCTAAAACTTGATCAAATGCGGTTGAATTTGGAAAAAGCGGGCTACCACTGTGTGGATACAGTCTATGAGCACGGGGAATTTGCCGTGCGCGGCGCGCTGCTGGATATCTTCCCGATGGGCAGCGACCTGCCCTACCGCATCGACCTGTTCGATGACGAAATCGAAACCCTGCGCACCTTTGACCCCGAAACCCAGTTAACCCTGGAGCAGGTGGAAAAGATTCAACTGCTGCCCGCCAAGGAATTTCCATTGGATAAAGCGGGGATCAGCCGTTTCAAACAGCAATGGCACGAACGCTTTGATGTCGACCATCGCGCCTGCCCGGTTTACCAGGATGTGAGCGAGGGTATTTCGCCGCCGGGTATTGAGTATTATCTGCCGTTGTTTTTTGAAGATTGCAGCAGCCTGTTCGACTATATTCCGGCGAACACCCAGGTTTATGCTCTGGGCGATATTGAAAAATCTGCCGAGCATTTCTGGACTGAACTCTTGCGTCGCTACGAAAGCCGACGCGGCGACCTGCAAAGACCCATACTGCCCCCCAGGGATATCTACCTCGCCATAGAGGAGTTCTTTGGTGCGCTAAAGCACTACCCACGCACGCTGATCCACACCCAGGTGCTGGACGCCAAGGCGGGAAACACCAATTTCGCCAGCCTCCCCCCCCCGGAACTGCCGCTGCGCGCCCAACAGGAAAATCCTCTGGCGGTGGTGCAAGCCTTTTTAATGGAGTTTCCCGGCAGAGTGCTCTTTGCAGCTGAATCTGCAGGACGGCGCGAAACCCTGCTGGAATTGCTTGGGAGAATCAATCGCCACCCCAAAGAAGTTGCCAACTGGCAAGAGTTCGTCGATGGCGATCAACAACTGGCTATTACACTGGCGCCACTGGAACAGGGGCTAATTCTTGAGAAGCCGCTACTGGCGTTAATCGCTGAGCCCCAGCTCTTTGGCGAGCGAATCCAACAGCAAAGACGTCGACGCCAAAGCCAGGAAAGTGCCGAGCTTGTTGTCAAAAACCTTACTGAACTCAAGCTCGGCGCCCCAGTGGTGCATATCGACCACGGCGTTGGCCGCTACCGTGGTTTGGAAACCATCACCATTGATGACCAAACCAATGAATTTTTAACCCTGGAGTACGCTGAAGGCGCGCGTCTCTATGTCCCGGTCACCAGCCTGCATTTGATCAGCCGCTTTTCCGGCGCCGATGAAGACCTGGCTCCACTGCACAAGCTGGGCAACGAAGCCTGGCAAAAAGCCAAACGCAAAGCGGCGGAGCAAGTGCGCGATACCGCCGCCGAACTTCTGGATGTCTACGCACGACGGGCGGCGCGCAAAGGCTTTGCCTTTGCTGACCCCAAAGCGGCCTACACACAATTTGCCGCTGCATTTCCCTTTGAGGAAACCCCCGACCAACAGCGCGCAATCGAATCCGTGGTGGCTGATATGCTCTCGCCCAAGCCCATGGATCGATTGGTGTGCGGCGATGTGGGCTTTGGCAAAACCGAAGTGGCCATGCGCGCCGCATTTGTGGCAGTTCACAGCGGCAAGCAGGTTGCCATTCTCGCCCCTACCACCCTGCTCGCCCAACAGCACTTCGAATCGCTCAAGGATCGTTTTGCCGATTGGCCAGTAACCATTGAAGTACTTTCGCGCTTCCGCACGCAAAAAGAAGTGGATGAAGCCGTCAAGCGCTTGGCAGAAGGCAAGATAGATATAGTGGTGGGCACCCACAAGTTGTTGCAGCCAGACATCAAATACCAAAACCTCGGCCTGCTGATCATCGATGAGGAACACCGTTTTGGGGTACGCCAGAAAGAACAACTCAAAGCACTGCGCGCCGAGATAGACATACTGACGCTAACCGCCACACCCATTCCACGCACACTCAATATGTCCATGGCCGGCATTCGCGATCTATCGATTATCGCCACACCACCGGCCCGCCGCCTGTCAGTCAAAACCTTTGTGCGCCAATACGACGAAGCGGTGATCAAAGAAGCCATACTGCGGGAAATTTTGCGCGGCGGACAGGTGTACTACCTGCACAACGAAGTCAAAACCATCGAAAAAACCGCCCGCGAACTGCAGGAACTTATTCCCGAGGCGCGTATCGGCATAGGCCACGGCCAGATGCGCGAACGTGACCTTGAGCGGGTAATGTCGGATTTTTATCACAAGCGTTTTAATATCCTTGTGTGCACCACCATTATCGAAACCGGCATCGATGTGCCCAGCGCCAACACCATCATCATGGATCGCGCCGACAAATTCGGCCTGGCACAAATGCACCAGCTGCGCGGTCGCGTAGGCCGCTCTCACCACCAGGCCTACGCCTATTTATTAACACCGGACAAACGCAGCATGACTGCCGACGCCGTTAAACGTCTTGAAGCGATTGTCAGTGCAGAAGATCTGGGAGCCGGGTTTACGCTGGCCACCTACGATATGGAAATTCGCGGCGCAGGAGAATTATTGGGCGAAGAACAAAGCGGTCAGATACAGACCATCGGCTTTTCACTGTATATGGATATGTTGGATCGCGCAGTCAAAGCCATACGCTCAGGGAAACAGGCAAATATCGAAAACCTGGATGCGCAAAGCATCGACGTGAATCTGCGTATTCCTGCGTTAATCCCCAACGATTATCTGCCTGATGTTCACACTCGACTGGTGATTTACAAGCGCCTCGCCAGCGCTGGCAGCGAAGAATCATTGCGCGAATTACAGGTTGAAATGATCGACCGCTTCGGTCTGCTGCCGGAAGCCACCAAAAATTTGTTCCGGGTTACGCAACTAAAACTCAAGGCCGACAGCCTGGGAATTACCAAGCTGGAAGCAAGTACCAAAAGCGGACGCCTGGAATTTTCTGCCGATACCCGTGTCGATCCACTGACCATAGTGCAGCTGGTGCAAAGCCAACCGGGACGTTATCGTCTCGAAGGCGCCAACCATTTGAAATTTACACTGGATATGGATACTAATGAGCAACGCCTGCAAGCAGTTACCCAGTTGCTCGATCAACTGCCCCCCAAGGAGCCAGTTTCTACATGATCAATTCTGTCTATTTACACCGGAAAATGCTGATTTTCACCGTGCTTTTCTGGGGGCTCGCCAGCCAAACTGTCGCGCAAACCGATGAGCGCTGGTTCCAAATTGAAGTTATCGCTTTTGCGCGCGAATACCCGGAGCAAGAGGAACATTGGCCCCACTCAATAGCGCTGGACTACCCCTTGCGCTGGGTCACACTGGAGCCTGCAAATTCGGGGCTGCCGGAGGAAGGCGACCAGGACATTGCCGCCACTGAAAAATTGCACGAACCAGCCAGCGCGGCCTTCCAATTGCTTGTCAGCGAAGAACGTCGCCTTAACACCCAAGCCAGCAAGCTCGCAAACAGCCGCCAATACCGGGTACTTTTCCATGAAGCTTGGCGCCAACCTCTAGGCCCAGCCTCGTCAGCCAAAGGCATTTTAATGTCAGCCGGAGAGCCTTTTGGGGATCATCATGAACTTGAAGGCAGTATTACCTTCAGTCTCGGTCGTTTCGTTGAGGCAAAAACCAAACTCTGGCTCACCGAGTTTGAATTGGATCAGGGGCAATCCCCAGGTGACTGGCCGCTGCTTCCCACGTCTCCCCTAGTGCGCACGTCGAACTTCGAAACGCTGACCATGGGCACCGAGCTGTCAGCACCGGAGAATATAGCCAATACAGGGGATTCAACCGACAACCAGCAAGCCTATTGGAGCGATGCCATTCAACGCGAAGAAATCCTGCCGGACGCTGCCTATCTTCCCAGGCGCATTGTTCTGTTAGAGGAGGATCGTCGTTTGCGCAGCGGTGAATTACATTATCTCGACCATCCCTTGATGGGTGTCCTTATCCTGGCGACCCCCTACGAACAACCCAAGTAAACCAAGTAGACGCCAGTAGAAAAGGCACAAACAAAAACACCGGCGATCGCCGGTGTTTTTGTTTCAGATAGGAAGTCGCTCAGCCTACAGGAACAACGTCTTCTGCCTGAAGTCCTTTTTCACCCTGCATAAGTTCAAATTCAACAACCTGACCTTCCGCAAGTGAACGGTATCCTTCTGCGCGAATGTTGCGGTAGTGGACAAAAATATCTGCACTCCCCTCACCGCGGGTAATAAACCCGTAACCGCGCGCATTGTTAAACCACTTGACAGTGCCTGATTCACGATCAGCCATACTGACACCTCGTTATTGTTATCTTCGCTGTTAGTTGTCCGTATATTGTTGGCCTGTGCGCCAACTTATCGACCTTGGTGCTGAGTATTACAAGTGTTGCCAGCCACCTCGGACGCATGCAGCGTTCACAGGTCTCCGTGAGGCTCCATTTTTACGATAATTAACAATTCATGTCCAGAAAAAATAACAAAAAAGCCCGTTTATTAGTGATTTTGGTTATAAGCTGAAAATCACAGCACTCACTCAACGCCTCCAAAACCAACAACACGCCTTTCATTACCTTAGACAAATGTTTTATCAACCTCTGTGCATTTAGATAAAGGGGTGCTCAAAAACTCATTAGCAAAACGGCGGGCGCCTATAAAAATTCTGCGGAATTAAGTACTTGAAAACCAATTTTAAAGCCAGCATCAGGGTTTACTTCACACTTTGCTATTCCTTTGTCGGCTTGCACCCGGCTTCCAGAGTGATAAGGTTTGGCAAACATTTGAGCGGAAACAGGAGAGCGTTGATGACCTGGTTACATCCCCATATCGGCAGTTGGTACCAAGACAGAGAACAAGGCGCCTGGTTTGAAGTTGTCGCTTTGGATGAAGCGTCAGGCACCATCGAGGTTCAGTATTTTGACGGCTCGATCGCAGAATTTGACAGGGAGAATTGGCAACAACTGACCCTGGTCGGAGCGGCCGCCCCCGAAGACTCAGAGGCGGCCTACGAAATTAGCGCCGAAGATCGTTGGGGAGAGGAGTTCAACGGGTCGGCGCGCGATCACCTTACCGCATTGGCTATGCTGGAACCGGACAGTTATCCTGCCATTGATGATTTTTAGTGCAGCGGCCTGCTAGGTGCGCGCGGCCAGGTAGCTGGCATAGTCAGGAACACTACGATCGCAACTTGACGTAAACAGGCTAGACGACAACATAAAGTCCGCCGAGATTTGATTGCAGGCAACAGGGATGTTCCACACAGCGGCAATGCGCAAGAGTGCCTTTACATCTGGATCATGGGGCATTGGCTCAAAAGGATCCCAAAAAAACACCAGGAAATTAATTTCTCCTTGGCTAATTAAAGCCCCTACCTGCTGATCACCCCCCATAGGGCCACTAATCAACTTGTTTACCTGCAAGCCCACATCACGCTCAATCAGACTACCCGTGGTGCCAGTCGCGTAAAGCTTATGTTGCTCCAGCGCCGCTTTATGGGCCGCACACCAGGAAAGAATGTCCTTCTTTTTATTGTCATGGGCCACCAGGGCAATCGCTTTAGTGGCAGGCAGTGCGAGATTTTTGTATTTCATAGTGACTCCGGGGCGAACTCATACGAGTTCACCCAAGGTTAGGCAGTTACTGACCGGCGTGCAACTCCAGCAACAATTTGTTGAGGCGCTGAACATAGGCCGCGGGATCAGCGAGCTGCGCGCCCTCTGCCAGGTTGGCCTGATCAAAGAGTATATGGGCCAGATCACTGAAACGGCTTTCACTGGATTCCTGCTCCAGCTTTTTCACCAATGCATGCTCCGGGTTGATTTCAAAAATCGGTTTGGAATCCGGCAACTTTTGGCCCGCGGCTTCAAGAATTCGGCGCATCTGGGCACCCATATCATGTTCAGCAACAACCACACAGGCGGGTGAATCCGTTAGTCGATGAGTTACCCTCACCTCGGCCACCTGTTCACCCAAGGCTGTCTTGACTCTTTCAAGCAAAGGTTTGAGTTGTTCAGCAACTTCTTCCTGGGCTTTTTTCTCTTCATCTGAATCCAACTTACCCAGATCCAATTCACCTTTGCCCACATCCTGGAAAGGCTTGCCATCAAAGTCGTGCAAATGGCTCATCAACCACTCATCAACGCGATCGCTGAGCAGCAAGACTTCGATACCTTTTTTGCGGAAAACTTCCAGATGCGGGCTGCTCTTGGCGGTATTGAAGTTCTCGGCCGCAATGTAGTAAATCTTGTCTTGGCCCTCTTTCATGCGCGCCACATAGTCTTCCAGCGACTGATCTTGCTCTGGCGAACCTGTATGGGTAGACGAAAAGCGCAGCAGCTTGGCAATCTTTTCGCGGTTGGCGAAATCTTCCGCTGGCCCTTCTTTTAACACCTGGCCAAATTCCGTCCAAAACTTGGCGTAATCCTCTGCTTGATCTTTCGCCAATTTGTTGAGCATATCCAGCACGCGCTTGGTCAGCGCCGAGCGCATGCTGTCAATGTTTGGATCTTTTTGCAGGATTTCACGGGAAACGTTCAGCGAGAGATCGTTGGAGTCAACCACACCTTTGATAAAGCGCAAATAGAGCGGCAAAAATTGTTCGGCATCATCCATGATAAAAGTGCGCTGCACATACAATTTTAAACCGCGCGCTGCATCGCGGTTGTATAGATCAAAGGGGGCACGGGCCGGAATAAAGAGCAAGCTGGTGTAATCCAGATTACCTTCCACGCGATTGTGGCTCCAGCTGAGCGGATCGGCAAAGTCGTGACTGACATGTTTGTAAAACGCCTTGTATTCATCATCACTGATCTCTGTACGAGATCGTGTCCACAGAGCCGTTGCTGTGTTAATCACCTCATCTTCTGGCTCCGTTGTTGCTTCTTCGCCCACGGGGGTTTGCTTTTGCATCACCACGGGAATCGCGATGTGGTCTGAGTATTTTTTAATGATTGAGCGCAGCCGCCAGTGATCGGCAAATTCCAGTGCGTCCGCTTTGAGATGCAATTCAACGCAAGTACCCCGCTCCGGTTTTACACAATTTTCTACGCTAAATTCAGCCTCTCCGGTGCACTCCCAACGAACACCTTGTTCCGCAGGGCAACCCGCACGGCGAGTGGTGACAACCACTTTGTCGGCCACGATAAACGCCGAATAGAACCCAACGCCAAATTGGCCAATCAACTGAGCATCTTTTTTCTGATCGCCGCTCAGTTTTTGCATAAATTGCGCGGTACCAGATTTGGCAATGGTACCCAGATTTTCAACCACCTCGTCGCGCGACATGCCTATGCCGTTATCGATGATGGTGAGGGTTTTGGCATCCTTGTCAAAACTCACGCGAATCTTCAGATCACCGTCGCCCTCATATAACCCATCATTGGATACTGCTTCAAAACGCAATTTATCCGCCGCGTCCGACGCATTGGAGATTAGTTCACGCAGAAAAATCTCCCGGTTGGAGTACAGCGAGTGGATCATCAAGTGCAGTAGCTGCTTGGCTTCCGTTTGAAAGCCCCGAGTTTCTTTTTGGGTATCTAGGGTCATGGTATGGCTCCTGATAAGCGGGTCTCTTGGTATTCAAATGCTGTCCATCATGGGGTCAGCAAATGTGATTTCAAGGGGGCTGTTTTCACGAAGCGGGGTACCGAGTAGCAGAATCCAGCGCCAGAGTGATAGGGTCGAAGGGTAACCTCACCCGCTTACATGTTAAAGTAGCCGGGTTGTCTAACCCTACGAAAGGAAACCTCTATGAAAAAGCCCCTCCTCTTGCTCTGCGCCCTGGCGGCAACCTCATCAGCCACGGCAATGGACAACCAGGGATTCTTTGTTGGCGCGGGCCGCGCGGTCACCGTCAATGACGACTGCGGCGATTTTTGCGACACTCGCGGCTCAATGATCGAAGCTGGCTATTATTTCAATGAAATTGTTGGCCTAGACCTGAAATATGCCAAAACCAAAATGCGTGAGGATGAAGACATTCGCATTGAATCTACCTATGTCGGCGTCAATCTAGGCCATACCTTCAATACATCCTGGGTAAGACTCTACGGGAAAGCCGGTATTTACAATGCGACCGAAGAAGATCGTTACTGGGATGAGCGTATTTCTGACTCTGATTTGGCGCTGGGGATTGGTGTCACCTTTTATCCGATCAAGCATCAGAGCACCTTATACCTGAAGCTGGAAAGCATAGCTTCGGAGTTTGAGGGCGATGAGGTTGGCTTCGCCCAATTTAGTCTTGGCTACCAGTTTTAGGTATCAAACGCCGAAAATAAAAAAGCCGCTGAAAAGCGGCTTTTTTGGATTTGGTAGGACTAAGCAGACTCGAACTGCTGACCCCCACCATGTCAAGGTGGTGCTCTAACCAACTGAGCTATAGTCCTGGGGAGTCAACCACAACGGATCGACAGGGCGCGCACTTTATCAAGCCGTTCCGCCCCAGACAAGCCCCCCGGCAAAAAAACCTGCCACATCAAGCACCTGTGTTAAACTGCACGCCTTTTTTTACCGGGTTTAGAACGCATTTATACACTGAGGAATTGTCATGCAAGAAGAGTTCGCGAAGATCATTGCCGGGATTGGTGAGGATCTCAATCGTCCCGGCCTACTGGATACACCAGCGCGCGCCGCCAAAGCCTTTCAGTTTTTGACCCGGGGCTATCAACAAACACTGGACGATGTGGTCAATGGTGCGCTCTTCCCCTCAGATTCCAGCGAAATGATTATGGTGAAAGATATAGAGCTGTATTCGCTCTGCGAACATCACCTGCTCCCGTTTATTGGCAAGGCTCATGTGGCCTACATACCGACTGGCAAGGTGCTGGGGTTGTCCAAGGTGGCGCGGATTGTTGATATGTACGCCCGTCGCCTACAAATTCAAGAACAGCTGACGGTGCAAATCGCCGAATCCATCCAGCAGATTACCGGTGCTTCAGGTGTTGGAGTCATTATAGAAGCCAAGCACATGTGCATGATGATGCGCGGCGTTGAAAAGCAGAACTCTTCTATGAAAACTTCGGCGATGCTGGGTTGTTTTCGCAGTAATCAAGCGACACGCACCGAGTTTCTGTCCTTACTCCGTTAACACAAACCATGGTGCCCTGTGCTCAGGGTACCTTAACTGCCGATCACATCCACCTGCGTCAGCAACTTCACGATTAGCGGGTGCTCTGCCTGATCACGACAACTGGAGCCGGGCGCAATTCGGTGGGCAACCACGACAGGCAAAAGTTTTTGGATATCCTCCGGAATCACATAGGCCCTGCCCTGCATAAAGGCCCAGGTTTTAGCGGCGCGCAACAATGCCATAGCACCGCGCGGCGATAGTCCATAAGGAAAATCTGTATCGCTGCGCGTGGTGTGAATCAAGCGCTGTAGGTAATCGATGAGTGAATCCGACGTCTTTACCTTGTTAATCGCGTCCCGCGCAACCAACAGCTTTTCTGGCGGCATGCATACGCGCAATTGATCCAGATAGCGGCGAGGATCGCCGCCAAGAAATAACTGCTTCTCCGCATCTGCGTGGGGGTAGCCGAGACTGATGCGCATTAAAAAGCGATCCAGTTGAGACTCAGGCAGGGGATAGGTACCCATTTGTGATTGGGGGTTTTGGGTGGCAATGACAAAGAAGGGTTGCTGCAACTTGCGGGTTTCACCCTCGATGGTCACCTGGCGCTCCTCCATGGCCTCAAGTAACGCACTTTGGGTTTTGGGTGTGGTGCGGTTGATTTCGTCTGCCAACAACAGCTGGGTAAACACCGGCCCGGGATGAAAATTGAACGAGGCATTTTGCGCATCGAACACAGACACACCCAGAATATCCGCTGGCAGCAGATCACTGGTAAATTGGATGCGTTGGTAGCTCAGACCAAAAACACGCGCCAGCGCTTGGGCCAAGGTGGTTTTTCCCATACCAGGTAGATCTTCAATAAGCAGGTGGCCGTCAGCCAACAAACAAGCCAGGGCCAGGTGAATTTGCTCCTCCTTGCCCAATAAAACCCTGCCCACCTCATTGCTGATGGTTTCAACAAAATCGCGCATCTACTTACCTCAAACGGCCGCTAGCTCACCGAGCAACAGCATCTAGTTAATCGCCGAAAGACCTAATGCGAGATCGGCTTGCAGATCAGCAATGTCTTCCAAGCCAACCGCAATTCGAATCAGGTTTTCGGTGATACCAGCTTCCAATTTTTGTTCAGGCGTTAGCCGCCCGTGGGTTGTCGTTGCCGGATGCACAATGGTGGTCTTGGTATCTCCAAGATTAGCCGTAAGCGATAGGATGCGTGTCCCATCTATCACCTTCCAGGCCTCTTCTCGCCCACCTTTTACGCGGAACGAAAGAACTCCACCAAAGCCGCGCTGCTGTCGCCGTGCCAACTCATGGTCGGGATGATCTGGCAAGCCTGCATAAAAGACTTTTTCTACCGACGGCTGGGCGACGAGCCACTCGGCCAAGGCCTGGGCGTTCCGCGAATGGGCATCCATCCGCAAGCGCAGGGTCTCCAAGCCTTTGAGAAATACCCATGCATTAAAGGGACTCATACTTGGGCCGGCACTGCGCACAAAACCCAGGACTTCATCCACCAGGTTTTTTGGCCCTGCCACCACTCCACCCAGGCAGCGACCCTGACCATCAATGTATTTGGTCGCCGAGTGAATAATCAGGTCAGCGCCAAATTTCAATGGCTGTTGTAGTGCAGGCGTGCAAAAGCAGTTATCCACCACCAGGAGTGCACCGTGAGCATGAGCCAAATCGGCCAGACGCTGAATATCCAACACATCGCACAGCGGGTTGGAGGGGGTTTCGATAAATAGCATCCGCGTATTGGGTGTGAAACCCGCTTCCCAGGCAGCATAGTCGGTGGGCGCCACAAAGGTGGTGGAAACCCCAAACTTTTGCATAAATTTATTCAAAAGTACGTTGGTGGTTCCGAAAACACTACGCGAGCACAGAAGGTGGTCACCGGCTTTCAACAGCGCCATACAGGTGCTGAGAATGGCCGCCATGCCCGAGGCGGTACCAACGGCTGACTCAGCGCCTTCAAGCGCCGCTATGCGCTCTTCGAAGTTTCTGACGGTGGGATTGGTGTAGCGTGAATAGACATTGCCCGGCTGCTCACCATTAAAGCGACGCGCGGCTTCTTCGGCGCTGGCAAACACATAACTCGAGGTGAGAAACAGCGCTTCGCTGTGCTCACCCTCGGCGGTGCGCCTTTGACCGGCGCGAATAGCCAGTGTATCCAGATGGGCTTGGCCCAGTGGATCATCGGTAGACTTCATGCTGGAATCCTTAACAGTGTGCGAATCCTGAGCTTAGCCGTTAGCCGCACCATTGTGCAAACCAATCAGAGTATCTTCCGGCTTGCCCGACTTTTTACCCGCACGGGTGTTTTCATTGCGCGCCTGCGCCAGGCGATCCAGATATTCCTGCGAGACTTCACCGGTAATGTACTCGCCGGTAAACACTGAACAATCAAACCGGGTGACTTTGCTATTGCCCTCGGCGGAGGCGGCAATCAGATCTTCAAGATCCTGATAGATCAACCAATCTGCACCTATCTCGCGACAGACTTCATCATGGGTACGACCATGGGCAATCAGCTCCGATGCCGTAGGCATATCTATGCCGTAAACGTTGGGATACTTTACCGCCGGCGCAGCTGAGGCGAAATACACTTTCTTGGCACCTGCATCCCGTGCCATTTGGATAATTTGTTGGCAGGTGGTACCGCGCACAATAGAATCGTCGACCAACAACACATTTTTGCCTTTGAACTCCAATTCAATCGGATTGAGCTTTTGGCGAACAGATTTTTTACGCTGTTGTTGGCCAGGCATAATAAAGGTTCGGCCGATGTAGCGGTTTTTTACCAGACCTTCGCGAAACTTGACGCCCAAACGCTGGGCCAACGCCTGACCGGCAACACGACTGGAATCGGGGATGGGGATGACCACGTCGATGTCGTGCTGCGGACGTTCGCGCAAAATTTTGTCCGCCAGTTTCTCGCCCTGACGCAAACGCGCCTTGTAAACAGAAATGCCGTCCATAATAGAATCGGGCCGCGCGAAATACACGTGCTCAAAAATACAGGGGGCAAGCCGCGAGCTTTTTGCACACTGACGACGATACAAGTCACCATCAACAGTGATATAGATGGCTTCTCCGGGAGCTACATCATCGATCAAATCAAAGCCCAGCACATCAAGCGCCACGCTCTCAGAAGCCACCATATATTCCACGCCCGCCTCACCTTCGCGCTTGCCGTATACCAGTGGGCGTATGCCGTTAGGATCGCGAAAGGCAATCAAACCATAGCGCGCAATCAAGGCAACCACGGCATATCCACCCGTCACGCGATTGTGCACACCGGTCACCGCCGAAAAAATATCCTCTGGCGTGGGCTGCAATTTGCCTTGCAGTTGCAACTCGTGCGCGAAAACATTGAGCAAGACTTCTGAATCCGAATCTGTGTTGACGTGACGTAGATCCGTTTTGAAAAGATCTTCACCGAGCTTGTCGGCGTTGGTGAGATTGCCGTTGTGAGCCAGAGCAATGCCGTAAGGAGAGTTCACATAGAAGGGTTGCGCCAGCGCAGGACCGGAACTACCGGCAGTGGGATAGCGCACATGGCCTATACCGATATTGCCCAGCAACCGCTGCATATGACGGGTGCGAAACACGTCCTGCACCAGACCGTTGGCTTTTTGTTGCGCCAAGCGCCCGTCCTGGCAGGTGACTATGCCGGCGGCATCCTGTCCGCGGTGTTGCAATATGGTTAACGCATCATACAACTGCAGATTGACATCGCGCTTACCCACAATACCAACAATGCCACACATACTTACCTACCTTTTTTGCCGAAATACCGGATGCTTTACGCGGAAAAAATACCGGGGCTTCACTCTTCAGGCTAAACCCTCAGGATAAAAGCCCCTTGAAAAAACCGAGGGTATCCGAACCCAGTTCGCGCGCACGCGATTCAAACTCCAAAAAGCCGGGAATTAACTGCGACTGCTGCCACCAACTATCTTCCTGAACAGAAATCAATCCCGGCAAGAAAATAAGCAGCGCCATAACAATGATCGCGCCCCGCGCCAGGCCAAAACACATACCCAATAGCCGATCTGTACCCGAAAGGCCAGTGACTTTTACCAGGGTGCTGATGACGTAATTAACCAGCGCCCCAACCAGCAGGGTTCCCACGAATAAAAGCGTAAACGCCACCAATTCTCGCAGTGAGGGCGTATCAATGTGATCAACCAGTAAAATTGCCAGGCGTCCACCAAAAATCATGGCGACAAGAATGGCTGCGACCCAGGTGGCAAGAGAGAGGGCTTCCCTGACAAAACCCCGCTTGACGCTGATCAACGCGGACAGAACCAGAATAGCAACTATGGTCCAATCGGCCCAATTCATGCGTAGCATGCCTCCGGATTTGAGGGGAGCCGCATTTTAGCAGAGCAGCCGCGACCCAGATACCCCAACATCAGGGTTCAAATCGTCGTATTTGCGCATTGACTTTAAACTGAGCATCGATTTTGCGCTTGATAGCCTCCGCCTCGGCACGATCAATCTTTGGACCAATCAATACGCGATTAAAGCGCCCTGCATCTGTCTCAGTCTCACGCAGAAATGCGCGATGCCCCTCAGCCTGCAATTGATCACGCAACCTAACAGCGGCGTCCCGATTGCCGAGGCTCGCCACCTGAATAATCCAGGCATCGGGCAAGCCTTTATCGTTGAGCGCAAGTTCCGGCACCCCGGCCAAGGTCTGGGGCTGCTCAGAGGGCTGCTCTGCCGGCGCCGACGATGAGTGACTTTCGGAAGCGGCATCCGTCGAGGAAGCCTCTGTCGGGGCATCTGCAGGCAGAAACATGGTTTCCGGCGGCGGTGCGGGCTCCACAGCCACATCCGCCTCAGGTAGCGCAAATTCGACGGTTTCTATGCGCGGCTGATCGGGAATGCGAGTGCGTATATCCAGCGTTTGATCGCCCTGATCCTTAAAAAAGCCAGGAAGAAAAATTACGCCTAAAGCGACGAGGACAAACGCACCAATCAGGCGTTGCTTCAAACCCTCTCTCATAGCTGCCTCCCGGATGCTGGTGCCAGCTGCGCCAAGGCTGCCGCCACCGTGTAAAAAGAACCCCAGATCACCAGGGTTTCATCTGCCTCAGTTGCGGCTACCGCAGCCGCGAGACACTCTGCCATAGTGCCTTGACCCGCCAGCTGAACGCCCAACTCGGCAAGATCCACTTTGAGCTGATCGGCCGTTGCTGCTCTCGTCACCGGCAGCGATACCGCAAACCAGTTATCAACCCAGGGAACCAGGGCTGCAAGAGTTTCACGCCTATCCTTATCCGCCATCATCGCCACCAGCGCGCTCACGCGCCCTTTGACTGGAAAGGCTTTAAGCCGTTCAGCGAGATAGCGCCCTGCCGCCGGGTTGTGAGCCACATCCAGAATCAGCCTCCTGCCCTGATATTCAAGCTGTTGGAAGCGTCCGGGAAGTTGCAGCTCTCCCAAGACATGACTGATCTGAGCATGGGTTAAGTCAAGTGAAAGCACATGGGCGACCTGTATAGCGGCCGCCATGCTGGGTAGAGGTAATGACGACAAGGGTAGATCGTCCAGCGAGCGCGTTTGCCCCGTTGCACTCGTGCCCCACCAGCGCCAACCGGCGTCTCCCTGGGACCAGCCAAATGCCTTATCTAAAAAGTATTCAGGAGCATTCAACTCTGCCACCCTGGCACAAAGACTGGAGGGAGGATTGGGATCGGCGCAAACCACGGGACGCCCTGCGCGGGCAATACCGATTTTTTCGCGACCAATGGCCTCGCGAGTGTCGCCCAGCCAGTCCTGATGATCCAGATCGATACTGGTGACCACCGCAATATCGGCATCAATCAGATTGACCGCATCGAGCCTGCCGCCCAAGCCCACTTCCAGCACCCACAGATCCAGCGCTTCTGCCTGAAAAATCTCCAGCGCTGCAAGGGTGCCGTATTCAAAGTAGGTAAGACTGATGCCGTCCGCTGCGGCATGAATACGTGAAAACGCGGTGCAGATTCGCTGATCACTGGCAGGCTGGCCGCAAACGCTGATGCGCTCGTTGTAATGGAGCAAATGAGGAGAGGTATAGACACCAACGCGCAAACCTGTGGCGGTTGCCAGTGCCGCTACAGCGGCAACACAGGAGCCCTTGCCATTGGTGCCCGCCACTGTGACCACCCGTGCGCTCGGACGGAGCAGCCCCATTTTTTCAGCAACCTGGCGGATTCGCTCCAGCCCCAGGTCTATTTCACGGGGATGGGCCTGTTCAAGCCAGGCCAACCATTGGTCAAGACTGTCAAATTGCATGAGCAAAAACGCCGCTAGACAGCGGCGCGGCGAGTAAATTTAGCCAATAGGTTTGCAACCTTATCACGCATGTCGCGTCGGTGAATGATCATATCGATGGCGCCGTGTTCCAACAGGAACTCACTGCGCTGAAAGCCTTTGGGTAATTTTTGGCGAATGGTTTGTTCGATAATGTTGGGGCCTGCAAATCCGGCCCGAGCACCGGGTTCAGCGGCGTTAATATCGCCCAGCAGTGCCAGGCTGGCGGAAACACCGCCGTAAACCGGGTCGGTCATGATGGAAATGTAGGGTGTGCCCTGCATCTTCAGACGTTCGATCACCGCACTGGTTTTGGCCATTTGCATCAGGGAAATCAGCGCTTCCTGCATACGGGCGCCCCCTGTTGCGGAAAAGCACACCAAGGGAATATCTTCGGCAAGTGCAAGGCTGGCCGCACGGGCAAAGCGTTCACCTACCACATAACCCATAGAGCCACCGTGGAAGGCAAACTCAAAGGCCACGGCTACCACCGGCATGCCCTTGAGCGTGCCGCGCATGGCTACCAGAGCATCTTTTTCACCTGTGGTTTTTTGGGCGCTGGTCAGTCGATCCTTGTACTTTTTTACGTCTTTAAACTTCAGCCTATCTATTGGCTCAACCTCTGTCGCCAGCTCTTGGCGACCTTCCGGATCAAGAAACATATCCAGACGCTTGCGCGCGCCAACGCGCATATGATAGTCGCACTTGGGGCAGACATCGAAGTTCTTTTCCAGCTCCGGCTTGTACAGCACCGCATCGCATTTGGCGCACTTTTCCCAAAGCCCTTCCGGCACCTTGTTACTGCGCTTGCCCTCGGAACGCACCACACTGGGAATAATTTTTTCTAACCAACTCATGGGTTGTCTCTCTTGGATTGTTTCTCTTGAGTTATGTCTTTTGGGTTATTTGCCCGGAATTTTCTCTTTCTGCATCCGCGCAGACACTCAATGCAAAAAGTCTGTTCGCGACAACTACAACGTGTCCAATGCCTGACGGATATTGCCGACAATATCACCCACGGCAGCAGCTATTTGATCCGGATGCTGCCCTTGGAGTTCGCCCATTTTTTCAACCAGCACACTACCGACCACCACACCGTCAGCCAGTTGCGCAACGGCCTTGGCGGTAGCGGCATCTTTGATACCAAAACCTACGCAGACCGGTAGATCAGTCAGCTCGCCAAACTCGGCGAGCTTGGATTTCACCGATTCCACATCCAGGTGACCCGCACCGGTTACCCCCTTGAGGGAAACATAGTAAAGAAAACCACTGGCGTGAGCCGCGATAGTTTTGGCCCGCTCTGGACGGGTGGTGGGCGCCAATAGAAAAATATTGTCCAGGCCCACAGTATCCAACTCACGCTTTAAGTCCTGCACTTCCTCAGGTGGCAGGTCGACGGTTAGCAACCCATCCACGCCCGCTTCGGCCGCTGCCCGCGCAAACTCCGCGTAGCCAAAACGCTCTACCGGGTTAGCGTAGCCCATCAACACCAGCGGTGTTTGCTGGTCTGTTTGCCGAAAAGCTCTGACAACATCCAGAGTGGACCTTAAGCTGGCACCATGCACCAACGCGCGCTCATGCCCCTTTTGAATCACCGGCCCCTCTGCCATAGGATCGGAAAAAGGCACGCCCAACTCGATGACATCGGCACCGGCGGCTACCAGGGCCTTCATGGTCGGCAGTGTCGCTTCCGGGCTGGGATCCGCATTGACCACGTAGGTCACCAGAATTTTGCGCCCTGCGGCCTTGGCCGCGCTCAATCGTTCAGAAATTCTACTCATTCACTCGTCCTGCGGGCCTGGAGCCACTGGTGTTAAACCGTAATACCGTCGAGGGAGGCAACGGTAAGGATATCTTTATCGCCACGCCCTGAAAGGTTGGCGATGATGATCTGGTCTTTGCTCATGGTTGGCGCCAGCTTCTCGACGTAAGCCAGAGCATGGCTGGACTCAAGTGCGGGCATAATACCCTCCGTAAGCGTTAGCTTGCGGAAAGCGGCAAGCGCCTCGTCGTCGTTGATGGCGACGTAATTGACTCGCCCAATATCCTTCAGCCAGGAATGCTCAGGGCCAACGCCAGGGTAATCAAGGCCGGCGGATACCGAATGAGTCTCAATAATCTGGCCGTTTTCATCTTCCATCAGATAGGTGCGGTTGCCATGCAATACACCGGGAACTCCCTTATTCAAGGGCGCCGCGTGCTTTCCAGTTTCTATACCCAGACCACCCGCCTCAACGCCGTACATGGCAACGGATTCATCGGTCAGGAACGGGTGAAAGAGACCAATAGCGTTGGAGCCACCACCCACACAGGCCACCAATGCGTCGGGCAATTTTCCCGCCTGAGCCAGACACTGGGCACGCGCCTCACGGCCGATAACGGCCTGGAAGTCACGTACCAGTTGCGGATAAGGATGGGGACCAGCCACTGTGCCGATAATGTAGAAGGTGTCGTCCACGTTGGTGGACCAATCACGCAGCGCCTCGTTCATAGCATCTTTCAAGGTTTTGGAGCCAGAGGTCACAGGAAACACCTCAGCGCCCAGGAGTTTCATGCGATAAACGTTTAGTGCCTGGCGCTTGACGTCCTCTGCGCCCATGTAGACGCGGCATTTGAGGCCTAGGCGCGCTGCCACCGTCGCTGTAGCAACGCCGTGTTGACCCGCACCCGTCTCGGCAATCACGCGTTTTTTACCGGTGAATTTGGCCAACAGCGCCTGGCCAATGGTGTTGTTGACCTTGTGGGCTCCTGTGTGATTAAGATCTTCACGCTTCAGAAAAATCTGCGCACCACCCAGTTCACGGGTCCAGCGCTCGGCGAGATAGAGTGGCGAGGGACGACCTACGTAGTGAGCCAGGTCTTTGTCAAACTCAGCCTGAAAACCAGGGTCGTCTTTGAGGTTGTTGTAGATAGTCTGAAGCTCATCCAGTGCATAGATCAGCGTTTCAGAGACGAATCGCCCACCGTAGGGGCCAAAGTGGCCTTCCGGGTTGGGAAACTGGCTGTAATCAATCGTCGAATACTGCTTGTTATCGCTCACGCTTGGGTCACCTGTCAGAAGCCATGTCTGGCGTTGTGGATAAAGGTTTGAATTTTTACGGGATCCTTGCGTCCGGGGGCGCATTCTACGCCTCCACTCACATCGAGGCTATCCACCCCGGTTGCTACAAGAGCGGCTGTCACATTCTCGGGCGTCAAACCGCCGGCCAAGACCAAGGGTCGGGAAGGATTTGGCGGCACTCTCTGCCAGTCGAATGTCTCGCCTGTGCCGCCAGGGACACCGGCTCGGTAGGCGTCCAATAAGATACCTGCTGCACTCTGATAACGTTGGAAATACTCATCGAGATCAATATCAGCGCGCATTCGCACGGCTTTCATATAGGGCCGCCCAAAAGATTCACAATAGGAGGGAGACTCATCGCCATGAAATTGCAAAATATGGAGTGGAACTTCGGCCAGCGCTGCTTGAACCTCTGCGGGTGAGGCGTCGACAAACAAGCCCACCAGGGTCACTAAAGGCCCAAGTTGACGGGCGATTTCCCCCGCCTGAGCTGGGCTGATAGCACGAGGGCTTTTAGGGTAGAACACAAAACCCAAGGCGTCGGCACCAGCGGCTGCCGCTGCCTGCGCATCGGCCAGAGAGGTAATGCCGCAAATCTTGATTCTGACGTAGGTCACGCTTCAGCCCGGAACAAAATAAAGCGGCGATACTAGCAGAAACTGGTCCGAAATTCCCCAATTGCAGCCCATCAATCCAAACCAAAACCGCCGATATCCTCAGGAAAAAATAGTGGCCCTGGCGCCAGTCGCGGCAAGGCAAATGCCTCGGGATAATCGACCGCCACCAAATAAAGGCCATGGGGTTTAGCCGTTGCTCCACCTGCCGTCCGATCCTGCGACGCCAACACTTGGGCAACCCATTCCGGTGGCTTGTCCCCTGCTCCTACAGCGATCAAAACACCCACGATGTTGCGAACCATATGATGCAAAAATGCATTTGCCTGAATCTCCAGCACTATCAAATCACCCCGGCGCGCCAAATGCAGGTGATTTACCTTACGCACCGGGCTTTTTGCCTGACACTGGGCGGCGCGAAAAGCGTTGAAATTATGTTCACCCACTAGGTAAGCCGCACCCCGCCGCATTAAACCAATATCCAATGGACGACTGACCCAGGTGATTTGGTTATGCAGCAATCCCGAGCCACCGGGCCTATCCGAAAGTAGATATCTGTAAGTTCGCGCTCGCGCGCTGAATCTGGCATGAAACTCGGGCGCTATCTGGCGCGCCCAGCGAAGGCTAATGGTGTCTGGCAAATGGGGCCGAGTACCCAAGACCCAGGCTTTTTCGGGACGCACAGCCAATGTATCGAAGTGCACCACCTGCCCCGTCGCATGAACCCCCGCGTCGGTTCTTCCGGCACAGACCAGCGTGATGGCTTCATCCGCCACCTTGGATAGGGCTTTTTCAAGTGCTTGTTGCACAGTAGTGACGCCCGAGGGTTGAACTTGGAAGCCGTGAAAATCTGCACCGTTATACTCCACGCCCAAAGCGATGCGGCGCATGGATTCAGGCCAGGGTGTATCAGCCAGTATTTCGCCGTTGCGAACATAGGGCTTGGTGCGTTTGAGAGATTCTTGATTCATGGCAAGTTAAATCGTAGGGTCAAAAAACAACAAAGCCTTGTGCACCAGGTACACAAGGCTTTGTGAGTCTAGCGCCGCAATCAGGCGTCGATACGGCTCAGCAGATCAACAGCCTCCTGTCGCTGCTCGTCGTTCCCCTCGTGAGCAACTTCGGCAAGGATGTCGCGCGCACCGTCGGTGTCACCCATGTCGATGTAAGCGCGTGCCAGATCCAATTTGGTGGCAGCTTCATCGGCGTCTGCGAGGAAGTCCAGATCACCGTCATCGTCAGCAGTGTCATCCAGATCTGGCAACTCTTCAGCGCCCAAATCCGTATCCGCCAGGCCTGACAATGCCTCATCAAAGACATCTGCCTCATCGGCCAAATCCAGATCGGCCGCCAAATCTTCTGTCGACTCCGCCGACACCGGAGGCTGCTGCGCACCGAGAGCCTCACCAACGTCAACGTCATCAGCGTCAAAACCAAGATCACCCAGGTCTGCATCCAGATCTTCCATTTCCTGATCCAGCGCCGCCAAGTCCAGGTCACCCACTTCCATATCCAGATTGAAGTCATCAACCTGATCTTCCGGCAATTGCAGATCTTCGAGCGATTCTTCTGAAGCTTCACTCAGTGACTCACCAAGAGCAGACTCATCATCCAGAGACAGCTCCAGATCATCTTGGTCCGTGAGCTCAGAGCTTTCACCATCAATCGACAGGTCTTCATTGGATTCGAATTCGAAACTGAAATCATCACTGTCTGCAACCGGTGCAGCCGCTGCCTGCTCAGGAAGATCCAATGCAGTGTCCAGCGACTCTTCTGATTCGTCTTCAAGACTAAACTCAAGAGAATCCGATTCCAAATCAAGCGCGGGCTCATCAAACTCAGCCACTTTTTGTTGCGCGGGTTCTTCGTCCAGATCCAGGTCAAAACTCAGCTCGTCGTGCTGAGCCTTGGTTTCAGGCAAGGATTCGCTGTCAAAAGATAGATCATAGCTTGATTGACCTGTGCGAAGATCGTCTTCGTCCGTGAGGCTTATTTCATCAGCAAGTGCCGTAGTTTCATCTTCAAGATCAAAACTGAAATCCAATTCGTCGTCAGCGGAAGACTCGGGATCATCAGTTGACGCGCCATCCAGATCCAGGTCACCCAGATCAATAGCGTCATCGGCTTCAGACAAATCAATACCCGAGAGATCCTCTGCGAAAGCATCAGAAGACTGATCAGCCGAGGAGTTAAAATCACCCGCACCTTGAATATGGCTGCGCAGTTCAGCTGCACGGGCCAAGGTTGCTTGCCCCGCTACGCCGAGCAAACCCGCATAATAATGATCAAATTTCGGGGCATTTTGCGCCTGCGAGTAAACTTCCAGAAGCTTCAAGCGAATGTCTATCGAATGCGGCTCACGCTCCAGCCCCTTGAGCAGCATGTCCTCGGCTTGATCGAGTTTTCCGTAGGCAATGTAAATATCCGCTTCGCCAACCACGTCCTCTGTTTCGGCTTCAGCTTGTGGCTCCTCGTCAAAAGCCTCCAATTCATCTGTAGCGTCTTCACCCAGCTCATCTTCTAACGGCTCTTCAAATTCCTCCTCAGCAGAATCGGAGGACATGTCAAACAGCTCTTCATCAGAAGCGAATTCTTCTTCGATGGCTTTTTGTCTGCGGCGATGGATCAGTATCCCGGCCAAGACCACCAGAGCCAGGGCACCTAAACCGATCCAGCGAATATTCTCCATCACCTGGTCCATCAGGGATTTTTCTGGCTTGGGCGGCACCACTACTTGCTGTTGAGTGACAGGAGGTTCAGCAACCACTGCTGGAGCATCAACCTCAACAGCGGGATCCGTTTCCGTGGAAACTGGTAGATCGCCAGACTGCTCGATGGGCGACTCTATATCTACCGCAGAGTCATCCACATTGACGGCAGCGCCATCTTCCAGGTAAGTATCATCAGCATAACCAATGTCTGAGGCACTCTGCGCTTCAGATGATTGGGTTTCCGACTGTTCAATGCCCAGTTCCAACGCACGCAGCTGCTCATTACTGATATCAACCAGGCGCTCCATGGTCTCTATCTGCTCTTCAAGCTCTCTCACACGAGCATTCAACTCAAGATTTTCACTGCGGGTTTTATCCAGCTCTTCCAGGGACGCCGCCAACTGGCTTTCCAAAGCGCGGCCACTACCCGCGTTATCTCCGGTACCCTGCCCCGAATCAGCATTGTCTCGACTTGGCGTGGCAAGTTTTACGCTGCCACTCACCGCTTCGCTCTCGCGTGCTGAGCGTGCCTCCCGTCGAGCGGCGCTCAGTTGAGCGCCCATATCCGTTTCAGACCATGCGCGATTCTGACGCGCAACTTCATTGACCGCCTCCCGCTGTGAGAGCGTCTGTATGTCAGCAGACGTCGGAACACGCAACACTTGCCCCTGACGCAGTAAATTAATATTGCCGTTGATAAAGGCATCAGGGTTCAAACGCTGAATAGCCAACATGGTTTGATGAACCGAATGGCCGGAGTCAGGGCGAACATCAAGGGCTATCTGCCAGAGAGTGTCGCGCGCACCCACAGTGTAGGTGTCCCCTGCAAAACCGGATGGGCGAACTCCTGAGGAGCCCGAGGTCGCCGGTGACTGGGTGGATTGAGTCGCTGTCTGGCGCGAGCGAGATGTATCAGAGGCAGTTCCGGTGGCGCCAGAAGTTTGAGCCCGAGTCGACACAGAAGGTGTTTGACTGGCCGACTCCGAGAAAGTAGGGAGATCCATCAACAGGGTATATTCACGCAACAAGCGCCCTGTAGGCCAACGCGCCTCTACAAGAAAATTAAGGTAGGGCTCGCGAACCGGGTTGTGACTGGTGATACGCACCACCGCCCCGCCCGATTGATTCAGCTGTACGTCAAATTGGAACTCAGTAAAGAAATAAAGCCGTTCGACACCGTTGCGTTCATAGTCCGCTGGAGAGGCCAACCCAACCAGAATCTGGCTGGCGCTGAGGCCACGGGTATCAAGCAATTTGATTTCAGCATTTAGCGGTTCGTTAAGCGTCGAGTTCAGTCGAACTTCGCCGAGCCCCAGCGCCGCTGCCATATTCGACAGAAGTGCACTGGCGAAGCCACCAACCAAAATCAGTTTACGAAGATGCATAGGACTATCCTTTTATTATCACCTGTTCCCAGATGCCCTCACCCTACTGGCGCCATGAGACCAATAAATCACGAGTACTTAGAACCGGATCTTGTTATGCAGCGGTTATAAAACCTCGAATATATCTTCACAATCGCTCGTAAGTATTCATTATAAATAGCTTTTTATCAACACAAAACCCGGCCAGATAGGTCTCTCGTGACGCATTTATTAGCATTTTTCCTCCATTTTTGAGAAAAAACACCACCAAAAAAGCTCAGACAAGCCAGCGAAATCACACACAGCGCAAAAAAACACCCCGGCCAAACCAGGGTTTGGCCGGGGTGTTTAGATGCAAGCTGATGGGTTATCAAGCCTCTTTGAGGATCCTCAGCATACGGCGCAGCGGCTCGGCGGCGCCCCATAGCAACTGATCACCCACGGTAAACGCGGACAGGTACTGAGGCCCCATGTTCATCTTACGCAAACGGCCTACAGGGATATTCAGAGTACCGGTCACCTTGGTAGGGGTCAGGTCGCGCAAGCTGGCATCACGCTCGTTGGGTACCACACTTGCCCAGGCATTGGCGTTGGCAATCAAGGTTTCTATATCTGCCAGAGGCACATCTTTGTTGAGCTTGATAGTCAGCGCCTGACTGTGGCAACGCATGGCTCCGATGCGCACGCAAAGGCCATCCACGGGAATCGGGCTGGCGCTACGACCCAAAATCTTGTTGGTCTCCGCCTGCCCTTTCCACTCCTCTTTGGATTGACCGGTTTCCCACTGCTTGTCGATATAAGGCAGAAGGCTACCGGCCAAAGAATGGCCGAAGTTGGCTTTGGGCAGATCTTCACCGCGCATGGTTTCGGCGATGATGCGATCGATTTCCAGGATGGCAGACTTGGGATCAGCCAGCTTGTCAGCCACGGACGCATGCAAAGCACCCATTTGTGAGATGAGTTCACGCATGTTTTGCGCACCGGCACCGGAAGCGGCCTGGTAAGTCATCGAAGAAACCCACTCGACCAGTCCCGCATTAAAAAGACCACCCAAGCCCATCAACATCAAACTCACGGTGCAGTTGCCGCCAATATAGTTTTTCACCCCCTTGGCGATACCGTCTTTGATGACGTTGCTATTTACAGGGTCGAGCACGATGATCGCGTCGTCTTTCATACGCAGGCTGGAAGCAGCGTCTATCCAGTAACCATTCCAGCCTTCGGCGCGCAGCTTGGGGAACACCTCGTTGGTGTAGTCGCCACCCTGGCAGGTAATAATTGCGTCCAGCTGCTTGAGTTCGCCAATCGCGTAGGCATCCTTCAGCGTCGGGATACCGCTGGCAACGGCCGGAGCCGCTCCACCCACATTGGAGGTTGTGAAAAAGATGGGCTCGATGTCCGCAAAGTCATTCTCTGCCTGCATACGCTCCATCAGAACGGAGCCCACCATACCGCGCCAACCGATAAAACCTACTTTCATGACCTGTCTCTCTTTGTCTCGCTGAATGTCGTTGGATTGGCCTGATTCAGACCGTTAAGGCGGCGACGACCGCATCGCCCATTTGTGAGGTAGATACTTTGGTCATACCTTCAGTATAGATGTCTGCCGTTCGATAACCCCGGTCCAGCACCTTGCCGACAGCGACCTCTATAGCATCCGCCACCTGAGGATAGCCCAAGGAGTAGCGCAGCATCATGGAAACCGAAAGGATGGTCGCCAAAGGGTTGGCGATGTTCTGGCCGGCAATATCCGGGGCCGATCCGTGACAGGGCTCATACATACCGCGACCATCTTTGTCCAGCGAGGCCGAGGGCAACATGCCGATAGAGCCGGTCAACATGGCAGCCGCGTCGGACAAAATATCACCAAACATGTTGCCAGTCACCAAGACATCGAATTGTTTGGGTGCGCGCACCAGCTGCATTGCAGCGTTATCCACATACATGTGAGACAGCTCCACATCCGGATACTCCTTGTGCAGCTCGTCCATCAACTCGCGCCAGAGCATGGTGGCTTCGAGCACATTGGCCTTATCGACCGAGCAAACCTTGCCGTTGCGTTTACGCGCCATTTCAAAGGCGGTACGGCCTATGCGAATAATTTCACTTTCGGAATACTTGTAAGTGTTGTACCCCTCGCGCTCACCGTTTTCCAACACGCGGATACCGCGCGGCTCGCCAAAATAGATACCTCCGGCCAGTTCTCGCACAATCAGAATATCCAAACCGGACACCACTTCGGGCTTAAGTGACGAGGCATCCACCAATTGTGGGTAAAGCAACGCCGGGCGCAGGTTGGCGTAGAGGCCGAGTTGAGAGCGAATTTTTAGCAGGCCCTTTTCCGGACGAATAGCGCGATCCAACTTGTCCCACTTGGGGCCGCCGACAGCGCCGAGCAGAATAGCATCTGCCTTGCGCGCACGCTCAAGGGTTTCGTCGGTCAGTGGCACACCATGGGCATCGATGGAACAACCACCCATCAGGCCGTTTTCGGTGGTGAGCCCCAAATTAAACTTTTGATTGACCACTTCCAACACACGCACGGCTTCGCGCACGATTTCCGGGCCAATACCATCACCTTCCAAAACTAAAATATGTTTACCCACTGGGAACTCCCATTTTTTTGTTGTTCACTTCGATACATCTGAGCCTGGGCGGCTAGTGGTTTGTGAGACCGTGCGCGGCCCGGATGGCCGCGCCCGAGCCCCCAAGGATGGGTTCACGGCGTGTCTCACGAACCACTAGCCGCCCAGGCGATCTACTTCACCACATCAAACAACCAAGGCGCTTCTACTCGACGCCTTGCTTCGTAAGCGCGAATCTTGTCCGCCTGCTCCAAGGTCAAACCAATATCATCCAAGCCATTCAACAAACAGTGTTTACGGAAAGCATCTATCTCAAATGAAAAGCTGTCGCCGCCGGGGGTGGTAACCGTCTGTGCGACCAGATCAACCTTGAGGCGATAGCCTTCGCTGGCGTACATTTCCTGAAACAACTGCTCGACGATTTTTTCATTCAACACAATTGGCAAAAGGCCATTCTTAAAACAGTTGTTGAAAAAAATATCGGCAAAGCTCGGCGCGATTACGCAGCGAAAACCATAGTCATCCAATGCCCATGGCGCATGCTCGCGACTGGAGCCGCAACCGAAGTTCTCACGCGCCAGCAAGACGCTGGCGCCCTGATAACGCGGGAAATTCAGCGGGAAATCCTTATTCAACGGGCGCCCTTCGCAGCTTTGATCTGGCTTACCCTCATCGAGGTAACGCAATTCATCAAACAGGTTTTTACCAAAACCGGTGCGCTTGATGGATTTCAAAAACTGCTTGGGAATAATCATGTCGGTGTCGACATTGGCGCGATCCATAGGCGCTGCCAAGCCATCTAACAAGGTAAAACTTTTCATCTCGGCAACTCCTTAATTCAATGTGCGAACGTCAACAAAGTGGCCAGCGATTGCCGCCGCCGCCGCCATGGCCGGGCTCACCAGGTGGGTGCGGCCACCATAACCCTGACGTCCTTCAAAGTTGCGGTTGGAAGTAGAAGCACAATGCTCCCCTGCCCCAAGTTTGTCGGCATTCATCGCCAGGCACATGGAGCAACCCGGCTCGCGCCATTCCAAACCCGCCTCAATAAAAATTTCATGCAGGCCTTCCGCCTCAGCCTGGGCTTTAACGGCGCCTGAGCCAGGCACGACTATGGCTTCTTTTACCGAAGCGGCTTTTTTCTTGCCTTTGACCACCTGCGCTGCCGCACGAATATCTTCGATGCGCGAATTGGTGCAGGAGCCAATAAAAACACGATCAACGTGAATAGAGGTGATAGGTTGGTTAGCTTGCAAACCCATGTACTCGAGCGCGCGAATCATATCCTTGCGTTTAACGGGATCAGCCTCATTGGCAGGGTCAGGCACCTTATCCTCCACCGACACCACCATCTCGGGCGACGTACCCCAACTCACTTGGGGTTTGATATCCGCACCGTTGATTTCGATTACCGCATCAAAATGGGCACCTTGATCGCTGACCAGCTCGCGCCAATTGGCTACCGCTTTTTCCCAAAGCTCGCCCGTAGGTGCGTAGGTGCGACCTTTGACATAGTCAATAGTGGTTTGATCCACAGCCACCATGCCCGCACGCGCACCTGCTTCAATTGCCATATTGCACACTGTCATGCGCCCTTCCATGCTCATGTCGCGAAACACCTGGCCACCAAATTCCATCGCATAACCTGTACCGCCTGCGGTACCGATTTTGGCAATGATGGCGAGCACCACATCTTTTGGCGTCACACCCAGGCCGAGCTTGCCGTCGACTTTAATCAGCATGTTTTTCATTTTCTTGGCCACCAAACACTGGGTCGCCATGACGTGCTCAACTTCACTGGTGCCAATGCCGTGAGCCAAAGCACCGAGCGCGCCATTGGTGGCTGTGTGGGAGTCGCCGCACACAATCGTCATGCCGGGCAAGCAGGCACCTGTTTCCGGGCCGATCACATGAACAATCCCCTGACGCGGATCATTGATTTTGAATTCAGTAATGCCGAACTCATCGCAGTTGTCATCCAGGGTTTGCACCTGTATCAGCGATACCGGATCCTGAATACCGCTAACGCCGTGGGCACGCTCTTTTTGCGTGGTGGGCACGTTGTGGTCAGGGGTAGCGAGAATGGAATCCACGCGCCAGGGCTTGCGCCCCGCCAAGCGCAGGCCATCGAAGGCCTGGGGCGAGGTGACTTCGTGAACTATGTGGCGATCGATATAAATAAGCGCGGAACCATCGTCACTTTGATGGACGAGGTGGGCATCCCAGAGCTTGTCGTAAAGGGTTTTGGCTGACATGGAAAATCTCCAAACCGGGTCGCAGGGTTGTTTGTGTGAATAGCGCCTATGCTAAGCCCGAAACACACATAAAACAAATTTATCTTTTTTATACGTTGCATAACCAAAAGGAATGATATAAAAACAACCCCATGGATACCCAACAGCTACAAGCCTTTGTTGCCATCGCCGAATCCGGATCCTTTTCCGGAGCCGCAGAGCGGCTGCATCTGACGCAACCCGCCATCAGCAAGCGTATCGCCCTGCTTGAGGCCCAGCTCGGTACTTCACTGTTTGATCGCATAGGCCGGCAGGTAGTGCTCACACCGGCCGGCCAGGCGCTGCAACCCAGGGCAAAATTAATTCTTGGTGAGGTGGAAAGCGCTGCTCAGGCAATCGCCGACTTACGCGGCGAGGTCAGTGGCAAATTAAGTCTCGCGACCAGCCACCATATTGGCCTACATTATTTACCTCCCTACTTACAGCGGTTTTCGCGGGATTTTCCCCAGGTGAAATTGGATTTGCATTTTCTGGACTCAGAGTTGGCTCATCAGGAAATTTTGCAAGGGCATTTTGATCTGGCATTGGTCACTCTGGCATTGGATCAGGACTCCCGTATTGAGAGCATCCAACTCTGGGAGGACCAGCTAGAGTTCGTAGCTGCGGTAAAACACCCATTGGCAATTCGCACTAAACTCAAGCTGAAAGATTTGAGCGAACATGAGGCGATTATGCCCGACACCAGCACCTACACTACTCGCCTGATCAAAACTCTTTTCGATCAACAACAATTGAATTTGAACATTGCTATGGTCACCAACCATTTGGACGCCATAAAAATGATGCTGAGCATTGGGCTGGGCTGGGGCGTTTTACCGACACGCCTGATTGATGAGCGTCTTTCTGTACTCAGGGTTAATCAGCCCAGTATCAAGCGCCCTCTAGGCGCCATTTATCATCGCCAGCGAAGCTTAAAAAACGCCGCCCGCGCATTTCTTAATCAGCTGAAAACAAACAAAAAGCAATAGACGGATAATGTCATCTCAAAAAGCAAACGACAAAACGGGCATAATCAAACATTCAAATTCATCAGGGAGTAATACACCCATGCAAAAACTACCTGTTTATATTGTTGCAACGGCAGCACTCACCTTGAGTCCACAGGTTTTAGCGGATACTTTTTTTGGCGTTTACCTGGGAGGAGGCATCTGGCAACACCAGTTTGACGGAACTGCGGGTGAACCGGCCATTTCACTCAACGAACTGGGCGCGAAAGATACCAATGATAGTTTCTACTATCTGGCGCTGGAACATCCGGTGCCCTTAGTACCCAATGTTCGCTTACAACGCACCAATGTCAGTCACAGCCAAAGCGCGGTCATCACCCAAAGTTTTGCTCTGAACGACATCACTTTTGATGTGGATACACAAGTAGACAGTGACTTTGATCTAGGCCACACAGACCTTACGCTTTACTACCAACTGCTCGACAACTGGGTAAACGTTGATTTTGGCCTCACAGTGCGCCATTTTGATGGATACGCACGGGCAAGCAGCGAAACCCTCACGTCATCAGAAAAACTTGATGAGCTAATACCACTGGCCTATTTACACGCTCAATTCGATTTGCCCTTAACCGGATTTTCACTCGGTCTATCGGGACAGGGGATTTCCTACAGCGACAGTCGGGTAACTGATATGGATGTGTATCTGCGCTATACACTCGATTCCGCTATGGATATTGCTGTGAATCTGGGCTACCGCTCGCTGGCGCTGAGATTGGATGAAAAAGAGATACAAGCCGATGTGGAGCTCGACGGCCCCTACGCGGGAATTTTGCTGCATTTCTAAACAGTTTTTCTAAAAAACTGCTCAAACCAACTGGAAGTCATCCGCATCCAGGTGAGCAGGAAATGCGGCTCGGTATTCACTCAGTTGCTGCGCACTCAAGTTGGCGCGCAGCACGGACGCTTCCTGACTTAACAGAAGCACCTGCCCTGCGGGACCATAAACCGCCGAGTCGCCCGCATAGTGCTGGTGCTTTTCATCAAAACCAACACGGTTAACGCCTGCGACATAGCTCAGGTTTTCTATGGCGCGCGCCTGTAACAGGCGATTCCAGTGCAAAGCACGGGCGCTAGGCCAGTTGGCAACATAAATTGCCAGATCATAATCCTGACGATTGCGGCTCCACACTGGAAAACGCAGGTCGTAACAAATCAAAGGCAGGATTTTCCAACCCTGCAACTCCACCAGCAATCGCTCCTGACCCATCGCGTAGCGCTGATGCTCACCCGCCATACGAAACAGATGGCGCTTGTTATATTCGCTGTAGCTGCCGTCGGGCCGCATCCACACAAGGCGATTGAAGTAGTTTTCGCCCTCCTTGACCACCAGGCTGCCAGTGACCACCGCTTGCAACCGCTGGGCCTGTTTCGCCATCCAGGTGTAAGCACGGCCGCCTGTTTCTTCAGCGTGGCTGCGCGCGCTCGCACTAAAGCCAGTGGTAAACACCTCGGGCAAAATCACCAGATCAACGACTTCCAACGGCGCCAGCATTCGCGTAAATACGTCGAGATTCCGTGTCGGATTATCCGGCACAATTTCTTGTTGTAGCAGTGCGAGGCGAAGGTCGTTCATCGCAGAACTATTGGGGAACACTCGCCGGAATCACTGGCACCTGATGCGTGACTGCACCATTTTGCCCGCGATGACGCAAAAGATGATCCATCAACACTAATGCCAACATGGCTTCAGCAATGGGGGTTGCACGGATGCCCACGCAGGGGTCATGGCGACCCTTGGTGATGACTTCAACCGGATTTCCGTGCACGTCCACACTGCGGCCGGGAATGTGCAGGCTACTGGTGGGCTTGAGCGCAAGATGGGCAATGATTTCCTGCCCGGAAGAAATGCCACCGAGTATGCCGCCGGCATTGTTGGAGAGAAAACCCTCTGGCGTAATTTCATCGCGATGCTCGGAGCCGCGCTGGGCGATGCTGTCGAAACCCGCACCGATTTCCACGCCTTTCACCGCATTGATACTCATCAGCGCATGGGCAATTTCTGCATCCAACCGATCAAAAATGGGTTCGCCCAAGCCGGGAGGCACACCGGTGGCCACCACAGTGATTTTGGCACCTATGGAGTCGCCATCTTTGTTGAGTTTTTTCATAAACTCTTCCATCTCCGGCACCTTGCTGGCATCGGGACAAAAGAAAGGATTTTGCGCTACCTGATCCCAATCCACCGATTCAATTTTGATGGGGCCCAATTGTGACAAATAGCCACGCACCTCAATGCCGTGGAATTCCTTGAGGTATTTTTTGGCGATAGCACCAGCGGCGACACGCATGGCGGTTTCGCGCGCAGAGGAGCGGCCACCGCCGCGATAATCGCGCACACCGTATTTGTGCATATAGGTGTAATCGGCGTGGGCGGGGCGGAATTGATCCTTGATATTGGAGTAATCTTTGGAGCGCTGATCGGTATTTTCGATGATCATACCGATGGGCGTTCCCGTGGTCTTGCCTTCGAAAACACCCGAGAGAATTTTGACCAGATCGTCTTCACGACGCTGGGTGGTGAAGCGGCTCTGGCCGGGCTTGCGCCTGT
>CBFGWO010000003.1:0-70197 GCA_965652595.1 uncultured Cellvibrio sp. | reverse complement strand
GTGTTGCCCGTACCCTGCCAGGTAACCGACCAGCCGCCGGTTTGCTTGGCAATATTGTGGGCGCCATCACCCGCCACCAGCACGCGGCTGCTGGGTGAAAGCGGTAAAAGATTGTTTTTGTTTTTGAGCAGCACCAGAGATTCGCGCACCGCCTGGCGCGCCACAGCGCGATGCGCCGCTGCGCCCAGCAATTCACTGCGACCTGCCAGTGGGCGAGAAGAAGGCGCACCGCGTTCAAACAAACCTGCGCGCAGTTTTACCCGCAAAATACGGCGCACCGCATCGTCGAGACGTTCCATCGGAATCACACCGGTACGCGCCTGCTCAAGCGTATTCCAATAGAGGGTTTTCCATTCCGGGTCGGCCACCATGTACATATCCAACCCGGCGTTCATCGCCTGTGGACAATCGAGCACGGTGGCGCCGGGAATAAAACCGTGACCATTCCAGTCACCCACCACAAAACCATCAAAACCCATACGGTTTTTCAGCACTTCGGTGAGCAGGTATTCATGGCCGTGCAGGCGTACGCCCTGCCAACTGTTAAACGAGGCCATGACCGTTTGCACACCAGCGGCAATGGCACTCATGTAACCAGCCGCGTGCACATCGCGCAACACAGCTTCGTCATCGCGGTTATCGCCACGATCTATACCGTTGACCGTGCCACCGTCGCCGAGAAAATGTTTGCAGGTGGCTATAACGTGGTGGGCATCGAGAAAGTCCGCCGATTGCGCCTTACCTTGCAGCCCCTCGACCATCATGCCCGCGTAGTCGCGCACGCGCTCTGGATCTTCGGAGTAGGATTCGTATGTGCGCCCCCAACGATCATCGCGCACCACCGCTACCGTGGGCGAAAAATCCCAATCCAAACCCGTGAGCGCAATTTCGCGCGCGGTAATTTCACCGATCTGGCGAATCAATTCCGCATTGTCCGCCGCGCCCAATGCGATGTTATGCGGAAACAGAGTGGCGCCAATCAAATTGCCCACACCGTGAACAGCGTCTGTGCCCCAGATAATGGGAATGGCGATCTTGCCATCGCTGGTGTCCATGGACGCGTGGTAGTAACCATCGGCCATAGCAACCCAGTCACTGATTTTGCAGTAACGATTGCCGTTCGGCACTGAGCCACCGCCGTTGAGTACCGAGCCGAGATGGAAATCTTTAACGTCTTGAGGCGTTACATGACGAATCTCCGGCTGCATGGTCTGGCCCACTTTTTCTTCCAGACTCATTTGCGCAAGCAGCGCATCAATTTTTTTCTCTAACTCGGGATCAGCTTTTACCGCTGACTCAATGCGAGGCCAAGATGACGCTTGGGACATAAAACTCTCCAAAAAGACGTACAAAACTTCAGTAAATGCATTAACAGGGGTGGCTTGGGGTAATAGGGATGGCAGACCATCGTCCGCGGGAAGCGGACGTTGAGCCCCCAGGGATGGGTTTACGGCGTGTCTGCCGCCCCTATACCCCAAGCCGCACCGGCGCTAGTGGCACCGTTTTACAATCGCTTTTATAAAAAAGCCACGCAAACTGCGTGGCTTTTTTAATCAACAATCAAAATTTATTCGCACTTACCAGTTCCTGCACCTTTCTCGACTCTCACATTGGCGAACGTCAAATCCAACTCGCCGCTGGTGACGAAGGAGAAGGGTTGCAGTACTTGTGTCAGGAACTCGTTCGGTGTTTGCTGTACGCCAAAGTTAGCGCCTGATTGTGGGAAGCAGTTAAGGTCAATCGAAAGGGTTTTCCAACCCTCGCCAGCCGCTGCTTTCAAGCGTTCACTAAAGTCGATATCGGAAGCGCAGTAGGAACCGCAGCCGAGGCGCAGGAAAGTTGCCGCTGTTGGCGCCTTGTCGACTTTCAAGTCAAACACCAGTGCCGAAGACTGCTTGGCGTAATCCAGCAAATCCTGACGGTCTTCGGTGGAGAGCGCTACCTGGCCCTGCCCTTTGCCGTTCCACACCACGCGGCGTGCATCCTGCTGCTCGTTGCGGTCAACCGCTTCGATCATCAGGGACGACACACTCAGGGTGTTGGTGGTCATGGTTTGTTTGTCGTTTTGGAAGCCGATGATTTCAATTGTCCAGGGCTCGATAGGGCGACGGTTGAACAGCTCCAATACATCCAGGGTTTCCGCCACGGCCATGCCTTCTTCGGAAATGTCATCACCCAGGGTGTCCTTGTCGCCATAGCTCAAACCAAAACCGTAGGGGAAAAGCGCATCATAGTTGGCATCGCCACGATTGAGCGGGCCCTGATCCGGGCGCTTGGGCCAGGAGAAGGTCAAGCGGCCTTTCATATCGTAATTAATGTCGCCTTCGGCATTTTTGAAAATCACATCAGCAATACCCTGGCCTTCGCTGCCGGGCAACCAAACCACCACAAATGCATCAGAGGCGTTGATTTCGCGATTGACCCACATGGGGCGACCAGTGATAAACAGGGACACGACCGGGATGCCCTCCGCGCGCAATTTTTTGAGCAGCTCCCAGTCACTGGTGTCGCGCGGTTTGTAACGCAAATCCGGAATGTCACCCTGCATTTCGGCGTAGGGTTCTTCGCCGAAGACAACAATCGCCACATCGGGTTTTTCGCTGTAGCTGCCATCGACACTCAAGGTAACCTTGCCGCCCGCCGCCGAAACAATTTCATTAACACCGCCGTAAATAGAGGTGGCGCCGGGGAAGTCGTCATTGGTGTTGCCTGTACCCTGCCAGGAAATGGTCCAACCGCCAGACTGCTTACCGATGTTGTCGGCGCCGTCACCGGCCATCAACACATGGGCGTTGCGCGACAGCGGCAGCAAGCCATTTTTGTTTTTGAGCATCACCAGGGATTCGCGTACGGCCTGGCGAGCGACTTCGCGGTGCTCAGGTGCGCCCAGCACATCAGCGCGACCGGCCAGCGGGCGAGTGGAAGGCGCGCCCCGCTCAAACACCCCGTAGCGAATTTTTACGCGCAGGATACGACGCACCGCATCGTCGATGCGTGCCATGGGAATTTCACCGGATTTGGCTTGCTCCAGGGTGTTGTAGTAAAGCTCTTTCCAATTGGGTTCCGGGGCCATGTAAATATCCAGGCCCGCATTCACCGACTCAGGACAATCCAGCGCGGTGCATCCGGGAATAAAACTGTGGCCACTCCAGTCACCAACTACGAGGCCGTCAAAACCCATTTGATTTTTGAGCACATTGGTCAACAGGTACTCGTGACCGTGCATGCGCGTGCCCTGCCAGCTGGTAAAGGAGGCCATCACCACCTGCACACCAGCTTCGAGCGAGCTGAAATAGCCAGCGCCGTGAATATCGCGCAGCTCTTTTTCATCGCCTTGGGTTTCGCCACGATCAACACCGTTAAGTGTGCCGCCGTCGCCGATGTAGTGCTTGGCAGTGGCAATTACATGGTGCTCACCCATAAAGCCGTCGGTGCCACCCACGCCCTGCAAACCTTCCACCATTCGGCCAGCGAAGGCGCGCACCACTTCGGGGTCTTCAGACCAGGCCTCGTAGGCGCGACCCCAGCGCTCATCGCGGGATACGGCAACGGTGGGCGAGAAGTTCCAGTCAATGCCGGTAGTGGCGATTTCGCGGGCGGTAACTTCACCGATTTTGTAGAGCAGCTCCGGGTTATTGGTGGCGCCCAGGCCGACGTTGTGCGGGAAGAGGGTTGCACCTATGACGTTACCCAGGCCATGTACCGCATCGGTTCCCCAAATAATCGGGATGCCGGTGCGGCCGTTGCTGGTATCAACCGAAGCGTGATAGTAGCTGTCCGCCAGGGCCACCCAGTCAGCGAGCTTGGCGTACTTGTCGTTGTTGGGCGTGGTGCCACCGCCATTGAGTACCGAGCCCAGGTGATATTTGCGCACGTCATCCGGGGTCACTTGTTTGATTTCCGGTTGGATCATCTGGCCGATTTTTTCTTCCAGGGTCATGCGCGCCAGGAGTTCCTCAACCCGCGCCTCCACGGCCGGGTCTTTTTGTACACGGCTTTTAATCGCGGGCCAGGACACCTGAGAGGCGTCGGCTTGGGCTTGGGGTGCAGACTCAACGGCTTTTGGTTCGGGTGCCGCTTTGGGCGAAGTGTCGCAGCCCACCAGGGCTGTTAATCCAACGCCAGCAATCAGCGATAGGGTGAACTTGGGAATCATAGTCATGAGAATTAACCTGTTTTTTTAGCTTGGGGTGGGCGCCTGATTGAAGTGGACGTGCCAACCGACAAACGCAGCCCGGTGTTTGTCGTCAGGTCTCGCGGTGGTTAAGTAAAGGTAGCATTTGGCTGGGAAATCACACGTAAATTGGTCGTTAGATGCCAGTGGTCGCCATGCAATGATGCGGAAAACTAACGTTTATTGACAGCGCTGTCAATCATAACTAGACTGCCGCGCCTCTGTCGATTCGCCTAAGGGTTAACTGGCCAAGCGGGACGGCTATCCCCTAGAATCCCCAAGCGAGAACCCGCGCGTAAAAACCCAAAACACATCCCAGGACAAAGAAGGGCACCTATGAACCAATACGACATTTTGGTAGCGGATATTGGTGGCACCAACGCCCGCTTCGCCGTAGTCCATCTTGGCAAAGACGCCCAATCGTCGAACAGCCAGCAAGGCTTTCACCCGCAACAGCAAATTACCCTGAAATGCGCAGAGCACCCCAGCATTGCCGCCATGGCCAAGGCCTATTGCCAACAGGCGGGCATCCCTATTCCCGCCTATGGCTGCCTGGCGATTGCCGGCCCCATTGAAAACGGCTTGGCCAAAATGACCAACCTCAACTGGGCCTTCCGCATTGAAGATATGCGCCAGGAGCTGGGCATGCAGGCGCTGGATGTCATCAACGACTTTGCAGCCCTGGCCTATGCCACACCCTTTTTGCGCAGCGATGAAATCAAATCGCTCCACCCCGGCAAGGCCAACCCATTGGCAGCCATGGTGGTCATGGGGCCGGGTACCGGCTTTGGTATGGCGGGGCTGGTTCCGGATGATGATGACTGGAAAATCCTGCCCACCGAGGGCGGCCACTGCAACCTGGCGCCAGGCACTGAAACCGAACTGACCATTCGCGCCTTCCTTGCGCGCACCGAAGAACATGTGTCTATCGAAGATGTGCTATCAGGTCGCGGGCTGGTGTCCATTTACCGCGCATTGGCTGATCGCGATGGTGTCACTGCGGAAGCGCTCAAACCTGCCGACGTGAGCAACCGGGGGCTGGCCAACGAAGATCCTCTCTGTCGCGAGGCACTGGTGAGCTTTTGTGAGTTGCTGGGTAGCGTCGCGGGCGACAAGGCTTTGTCCCTGGGCGCCAAGGGTGGCGTATTCCTCGGTGGCGGCATTATCCCCAAGATCGCCGACTTCCTGCCCCAAACCGCGTTTTGTGCCCGCTTTGAACACAAGGGCCCGATGCGGGGTTATGTGAGTGAAATCCCCGTCAATATGATCATCAACGATGTGGCCGCCCTGGTGGGCACAGCGGCCTGGCTGGTCAATAAAACCCCCCAACTCAAGGCGGTTTACCGCGTCTAGTGCCTAGCCTGGCTCTCGTTCAAAGGCCAGGTGCACATCAAGCCCGCGTCCCAGTTTTGGCTGGGGCGCGGGCTTTTTGCTTATAAACTTTCATTTTTATTCCCTGTTACTAATCAAATCACTGATATATATTACCTGCGGCAATTAACAGGCTGGTGAAGGATTACAGACAACCACCCAAGGTATGACTTCATGCTGCCCCCACCAGATTCTGATACACGCAAGCACCCGCTGAGCGCGCCTGTGGCGCCCCTCGCCGATCCGTCCCCCGAAACCACCCACGCCGATCTGATCATTGATTACCTCCACAAACTGGGGATAGACGCCATTTTTGGTGTACCCGGTGGTGCCATTGAGCCATTGATGAATGCCCTGGCCAGAAGCCAGCGCCGGGGCGGCCCTCGTCTGGTGGTGGCGCGGCATGAGTGCGGCGCCGCTTTTATGGCCGATGGCTATTACCGCGAAACCGGCAAAATGGGCGTGGTGTGCAGCACTACCGGCCCCGGCGCCACCAACCTGCTTACCGGCGTAGCCTCGGCGCTGGTTGATGAAATCCCGATGCTGGTGATTACCGCGCAAACCCCGCTGCACAAATTTGGCAAGCGCGCCCTGCAGGAATCGAGCTGCACCGCCATTGATACCGTGGGCATCTTCCGTCACGCCACCCGCTTTAACACCCTGGTGTCCCATCGCGAGCAACTCGAAGGCAAACTGGTATCGGCCATCATGGCGGCCCATCGCACGCCGCGCGGACCTGTCCACATCAGTGTTCCCTCGGATATCTTGCGCGCTCCCGCCCAGCTCAAACCCCATATTCACGCCGACCTGCTGATTCACGACTTTGCCACCGCCGACGACAAAGCCATTGCGCGCTTGTGCGAGAAACTCGAAAAAGTCGACAACCTGGTGCTCTACATCGGCAGTGGCGTGGGTGAAGCCAGTCAGCAGATTATGGAGTTTGCCGAGCTGACCAACGCCGCCATTGTGGCCAGCCCCACCGGCAAGGCCTGGGTGAATGAACATCACCCGCTCTATCGCGGTATCTACGGCTTTGCCGGCCACGAGAGCGCCCGGGAGCTACTGCAAGACAAATCGGTCAATCTGATACTGGCGGTGGGCGCCGACCTGGGCGAGTTGGGCACCAGCGGTTGGCAGGCTGATCTGCTCAACTCCAAGCTGGTACATATAGATTCCTCTATCGAGCACTTTACCCGCTCGCCCATGGCCAACCTCCACGTGTTTGGCAAACTCGACACCCTGTTTGAACGGCTGCTCGCTCGCGTACACACCATGCGCCTTCAGGGCCGACGCTGGCAGCAATTGCACCCGCCAGGCCAGATCAATGCCGTGGGCGGCTATGTTTCGTTGATGGAGGCGGAAAAATGCTTTTCCAACGCCAGCCCCCTAAAGCCCCAACGACTAATGGCACATCTGAGCCGGGTTCTGCCCGACAACACCCGGATTTTTATTGATGCGGGCAATATCTGGGCCTGGGCGACTCACTATCTGTGTCGCAGCAATATCCAGGGCCACTATCGCATCGCCATGGGTTATGGCTCCATGGCCTGGTCGCTTGGGGCGGCGGTGGGCACGGCCATCGCGAATCCCAGCGTGCCCAATCTCTGCATCTTGGGTGACGGTTCTTTTCTGATGAGCGCCCAGGAGATTACCGTGGCGGCCCAGCATCAGCTGCCGGTAGTGTTTTTGGTGCTCAACGACGCGGCTATGGGTATGGTCAAGCACGGCCAGCGCCTGGGAGGCCAAGAGTCTATCGGCTGGGAGCTCAATGAGATCGACTACGCCGCGCTGGCCAGGTCCATGGGGATTAACGGCCAGGTGATTTCTACAGCGGCGGAGCTGGAGCAGCTGGATTTTAATCAACTCTTTCAGCGCAAGGGCCCCAGCCTGCTTGACGTGCGTATAGACCGCGAGGAAGTGCCGCCCATGGCGGACAGGATTGCGGGCCTGGCAGGCAAAGGCTCGGCCACGCCGGGTGGATGAAGCGCCATTACTGAACTACCATGTGTCGACTGGGGAGAAACTGCGTGCAGCCGACGAATAACAGCGACCTGACAAATCCAAGATCCTCCACCCCTATTCTGGTGGTCAACAGCCACCCCGAAGCGCTCCACGCCATTCGGGCCAAGCTGCTCGACCAGGGGTACGACCAACTAACGCTGGCCGACTCCGCCCAAAAAGCCCTGCGTATCCTGCGCAGGCAAGCCTTCGAATTACTCATTGTTGATGTGGATACTCGCGACCTGGATGGCTGGCGTCTGTCGCGCCTGGTTCGCAGCGGTATCCTCCACTGCCGCCCGGATATTCCCATCCTGATCATCACCAGCACCTGGTGTGAACGCATTGCCGAAGTGACCGCGCGCGAGTACGGCATCAATGCGCTGCTGCCCATGGAGCACATGAATCGGCTGCCACAGGTGGTGGAATCCCTGCTCCATGCCACCCAAACCCGGGTTCACCGGCCGCGCTTGCTGGTCATTGAGGATCAACCCGATACCGCTGACCTGATTCAGCGGGTGCTATCCACCGGCTTTGATATCGAAGTGGCGGATGATGGTATCGACGGACTGGAGCTGTGGCGGCAGGGACGTCACGATTTGGTGCTGCTGGATGTAATGCTGCCCCGGCTTTCGGGCAGGGATATTCTCATCGAGATCCAGGCCACCAACCCTCAACAACCGGTGGTGATCATGACCGCCCACACCACCATCGACCAAGCCGAAGAGTTGATGCTCCTAGGCGCTGTGGATTTTTTGCCCAAGCCTTTTCGCGCCGAGCAATTGCGCCGCGTGTGTGACATCGCCATTCATCGCGATGACTTTCTGGTGAGTAATGCCCAGTTTGCCGATCGGGTGAAATCCCTACAGGAGCGGGAGCTGGCCTATCGTCAACTCTACGAAAACCATCACCAACTGCTCGACGATCTGCGCTCGGTGGTGATGGAGCTGGACGAGAACTTCAATATCGTTTTTTTAAACCGCGCCTGGGAATCCATGCTCGGTTATAACCTCGGCGACTCCATTGGCAACCCCCTCGAATCCTACTTGGCACCAGAGGATGCAAGCCAGTTCGCGCTCTTCAAAGAAAAAATCAACGCATCCCTGCACAACAATACGCCCTGTGCCGACATAGAGCTGTGCCTGCAAAGCAGTGAGCAATTGCCGGTATGGACGCAATTAAAAATCAGCCGCTCCAGTCGCAATAACAGTCGCTCGACCTTGACCGTTTGCCTGGACAATATCACCGAGCGGCGCGAGAGCCAGGAGCAACTCAAATACCTGGCCATGCACGACTCACTCACCGGGTTATACAATCGCCACTTTTTTGAATCTTCTCTGGAGCAACTGGCCGCAGATTCAGTGCGCAATCGCCGCCAGCACGCGCTTATCTACCTGGACCTCGATCACTTTAAAGTGATCAACGACTCCTTTGGGCACCAAAAAGGTGACGAAGTGCTGCGCGAAATGTCGCAACTGCTCAGCCAGCGTGTTCGTCGCCCGGATATTTTATGTCGCCTGGGAGGCGATGAGTTTGCAGTGCTCTTGCACGATGTTAAAGCCACCCAGGCCTATCAATTTGCCTGCGAAATCCAGCAAATTATTGGCGAATTCAGCTTTCAAATGCATGAGCAGCGGATCAATCTGGGTTGCAGTATTGGTTTTACCCTGATCGATGGCAGCAATGCCAGTGGCGAAGAACATTTGATGCGCGCCGATATAGCGCTCTACGTGGCCAAGGGTCGCGGGCGCAATCTTATTCACCAGTATGATCCGCAAGACAGCGAAAGCGACGAGCTGCGACACAACCTCAATGTGACGCAAAAAATTCGCAAAGCTATCGCGGAAGATCGAATGGTGCTCTATTTCCAGCCTATCGTCGACGTCAGCCGTGGCGAGATTTCTTACTACGAAGCGCTGATTCGTTTGCGCGAGACCAACGGCGACATAGTCGCACCTGGCCACTTTATTCCGTCACTCGAGGCTTCCGGCGAAATGCATTTGCTGGATCGCTGGATTATTAAACTGGCCACTCGCACGCTCAAGCAACACCCGGAGCTGAAACAAATCGCCATCAATCTATCCGCCCAGGCGTTTAAAGATGAGCAGTTGGTGCCTTCGATTCTGGCAACACTGAAAGAAACACGAGTCAATCCCAAGCGCATTACCTTTGAGCTGACCGAAAGTGCCAGCCTGTTTAATTTGAGCATCACCCAAAAAGTGATTGCCCAGTTGCATAAGCTCGGTTGCAGTTTCTCGGTGGATGACTTTGGCTCCGGCTTCAGTAGCTTTGCCTACCTCAAGGATTTACCCGCTGACTTTATCAAGCTGGACGGCTCCTTTATCCAGAATTTGCATCAGGACGAAGTCGATCGAAGCCTGGTGAGATCCATGATTCAGGTGATTCAGGCGCTGGGCAAAAAAGCCGTGGCCGAGTATGTGGAAAACGAGCAGATTCTCAATATTCTGAAAGAGATGGGCATAGATTTTGTGCAGGGCTATCACTTGGGACACCCGCTCCCGGTGGAGCGGTTGTTCAATCATTCCAGTGGCGCTGGCGATACTCACCCCCAGAAGCCACAGGATAAACTCGGGCGCTCCTGGTAATTATCGCCGCGCCAAAATGTGCGCCGGTAAGGAGCGCGAAGCCGCGCCCTGATAATCAATATCCTCGCATCTCAGTGGCAAAAAGGCCTCCGGTGGCTGATTCAGGTTTTCCAGATAACAGGCGGTGACACCGCTGGCCACCAGGCAGGTAAACATCTGATAAATTTCCTGCGCAGAAAAACCCTGATCCGATAACACCGCCGACACATAGCCGTTGATGTTCATTCCCTCATCGTATTTTTCAAGCAGTAGCCGCTCAATCTCGTAGGCAAGGCTCAAGTGTGGCCCCACAGGGATCTGCAATTTTTTGGCAACGCGCTCCATCACCAGCAAACGCTCATCACCCTTGGCAATGGGACGAATATAGCCAACGATAAAAGGCTTGCCGCCACGCGCAGAGGTGGCTTGCTGCAATATGTCTTCCGGTGATGCGCCCGCTTGATGCTTTTTAAAGGCTCCCTGAATAAAGCCAACACCTTCAATCAACGGCAAAACGCCGTAGGATCTGGCATCGGTTGCCAGCACCCCCATGGCAGTTCCGGCCACCACCGACGCGCGCGCACTGCCCGCCAATGCACCTATCTGGTTACACCAGATACGTGGGTCAGGCCAGCTCAAACACCCGTAAACAGCCTCCACCCAGTCTGCCAGTGGGCGCTCAACCAACCGCCCGGTTGCATTGAGAATTAAAATTTGAAAGTAGCTTTTTTCACCCACCAATTCATCCAGCATGGAGTAGCCGTGACTGAATACCCCCTTGCCAGGAAACCAACCACCGGTACGGCTGCGAATACGCTGGCGCCGACTATCGAGATAATCCTGTACTTGCTGCTGCAAAGCTGCGGCCTCAGCGTTCGATAACATAGTTTTCATCCTTTACAAAAGGCATGGCGGTAATGGGTTTGTTGGCCATTTCAATGCCCTGGGCTGCCAACCCTGGGGCCGCAAGTAATTGAAACAAGCTTGCGCCTGCCCGAGGCTGAAAACCCAGATCACAAAAAACAGCGGCCGCCAAACCGGTGGGCAACCAGCCAGCAGCAATGGGGTGCAGCGCGCGTGCAAATGTTTCTCCCCAAGCGAGCACCTCACCCGCCGCCGACAATGTGCTCAGATTTTCTGCGGCCGTTTGCGTCAGCAAATCGGGTTCGCCATAGCAGCGACCAAAACCCGGCGTCGCATCGAATAATGAACTGGAGAGCAAAGCAGTGGCAGAATCTTCTGTTGACGCTGCGCACAGAATATTTGCCTGCGCAAAAGGATCAGATTTCACCGCCTTGCGCAAAAAACGCATCGCTGCCTCAACCTGCGCCGCAGCGCCACCCAATACACCCAGTGCAATTGGCAGGATATGGGCTGGCTCGGTTTTGCCAATGCCCGCATTCATGGCGGCGCGAGTTGCCGGATGACGTGGGCCGGGATTAATCAACGCAATCATCAATTGCTCAAGTAACGCCGCTTGGGATTCACTCGGCAACTCACCGCGAAATAACAGATAAAAAACTTCGACAAAGCGGCAATGCTGCATCAGTGCCATAAGGTCATAGCCGTGACACTGAGCGGCGGTAGCCAGGTAGGGATTGTCGGCGCTGGGAATTTCACCCCAGATGCGAGTGGGAATACGCTCCGCAAAGGCTTCGTTGCGACTGCGTACTTGATCGTGTTCAAACTCCGGCATGAGGGCTGCTCGCTTTGCAAAAAGAAAGCGCAAGCCTAGCGAAAGGAATAGTTGAATTCCAGCGAAATACTGCGGCCAGCAAGGGGATAATCACCGGGGATGGCGTCACTGCTGGGTTCATAGGTTTTGCTGTCTGCCAAATTGCGCAGGGTTAGTGCCATATCCAGATCAGGTAACACGGCGGTGCGCCTGAGGCTCAGGTTAACGCGATTGTAATTGCTCACCGCAGGGCGCAAATCACCCGCTGCTCTATCGCGATCAGCCACGCGCAGCGCTTGTAGATTGGCAGACCACTTGGGTGAAAATTCCCAATAGCCGCTGAGCTTGAACAATTGGCCCGGCGCATCGGGAATAGTCGCGCCAGTATCACTGTCCTTGGCATCCTGCCAGGAGTAACTACCACTCAGCCAGAGTTGCGCCGACGGTTTCCACTGCCATTCCCATTCAAAACCCTTGGCGTCCTGATCACGCGCATTTTGCGCCGTGCTGGTGGTGGCGTCGGGATCGGGAACAAATTCAATCATGTCCCAGGAGCGGTAGGTAAATAGCGTGAGGTTGGACTGCAAGTGCTCGGTCAGGCGCAGGTTAAAGGAGAGTTCGTAGGTGTCAATTCGCTCAGGTTCCAGCGCCTGGTTACCCAGGGACACAGGGTTATTGATAAAGCCCAGCTCTGAAATTGACGGCGCCCTGAAGGCACTGCCGTAAAGCACTTTTGTGGTGAGTCGATCGTTGGTTGCCCAAACCAGCGCCACCCTGGGGTTGGTGGTGTTACCCACATCTTCGTAATGATCGTGACGCAAACCCGCGGTGAGCATCCAGCGCGGAGCAAACTGCCATTCATCCTGCACAGAGAGGTAATACAAGCGCCGACGCGAATCCGGTAAATAAATAAATTGTGTCCCAGTCACGTCCGTCAGGGTATCGTCCACCTGGCTTTCACTGCCAGTGAGAATACCCGGCCCAAAATTTTTGCTTTCGTAGGTTTCCAGCGCCTGATAACGATAGCCCAACGCGATCCGCCAACGATGATGCTCAAAGCCCGAGTAGTTTGATACCCAATAGACATGAGCATCACTGTCCACGCCACCCGGCTTGCCAATCAAGCCCTCAGAAAAAAGCACCAGGCCTTGCGGCGCTGCAAAATCCAGGTTGCCATCCGCGCCAATGGGCAAGAGGCTGCCCGAAGGAAAAAGTTTGAAGTGGGATTTAATTTCATAGCGCATATAACTGGCGTTGATGCTGTGCTGCCAGTGCTCGCTGGCTGAATTCAGGTTATGTCCCACATCCAGTTTCCACAGACCAATATCGTCCGAACCAAAATGATCCAGCGCCTGGGCACCACCTGCACCCACCTGGGCATCCCGCGATTGCCAATACCACAGGCTTGCCTGGGTAGAGGCGTTAGCAGCGCGCAAACGCAGATCCAGATTTTGATAGCCTGTGGCCAGAGCCCCTGGCGCAAGAGAAACCTGAGTACCAAATATTTCATCAAGCATGGTCTGCAAATCCCGCTCGACAATTCGCTCCTGATCACCCTCAGACTCCTGGTAAGCAAGGTTCGCCGACAGGTTCCAGTCGTTCCAACTATCGGCAGTACTTGCCCAAAGCTCGCGGCTGTCAAAAGAGCCAACACGAGCCCCAGCGCGGGTGTGCTTTACCGGATAAGTATCGCGGGTTACGACGTTTATCACACCGGCATAAGCATCGGCACCGTAGATGGCCGAGCCAGGACCGCGAATCACTTCCACCCGTTCGATATTGGCCGCCGAAAGACGCAAGAGCGTTGGGCGTCCGCCCTGCAAGGCGTTCTGCAATGGCTCGCCGTTGATCAGCAACAGAACCTGGGCGTTAAATCCTGTGTGAATTCCGCGAATGGAATAAACAGAGTCGAGCCGACTGAGAGAAGAAAGGGAAACGTGCAGGCCGGGAACCATCTCGAGGATATCATCAAGGTTGCGCGCGCCCATGGCCTGGATTTCTGCGGCCGTAATAACACTGGCGGTGGCGGGCGCCTGCTCGATGGCGGTGGCGCTACCCGTTGCAATGGAGATTTGAATTTTGCCCAATTCGGCCAGCGAAAGATTATAAAAATCCTCGCGATGAGTATCAGCAGTATTTTGAGCGGCCACCAAAGGTGACAGCATCACCCCCAAGAGCACAGAGGCAAGTCGGCTTGAGCGAGAAGAAAACATAATCACAGCCCCTTGTGACGCGTGAATTTTCGCTACCTCATTGTTTGCTATCGGGCATCAATCGCTGCACGGCCATACGCAAAGTCTCGCGGCGAATTGGTTTTGTCAGGTAGTCCTCAGCCTGATGTTTGTTCTCGTCCCTGCGCTCATCCATGATGGAAATGATAATCACAGGGATTTCCTGCAACTCAGGGTCCGCCTTTATTTTCTCAAACAAGAACCAACCGTGTTGGTCGGGCAACAATAAATCCAGGGTGACCACCTGGGGCCTGATCGACTGCACCAGGCGGAAGCCGGTTTCAGCATCGGCGGCCGTGTGTACTTGATAACCCTCACGCCGCATGGTGCGCGCCATAATATCCAGGAAGGCGGGGTCATCATCAATCATCACTATGTGTTGACCCAGGGCACCCGGCGCCACTTCGCCGTCATCCAGCGCCGAATCGTCATCGGCGTTCATGCCACCAAAGCTTTGATGCAGCTCAATGGGCAGTGGCAGTATCACCGTGAAAGTCGCGCCCTTGCCCAGCTCACTTTCGACCTCAATCGAACCGCCCATCATTTCGCACAACTGCCGGGTAATGGATAAGCCTAGACCACTTCCATGAAATTTGCGCGTACTCGTATCCACCTGGCGGAAGGGATCAAAAATCTGCTGCTGCTGTTCCTGGGTCAGGCCTATTCCCGTGTCCGAAACACTGATAAAAATCCGCTGGGGCTCATGCAGGGCCGTGATAACCACCTCTCCCCGGGGCGAAAATTTGCTGGCGTTGCCAAGCAGATTGATCAGGATGTGTAACAGCTTTTCCGGATCTGCCAGGGGCAAGTAGGCGCCATCATTCACGTTGAGACGAACCTTGATGGCATTCTTTTTCATCAGTGGTTCAACCGCGCTCAGGGCTTCATCGACCAGCGCGGAGAGTTTGATCTCGGTCAGATCCAACTCCATACGCCCGGACTCGATTTTCGCCAAATCCAGAACACCGTTGATCAGTTTAAGCAGCCGCTCGCTGTTATTAATCACTCGCTGCAAATCGCCCACATGGGCCTGGTCATCTACCAGTCGCAGATCCTCGATCACGACTTCGGTATAGCCAATAATGGCTTGCAAGGGGGTGCGCAACTCGTGGCTCATCAACGACAGGAATTCGCTCTTGGCCTGGCTTGCATCCTCGGCACGGCGCTTGGCACTGGCGAGGCGGTCGCGCGCCATTTGTAAATCCTGGCTGCGAGCTGCCAGACGCTGATTGTCCCGCCGCTTGACCACATAGGCGACCAGCACCGTAATGATCAGCAGAATCCCCAAAAAAACCACACCCGCAAGATAACGCAAAGCGGCTTTTTGTGTGTCCACCTGTTGATCCAGACCCGCAATAGCGCGCTGTTGTTTGAGTATTTCTGATTCCTGCCGTGCGATAGTATCGTTGAGCCCACCCAAGCGCTCTTCGCGCGCAGCGATTTCCTGGCCTATGCGATCCAGGTTCTGGCGCAATTCCGTTAACTCCTGATTGCGCACCTCCACTTCCCCCAGCAGCTTGTTGCGCTCGGCTTCACTGGCTGAAATCTGACCTTGTTGTTCGCGCATTTGCACCATTTGACGGGCGATGAGCGCGTCACTTTTCTGGATACTTTCGTTTAGACTGGTCAGCTGTTGCTCCAAACGTTGATTGACCTTTTCCTGCGCCTCTATGTGCTCGCTCAAGCGGTTGAGGCTGGCTTCACGCCGCTGCAACTGCTGTTGCAACTCGATGAGCGAGGCCTGGCCTTCGCGATAAAGCTGGGCCACGTCAATTTCGGTACCTCCATTCAGAATCAACTCAGGCAGCGGATTGAGGCCGTGGTTAATCAGGTTGGATTTATTCACCTCAAAGCGCAGCCGTCCATCCGGTGTTGGCAACAAGTTGATCATCACCAGCTGCTGGTTGTTGTAGTCCTCGGTCACCAGCACCACCGGCTGGCTGTTGAGCAGACGATAGATATCGGTCATTTGCGCATTGTTGGCCGCCGCCAAAAACACCATCTGATAGCGGGCTATGTCTTGCAAACTGGTGAGGCGCGAAACACGGATAGGCTTGCCCTCAAGCCTGACGCTTTCCGCCATACGATTAAGTTCCGCCAGCAGCAGAGGATCATCCACACCGTAAACCGCCAATTCAAAATGACTCGCCACGCGCCCCTGGGGCCACTCAATGTGCCGAGCAAAATTGTAGAGATAGGAACTGATGATCTGTTGACGATTGGGGGATTGCGCGGAAACAGCAAAGGAAAACAGAAGGAAGAAAAACACAAAAAATCGAACCACCTGCAATTTGCAGCGGCTCCCGGGTCTGCACAGCAGACGAGAGCAGTCGCACAACAGCTGCACCGGTGATTTTATTGTCATAGAGAATTCTAGGCCTTATCAGTCACTCTCCCTGTGTCAAGACTGACATCAAAAGCGTTATTTGTCAGACAGCATAACGGGTAATCAGCGCCCTGCCTAGCAGGCCGCTGAAAAACTATCTGCGTTGCCGCTGCTGCGTTAAAAATGGCCTCAAGATGCTCATTTACTCCATGTAAACTCCGCTCTTTCGGCCATTTTTGCCTTGCATCGGCTGCCTCGAAAACGTTTTTCAGCAGCCTGCTAGAGGTGGTCCCCGCCATGCGGGGGCGCTTCAAGATTCATTCTCAGCGAAGCCGCTCACTCGATAGGTTCGGGCTTTTCCAACAACACCATATACTCACGTTGGACCTTGCCACTGGGTGAGCGCACTTCAAGAATAAAGCTGAGGTAGGGCTCCCGTACCGGATTGTGGGAGCGAATCCGAATGCGCGGTTGTTCCCCCTGCACAAACTCCACCTCAAATCGGAAATCCGTCAGAAAGTAATGCCATTCGAGTCCGCGTCGCTGAAACTCATCCTGACCGGCAAAGGTAACCTTCACATCGCCCTCGGCCAAGCCGCGGGTATTTTGCAACCTCACCTCGGCGTGAAATGGTTGGTTTAACCGCGAATGCAGCGTCAACTCACCCAAGCCCATGGCGGCCAGAGGTTGCGCAACCGCAGCCAGCAATAGTGCTGCTACATAAAACAATGGACGAAACCCCATAGCCAAGCCTCCAGTGAATGAAAGTGAACCGCCAACTGACCAGATTTTAACCAAAAGCTGACGGGGCGCTGAGTGATGAACTCGACGAATCTACCACCTCAGCGCGCCAGTCCTACCCCTGAATAGGTTTGATGTTGCCGCAATCCGTCGACAACCATTGGCCCGTCTGATCCATGGTCATGGCTTCGGGCTTGCCATTGATATCCATCTTCATGTCGAAGTTGCCCTTGAACTGCTTGGTGTCGACAAACTCAATCACCCCACTGCCCTCGCCCGCCGAGCTACCGGAGCAAGACATCTCCACGCGATATTTGCGCTTGCTGATTTCACTGACGGATTGCTTGCAGTTTTTATCCTGCTGGGGCAACACACCGCGATCAATTTGCTCCTGGGTCATGCACACCTTGATGCTTTGTTTGCCGCCGGTGAAACCTACGCCCTGGGCGGCCATCATATCTTCGACCATTTTGCGCTGCGCAGGTGGAAGCGCCGCGAGTTGCTTTTGTGCTTCTGCCAATGCCCGCTCAATCTCGCCCGATTGGCTGGCCAGAGTAAAGCTCAGATCCCACAGCCCCGGCGCCATGTCCACCTTGACTGAATCATTGGCGAAGGCGCAGGGCGTGAGCGCAATAACAACGCTGGCGATACACGCTGAAACGGATTTTTTCAATGCGAATGACATACATCTCCCCTTAAACAGTGAATGAATGGCTTGCGAACCCTGGCCGATCCTAACTGAGAAGATTTGCAGGGTAAAGCACAGCCCGTTGATTCAGCGCGCTTGATCACCCCGGACAAGTACAACATAATCGGTGGCAACTACACCCGCAATCAAGTTGCGCGCTTAGTCCGCAGCGCAATAGGGGAGCCCCCAAGGCATAGTCATCTCAACCCTGGATACCTTTGTATCCTCAAGAGATTGCGTTCATGGATAGAGAGACTTACGACCGCCTTGTCGAAGAAATTTACGATTCTGTGTTAGACCCTACCCATTGGGATATAACGCTGGAAAAAATTCGGCTGGAATTCAATTCCATGGCTGCTGGCTTTTTTACTCAATCCGCCGATAACCAATTACTCAACTATTACATCCGCTGTATCGACCCTAACGAGGTCGATGTTTACGCCCGCCATTTTTCCCACAGCAATCCCTGGTTTGTTGAGCCCGGCTTGATGCAACCTGGGCGCGTGCTATCCGACAGAAGCCTGGAAAAACTACACCAGGACACGCGTTTTTTTGTGCGCACCGAGTTTTATCAGGAGTGGCTAAAACCTCAGGAATTCCGTCACTCCATGGGTGGCACCCTGTTGGATGACAGCGGCAATAAACTCAACTTCACTTTTTTTCGGTCGCACCACAGCGGCTATTACTCGCAGGAAGAAGGCGATATCTATAAATCATTGAGTCAACACTTGATGAAGGCGGTTGCCCTCAGCCAGCAGTTGCAATCCGCGTTGCAACAAAATGCGGCGCGTGAGACTTTGATTGATCGACTTACATTGGGCGTTGTTATGCTGGATCGCCCCAATCACATTGTTTATCAGAACCCTTACGCGGCGCGCATTTTTAACCGCGAACATCTCGACAATGAGCTTGTACAAGAGGCAATCCTGAAAGCTTTTAAACAACAAAAAAGCTCCCTGGTGCCTGTGGAGCGCGCCGGAAAAAAATCTCTGTCGGTGTGCATTCTTCCCAACCACCAACGCGTCTCGCTGTTTGCCGTGCAACGCCCCATGGTGCAACTGGTGATCACCGACCCGGAGGACCGTGAAGTCAGCAGCAATGAGATGATTGTCAAACGCTGGCGACTCACCGAACTGGAAGCAAAGATTGCGCTGCTGCTGGTGCGCGGCCAATCACTCAGGGAAATTGCAGATCAGTTACAGTTAAAACTCAGTACAGTGCAGTGGTACAACAAGCAGATCATGCAAAAGCTCGGCGTGCGCCGACAAGCCGAGCTGTGTATGGTGTTGATGAAAGACGCGATGCTGACCCACATCTAGGGAACCTATGAATCCAACACAGACAAGGCAATTTCCGATCCCGGCAGACCCGAATAGGCAATCAACACAATCACCACCAGAAAGGCAACCAGGGTTGCCAAATACCAAAGCAGGCAAAAGAAAATGCCATAAGCATTAAGCGGCGTAATGTCCTCCGCTAGCGACAGCTTCCACTCGCTCAGGATATCCACCACACCCAGCACAATAAAAAAGCCAATCAAGGCAAATCCGAGCCAGAACGACAGCGCAAAAAAGAGTGCAGACAAGCCCAACAAAAACACCAATGCCAGGGTTTTGCGCCCGGAAAACACTAAGGACTTAACCACCCTGCCGCCGTCCAATGGATAAATGGGCAAAAGATTGAACAAATTGATAAGCGCACTGAGCGACGCCACCAGCCCCATAAAATGGCTATCGGTAATCAGGTAGCCGATGTAAAACACCAACGTCATGGCCAGGCCGTAAATTGGCCCCATCAGCGAGATATACACATCCTGCCAGCGGCTGCGCGGTTTATCACCCACGGCCAATCCGCCAACAAAAGGAATCAGGTACATGCCCTTGGTGGGAATGCCAAATTTTTTCATGGCACGCAGATGGCCATACTCGTGAAAAACCAAAATGCCTATGAGCGCAAGCGCAAACTCAATACTGAAAATGACCGAGTACACGGATACCGACGCCGCCGCCAGTGCTGCTTTAAATACTTTGGCCGACTTAAAGAGCTTGAAAAAAACACCTGCCAGAACAATCCAATTACCCTGCCGACGAGGAGGTTCAGCAAGGCTGGCATCGGCCTGAGGTTGCGCAGGCTCGACCTCGGCAAGGTCTTCCTGCTGAGCGGGTCGGGCGAGCGTGTAGGATTCGTGCAGCGGTGTCACTTCCTTCACCAACACCTGCCCTTGGGCACGGAGTTGATAGGCAATTAATGCGCGACGAATGTCAATGGTAAACGCCAGTTCACACTGGCCGAGATCCGCCAGAAAAAATTCGTGGATACTGGAAAAACCCAGATTGCGTTTTTGGGACAGCACCTGCCCATCGACTTCCAGCTCTTCCATGCCGCTCCAACTGGAGCCTCGCAGCACAAATCGGTGTTGTTGAAAATCAAAGCTAAAAAGATCCATAAGGAGCATCCACTCGCGCAGGCTTTTACACCCATGCCGTTAAAAGTGTGGCTATTCTCCAGTGAGCCCTGGGCGAAAGTAAACTCCCCCACAAGCTGTTAAACTGGCCTCCCCGCGAATTCACAAGACACGTCCATGATCAAAATCGGCCAGACCAACCAACTCACCGCTGTAAAACCCATAGACGCTGGCATGCTGCTTGATGGCGGAGAACTCGGGCGCATACTCCTGCCGCGCCGCTATGTCCCCGAAGGGCTTGAACCTGGCGCCAGCCTCAAGGTGTTTGTGTACCTGGACTCCAACGACGAAGTTATCGCCACCACCCTCACCCCCAAGGCCAGCGTGGGCGAGTGTGCACTGCTTGAAGTCAAGGACGTGAATGACGCTGGTGCCTTTCTCGACTGGGGCCTGCCCAAAGACCTGCTGGTGCCCTACAGCGAACAGCATAAACCCATGGAGGTGGGCCGCCGCTATGTGGTGTGTATTTACCTCGACCCCTACACCGGCCGCATTACCGCATCTTCGCGCCTTAACCGCCGGCTCAACGAAAAGAGCCGCAACTTTACACCCGGCCAGGCGGTAGATCTGCTGATTTGCGGCAAAACCGATATGGGCTACAAGGCGGTGATCAACCACACCCATCTGGGGCTGATTTTTCGTGACGACGCCTTTCGCACCCTCACCTACGGCGAAAGCCTTAAAGGCTATATCAAAGCCGTTAGGTCCGACCAAAAGCTGGATATCAGCCTGCAAGCGCCAGCCGCCCAGGGCAAACCCGCCCTAGCGGAGCAGATTCTGGCGCACCTGCGCGCCCAGGGTGGAGTTTCTGAACTCACCGATAAAAGCCCGCCCGAGGCCATCTACGCCGCCTACAACGTCAGCAAGGGCAGCTACAAAAACGCCCTCAGCCTGCTGTACAAGCAACGCCGCATACTGATCGAAGCCCATGAGATTCGTCTGGTAGACAACTAATCCCGGCCAGCCCGGGCCTGAAAAAGCGGGCAAAGTTTGTTATTCTCGCGGCCCCGAAACAGCAACCATTGCCCAAGATAAATCGACCCATGATCAAGGTTTACGGCATCAAGAATTGCGACACCGTCAAAAAGGCCTGCCGCTGGCTCGACGCCCAAGGCGTTGACTACCAATTCCACGACTTTCGCACCGATGGTATTAACCAAGCCCAGGTGCGCACCTGGCTGGAGCAGTTAGGCCTTGACGCCCTGATCAATAAGCGCAGCACCACCTGGAAACAACTGGACGATGCCAGCCGCAACAATCTCAGCGAAAAAAACGCACCAGAACTGCTGGTGGCCAACCCCACCCTGATTAAACGCCCGCTGCTGGAACTCGCCGACCGCTGCCACACAGGCTTTAGCGAAGCGGACTACCAACAGCTGTTTTAAACCCGGCTTCAATTGCACAAGCCCGCACTACAGGAATCCCACGTTATGACTCAACTCTACAGCCTCGGCCTCGGCGTCGGCACCCAAAACGTCAATGGCGACTGGCTCGAAATTTTCTATCCCAGCCCCCTGCTGCAACCCACTGCCGCAACCGCCCAGGCAGTTGCCTCAATCCTCGGCTACAGCGGCGGCAACCAGGCCATAACCCTGAGCACCGACCAAGCGGTAAAACTGGCAGAAGCCCTCAACGCCGCAGGCGACCTCACCCAGGCCGCCATCGCACGCCAATTGGGCAACAGCCAGCGCCCGCTGGTAGCCACCCTACTGGAAACCGACGCTGGCCCCAGCTCCGTGCCCGAGGCCTACCTCAAGCTGCATTTGCTCTCCCACCGCCTGGTTAAACCCCACAGCACCAACCTCACCGGCATTTTTGGCGTGCTGCCCAATGTGGCCTGGACCAACCAGGGCGCTATCGACCTGGCCGAACTGCCCGAGCGCCAGTTGCAAGCGCGTTTGAATGGCGAACTGCTCGAAGTGGCCTGCGTGGATAAATTCCCCAAAATGACCAACTACGTAGTGCCCAAGGGCGTGCGTATTGCCCACACCGCGCGCGTGCGTCTGGGCGCCTACCTGGGCGAAGGCACCACCATCATGCACGAGGGCTTTGTGAACTTTAACGCGGGCACCGAAGGCCCGGCCATGATCGAAGGCCGCATCTCGGCGGGCGTGTTTGTCGGCGCAGGTTCCGACCTGGGCGGCGGCAGCTCCACCATGGGCACCCTCTCCGGCGGCGGCAATATTGTGATTTCGGTGGGCAAGGAATCCCTGATTGGCGCCAACGCCGGTATCGGTATCCCCCTGGGGGATCGCTGCAAGGTGGAGTCGGGCCTCTATATCACCGCTGGCACCAAGGTCAGCCTGCTGGACGACAAGGGTGAAGAAGTCAAAACCCTCAAAGCCCGCGACCTGGCCGGACAATCCGACCTGGTGTTCCGTCGCAACTCGGTCACTGGCCGGGTAGAAGCCGTTACCAACAAGAGCGCGCTGCAACTCAACGCCGCGCTGCACAGCAACTAACACGTATCGCCTGGAGGACAGATCATGGGTGCCCAGTGGAAAGCTAAACACCGCGAAGAAGCCGCTAACGCCAAGGGTAAACTTTTTACCAAGCTCACCAAGGAAATCATGGTCGCCGCACGCAACGGCGCCGACCCGGACATGAACCCGCGACTGCGCCTGGCGGTGGAAGCGGCCAAAAAGGCCTCCATGACTCGCGACACCTTGGAGCGTGCCATCAAAAAAGGCTCGGGCCAGCTCGACGGCAATATCAGCTACGAAAAAGTGGTGTACGAAGGCTTTGCGCCCCACCAGGTGCCGGTGATCGTCGAGTGCTTAACCGATAACGTAAACCGCACCATCTCCTCCATGCGCGTGCTCTTTCGCAAAGGCCAGTTGGGCTCCTCCGGTTCAGTGTCCTGGGACTTTGACCACCTGGGCATTATCGAAGCCAGCCCCGCCAAGGCGGACGCCGACGCTGAACTGGCTGCGATTGAAGCAGGCGCCCAGGACTTTGAAGTGGCCGATGATGGCAGCGCTACTTTTTATACCGACCTGACGGATCTGGACCTGGTATCCAAGGCGTTACCGGATCAAGGCTTTACTGTCGTCAGCGCCAAGCTGGGCTACCGGCCAAAGAACCCGGTAAGCCTGAGTGGCGAGGCGCTGGATGAGGTGGAAGCCTTTCTCGCGGCCATCGACAATGACGACGATGTGCATGAGGTCTATGTGGGATTGAGTGGCGAATAAGGCACTAATCCAACAACTGCGTCGCCGGGCAGGCCGCTACTGGATCGCGGGTGACGACCCGGAAGATCTGGTACAGGATGCCCTGCTCGCCACCCATAACCCGGATGGCTATACCTTGTCGATGTATCAGGGCGAGGAAAAGCCCAGGTCGCTGGCTTGAGGGTGAGAGGTGTATTAACACCAGATCCTCACTGAAGATTTTTCAGCTGCTCATTTCTGAGATAAGCAAGCACGCTGAACTGCTTCAGCGAGAAGCCCATCAAATAAACCAGCTCCAAATAGCCAGCCTTAAACAAGCTGGCTATGGTTTCCCCGTCCAATTGATTGAGCCCATCCAAACTGACGGTGTACAAGCCGCGTAGGGTAATAGGCTCGCCTTGATCGAATTGAAAAGTCAGGTTGATGGGCTCGATCAACTTGTGACTCATGATCGCCTGAACGAACTCGCGAGTTTTTTCCTGACCCACTTGCAACGCACCCAGGGCATTTTGGATTTTACGCAGGCATTCTGCGGGCTGCAGAGTCTCAGTAAAGAGCGAGTCGCCCATATCTTCACTGAAACGCGGATCTTCGCGATCAATAGCAACGCTTTCCTGTGTGACAAAAAAGCCCCGACTTTGAAAGAAAAGCGGCTCAAAACCGCCGCGCTCCTCCGGATTCTTGAGCGGAGGCTCGTCAGGTTTAAAAGCAAAAATCGCTCCGGCGATAAACTCCCCAGACTCCGGATGCTTGAAAAAAACAATGGGACAGGAGGCGGCTGCGCTGGAAAATTCACTGACCACTATGGGAGTGAAGTGAGGCAATGTTTTCTCATCATGCATCATCCGCAAATTTTGGTGCTGACGGTTATTCAGTAGTTCGAAACGAGACACGGTTAGGCTCCGAAAAAAGGCGATTCAAATGGGCTGTATTCCCTGATTTTGTATTTTGCGGATAAGGTCGCGATGAAACGGCAAGCGCGCGCGCAACTTTTGGGTCAGATTGGCGTTTTCGCGAAAAAAGCGATCCGCCTGTGACGAGCTAGCTGTTAGGGCTTCGGGTTCAACCAAGGTTTGAAACTGCATGCCATAAAGCACGTACTGATAACTCGCCGCCGGAAAAACCTCCTCGACCTGGTTGAATTCGTCATGGAACCAGGGCGACTGATAGCTCCACAGCAATAACAAATTTTTCAACCGTTCGGGAATCGACTCAGGGTTCAGGTTATCACGCCAGAAATCTGTGTCGCGACGTTTGGTTAACACATAATGCAGCTTCAGAAAATCGATGATCCTTCCCCAGCGGTAAGCGGTAGTCGAGTTAAAACGACTTGCGATAACGTCCATTACTTCACGACATACCGGCATTTGCTCCGCAATCATCTTGGCAGAGAGCTCAATCATCACGATTGCCGAAGCTTCAAGCGGTTCCAAAAATCCGGCAGATAGACCCACCGCAACACAATTTCCCTTCCAAAAGGTTTCGCGATAGCCGGAGCGAATAGGAATCTTGCGAACCCCCAGCTTTGAAGGGTCTTGTTGGATATAAGCCGCCAGTTCCCGCTCTGCGTCAGCATCACTGATGTGCTGACTGGAATAGACGTAGCCAACACCTCGGCGGCTGGACAAGCCGATATCCCAGGTCCAACCGGAAGATTGAGCGGTGGAGATAGTCTGGCTGGCGATAGGTGACAACTCATTGTCATAAGGCACTTGCACCGCAAGCGCAGAATCACAAAACAACACACTTTTGCAATCCTTAAAGCCAACACCCATGGCCTCGCCGATAAGCAGCGCTTTAAAACCGGTGCAATCAATAAACAAATCCCCTGCCACTTCTTCGCCGCAATCCAGCAAGAGCTTTTCGATGTCACCACCGTCGGTCATTGTTACCTGAGTGACATTGGCGTACTGATGTTTCACCGAAAGTGTATCGCAGGCGTGTCGCTGCAAAAATCCGGAAAACTTTCCCGCATCCAGGTGATAGGCGTAGTTGGCAACAGCCTCAAACTCGGCGGAATTAATTGCCTTGGGCGCAAGCCCTTGCGACGCGATGACCGCCTGAGGACAAACCGCATCACAAAAAGACTGGCCACGCGCTTGGTGGAGCCAGTGAGGAACCAGATTAATCTGGGAGAATCCCTGGGGTAACATCAGCGGATGAAAGTAGGCATCATTTGCTTCACCCGTCGTCCAGCCCGCGAAGACCGCACCCTGTTTAAAGGAGGCGTCACACTGCCGGAAAAACTCAGTTTCAGACACACCAATACGTGACAGAGTGCTGCGCATGGTGGGCCAAGTGCCCTCACCCACACCGATAATCGGTACATCGGGCGACTCAATAAGGGTAACCTGGAGGCCGTTACTCATTCGGCTTTTGTGCCTGGCAGCAATAACGCAGGCTGTTAGCCAACCCGCCGTACCACCACCGACAATGACAATTTTTTTTATAGGTGTCATCAAATAGCTTCTGTACTCTGTTAAAAAACGACAAGAGAATCAGTCGCTACCACTGATTCTCTTGCCAACACACACTTAACGCTTAAAAGCGGTAACGAACACCTACCTTGTAACGACTACCATAAGACCAAACGTTTAACAGTTGATTGTCATAACGTCCATGGGTGCTCATGGTTTCGTTGGTCAGGTTGGTACCTTCAAAAAATACATTCAACCGATCGGTAAACTTATAGCTGGCACTCAGATCAATCTGGGTGCTGGCGTTGACGAACGTCGGTTCAGTGCCGAAGGCAGAGAGGTTTTGCTCCTGACCAAATTGCAGTAGATACTCATCCCGCCAGTTGACCGCCACACGAACCTCAAAGCCATCTCTGTCATAAAACCCGACAAAGTTTGCGGAGTCCGCCAAGCCAGTTACCGCAAAACCACTTTGCGTTAAATCATTGCGATCATAGGGCTTATTGGTATCCACCAGCGTCAGGTTGGCGTTAAAGCCAAAACCGCTTTCACCAAACAGATGCTGCCACGCCAGCTCAAGGCCATGCACCTGCGCCTTTGGTCCATTCACCTGCTGGGTAACGGTATAGACCGCTGGCATATTGGTAGAGGGATCAATCACGTCGTTAATAGTCTGACGCTGAGTACCCTGAACGATAAAGTTGGTTACGTCCTTGTAGAAAAGGTTTGCTGCCAGGTAGGAGGTATCCAGGTAATACCACTCCAATCCCAAATCCAGGTTATCCGACAGGAAAGGCTCCAGCTTCGGGTTTCCTCCCGTCGCACTTAAGGCGCCTACACGCGGCAGTGCGCCAACATTGAGCACTGGGGTGAGCAGATTGATTGCTGGCCTGGTCAGCGTGCGCGAGGCATCAAAACGCAAGATCAGACTGTCCGTTAAATCCAGTTTCAAATCAAAGCTGGGCAACAGGAAGGAATAGTCGTGAGAAGTCGATATGGGTTGTGATGCTGAAAAGGTCGTGGACAGCAGAGTTGGGTCTGCATCACTCAAGGTCAACTGGGTAGGAACCCGGCCTATACCTTTGGAGGTCACCTCGGTTCTTTCTTCACGAATACCGGCGTTGATATGGAATGGCAAATTTCCGATCTGGGTATCAATACCCACTTTCAGGAAGAGCGCCATGGTTGTTTCGTTTATATCCTGCACGCTGCCTGGATCCAGCGCCAACGCCAGAGTACCTGTGTAGTTGGTACCGCAGCAGTCGTAGTTGTAGCCAGGGATATTGGTGGTTTGCGGGTTGCCCTGCCCCTCAAGAAACGCGTAGGCATCCATGGGGTTAAACGCCATTAGCTCTGGCATCAAGGCTTCGTCGCCCGAAAAGCCCGGAATAAAATCCGAGGTACTGACATAACTGCGAGGCATATCGGCTGGCAAAACCAGGCCTGTACTCCTGCCCGAAGGCGCGCCATAACCCGCCCAGGTTTGCCAGAAATTATTGGCAAAGGTATTACTGTTTTGCAGCGTGAAGGTATCATCAACGATAGAGATACCGGCATCAATTTTGAGATTGTCCTCGCTCCAGCTGGTAACAAACTTTCCTTGATTGATGGTGTCGGTATTTTCTTGCCGCATGCGCACGATAACGTGCGAACCAATAACAGAGGTATCGTTCACCCGTGACTCGTCGCAACCCGGCCCATAGGTACTCATCTGTGGCAAGGTGTCGCTACTATCACCCAGCACACGAACGCCCATATCACAACCTAAATCGCCACCGTAACCCGTTCCCATACTATCAGTACTGTTGCGACCGTCTGGATTGAGTTCGCTCTTCGCGTGAGAAAAGTCAAAAACATAGCTTAAATTATCGGTTGCCTGATAATTCAGGTTGACACCAATCTGATTGGTCTCAAGCAATGAACGGGTGATAGCCGCGTTCAAATTCATGACGTCATCAAGATTCACAAAATCAACAATAGTGCCATTGTTATCCAGGCTCACATCGCGGAAGGCATTAAAGTCAAACCAAACGCCAACACCAAAGTTAAAGGTTTCAACATCCTGACGCGAATAGTTGTCATCAATGGTCAATAGCAACTTATCATTGGGCCGCCATTGGAAAGCAATGCGTCCGTCGATTCGGTCGTCGGTTGTGCGATGCTGCTCAGCACCAAACTGCTGCTGATACCAACTGACGATAGTGCCCGGCTCATCCATTTGCTCATCGGTACAACTGGAAGTCTGCTGGCACTCGCGCAGATAGCCACCTTGCCAACCTGAAACAAAAACACGATTCGCTTCTGTTTCCTGGCTGGTGTTAATCAGGTTCACCAAAACACCCACCGTGTCATCAGCAAAAGTATTGCTGTAGAGCGCACCAATGGTTGGCTGAATATCCCCCGATTGATCCTGCATCGAGCCAGATGCCGATATCGCAATTTTTTGCCCGGGGCTATCGAAGGGTTTCGGGTATTGAATGTTTACCGTTGCGCCAATGGAATTACTGGACAAAGTCACATCAGGCGTTTTCATCACCGCGACGCCGCCAACGAAATCCGCACCCACAGTACTAAAATCAACCGAGCGGCCACCTGCTGCCGTCGAAATGCGACGTCCATCAAACAGGGTTTCGTTGAAGTCCCCACCAAAACCACGCACGGTAATGCCGGTAGGTTCACCGCGAGCACCGGAACGTTGAATAGACACACCCGGTACGCGCTGCAAAGATGCAGCAATATTGGAATCGGGGAATTTACCAATGTCTTCTGCCGTAATGGCATCAACCACACCGGAAGACGCGCGCTTGATATCCATGTTTCGCTGCATGGATTGACGAATACCTATAACAACAACCTCGTCCATGTCATTGGCACCGGAACCGGTACCCTGTGCGCTTACATACGGAGACCCGAAAACAGAGGAAAGAATAGCGACGATTGCCGTCGACAATTTTGATTTTTTCGGCATATCAACAAACTCCTGATTATTAGTATCTTGGATAATCATGAGCTGATCGTTGACGCCAACTACCATTTTTAGCCCGGTATTCAGAAGCAGCTTCTCTATTGCTTCCTCAACGGAATAAGTGCCAAACAAGCCTTGAGCGGTAATACCCTTGATTTTGTCATACGGAAAAATGAGTGTTAAATCAGCTTGTTGGGCAAAGCTAGTCAGAGCAAGATCAGCTCGTTCTTTTGGTATGTTGAAGTCATATTTTTTTGACAATAGCTCGCCGTCAGCCATCACTAAAGATGCACCAAGCATCAAATAGCTTGCGACTGAATATCGAACCATGGCCCGACCATTCATACCTTGCAGCGAATTGTTAACTCTGCCCTTATAAGACGATCGAACGCTATTTTTCCACCATTCGCTATACCGCATTTACGCACATAGCTTGCTTTTTTCCGCTGAGTTATTTGTTATATTTTTTAAAAATCATTGCTGGAAGACGAAGAAGCAGCCATCAACAAAATTTTGTTGTCACTGGTAAATTCATGATCAATTGAAAAATTGTTTTTTAAGGTTGATAGCAGCGTGGTGGTGGAATCACTGATCTTAAAAACACCCGCTATTCTTACGGACTTCAAGGCCTCATCGCCAATCACGAAAGTCGTATCCGTGTAGCGATTAAACTCTTGAATAGCCTCATCCAGCGTTTCACCACGAAAAACAATGTTGCCTTGGTGCCAACCCAAGCGCTTACTGATATCGCTCTCGCTGACCTTTTCGATGTGTTTGCTGGCATCAGACAGCACCACCAGTTCGCCTTTTGATACCGACATACTGTCTTTAGGCAACTGAATTTTCTTGGCGGACAGCGGGTCTGCCACTTCGCTTCCGTCAGTTACCAGGACTCGCCCTTCCGTAACCCAAAGCTTAACTTCCAGGGTGTCGAGTATACGCACGTCGAATGCCGTACCCACCGCCTGCACCAGCTTGTCACGCGCCACAACCCTGAGCGGCCGGGATGCATCGTGCTTCACTTTAATGTGAATTTCACCGGCCTTTAGCACCAACAGTCGCTGATCAGACGAGAAATGAACATTTAACTCCGTGCTGGTATTCAGCATTAGCGTTGATCCATCCTGAAGGATCACTTTTCGCTGCTCGCCAACGGCCGTTTGGTAAACCTCTGTGGAATAGTTAACCTCGGGCGACACAAGTGCAAAACCAAAAAATATCCCCGCCATCAAAACCAGCAGGAAGGATGCTGCCGCATACCTGAACCAATGGCTCGGCTTTTTGGGCTGAACCTGAAAGACTTCAGAAAGAAGGGACAAACGATCCATTTTGTCCCAAAGGGCGGCTAGCTCCAAAAGGGTTTGAGCGTTTTCAGAACTCTCGTTTAGCCAAGCAATCAACAACGTGGTTTCGCTTTCTGTCAAACCTCTGTCTATCCGCGCAATCCACAAACTGGCTTCGTCAAGACGCCGCTCCTGATTGGGAAAATTCAGCACATTACTCATGGTATACCTCTTTCGCTGAATTTCTTTGTAGATCGCTATGCGTGTTTTCACTATGGAAATTCATAAAATGGCTACAACGTTTTATTCCAAAGGCGATGTGTTTTTCCACGGTGCTTTCACTGATATTCAGATCCTGGGCTATTTCTTTCTGACTGTAACCGTAGACCTTCTTCAATACGAACACACGCCTGCACTGCACAGGAAGCTGACGCACTGCCTTGCAAAACAACTCAAACTCTTCCTTAGCTGCCGCCTCCTGAAAAACCACGTCGCCATTGTGGCTTTCCAGCACCCGGCTAATATCGTCGCTCTGATCATCAAGGCTCACAGACAAGCGCGTCTCTGCCCGCTTTATATGGTCCAACGCCAGGTTTCTGACCACCCGATACATAAAAGACTTGGGGCAGTTAATGGACTCTTCCCTGGAGACTTCACATATCCGCACATAGGTTTCCTGAACAATATCTTCAATTTCCTTGGGAGGCGCGATAGACGAAGCGACCCTCGCCAGGCTCTTTCGAATCTTTAGAAATAGGCTGTGGACATTATCATCGTTTGGCATGGCGAACCTGAACGTTATTATTTTCGGGCTGGTCTACTAGGACGATTCAGGCAGAGATTTCCGCCAGCAGACCACAAAAAAACTATCACCAAGCAAAAAACATCAAACAAAACAATTAGATATAGACGACATAACGCACCAGCATCAGCAGACACACAGTCACTATCATCAGCTTTAGATAGGTGGGATTTACCTTCAACAAGCTGCGCGCACCCAACCAGGCACCCAGGATCTGCCCCAGCGCCATGACCGCGCCTACCAACCAGACTAGCTGGCCAGCAACCACGAATACCGCCAGAGACGCGAGGTTGGTAGCGCAGTTCAGTGCCTTGGCGTTAACGCTGGCCTCTACTACCGATTGACCACGAAAATAGCTGCCCGCCAGAGAAAAAAACGAACCTGTGCCCGGCCCAAACATGCCGTCATAAAAACCGATACCCGGTACCAACCAGCGACGAAATTGGGTATCTGACAACCGCTCACGTCCCTCGATACCGGGCACAAAGGTCAGCACGAGAAAATAAACGGCAATTATGCCCAACACAAAGGGCACGATCAGCATCAGGGCACTGGCGTCGATAAATTGCACCAGCAAGGTTCCCAAGGCCGCGCCGAACAGCGCGAAAAGCATCAGGGCTTTTATGTTGCGCCAAACCAGGGCTCGGGAGCGCAGCAGGTAAAAGCTGGCGGTAGCCGTACCCACTACGCCCTGAAGCTTATTGGTACCAAGCGCCATGACCGGCGGCATTCCCGTGAGCAACAGCGCGGGCACAGTAATCAAGCCGCCACCACCAGCCAGGGTATCCACCCAGCCCGCCAGAGCCGCGACAAAAAATAGAGCCGCTAACAGCTCAATTGAAACTTCCATCGCGGCTCTTTAAGAAGGTTGCAGGAGGGAATCAGATTTTGAGCTTTTCGGTCGCCAAAGCAAGGTATTTTTTGACCTCTGCCAGCTCGCCGCCCTGAGTGTAGTCATCCACGTAACGCTGACTCAAGGACTGCACCACCTCCAATGCTTCAAGGCGTTTGGCAGGCTGCTCGGCCTTTTCGTAATCCTGCCAGGCAGATTTGATTTGGGCGAATAGCTCTGAGGCGGCTTCCTGGGAAATACGGCCTTGCCACTTGGCGTGCAGGGTTTTGATCTGCTCGTCATCGGGTGCGCCGCGCAGGATATTGGCAAGCACATATTCGGCGGATACCGGGTTTTGGGATTCGTCGGCAAAGATACGAGCCAGGGCTTTGTGCGTATCCGTCAGTGCCAAACCATAGACCTGGGACTGGCGGCAACACCCCGTATCTATCAACAAAAAGTGTTGATTGCGCGCTGGTAGTGTAAAACTGACTTGATACTTGTTTTCGGCCAATTCTTCTACCTTGGTGGGCGTGAGCCGCTGACCGGCAGCGGGCGACTCCATATCGCGCACTTCATAACCTGCCCAGTTGGGCGAAAATTCCGTTTGGTGAATCACCAGGGTGATCTCCAGATCATCACCCTCAGCAACCGGCAGCTTGAGCAAATGGCGACTGAAATCGTATTCCAGCCCATTCATATTCTCGAGCGCTGCGAGTTGGGTGAAGCCTTTGGCCGTTTTCAGATAAACGCCCTGGTTGCTGGTCACATCAGCCCACACCGCATTGGCAAGACAAAACATCCCAACAAGGGCCACCAGCCTGCGCAGGCTTGTTAACAGGTTTTTCATGTGAATATCCTTTTTAAATAATTGCCGACAAATTTTTTTTGTAAATGCCTGGGCGGACGCCACAAGCGGCGCAGAGGATAAGCAAATCGATAGGATTTTTCTGTGATGGAAGTAAGAATAGCGCCCACCAGGGGCGCCATGGCTTAAATAGTAGGCGTCATCACTGCGGATAGGTAGCCGGACCCGCAATGTCATCCACTACCTGTTTTAAACAGTGAATAAACAACTCAGCCGTTGAAGAAGGTGGCGTATGGGCCCTCAGTGTAATTCCGATTGGCCGAAAGGTGTCTTTCAAATCTATCTGTAGCGCCACCAGCAATCCATATTTTTTTTCGTAAAAAATCTGGTGCTCAGAAAGGAGTGCCAATCTGTCAGTCTCCAACAACAATCCCCTGACGTTTGCCAGAGAACTGGTCTCGATGATTGACGAGGGTGTTTGTACGCCTTCATTCTGAAGAATTTTGTCAAAAATCAGACGCGAGGGCGTACCGGTTGCGGGCAACACCCATGAGTAGTGCTCCAATTCATCGAAGGATAAATCAGCTTTGCACTCCAGTGGATGCCCCTTGCGGGCGATCACCGACAACCTGTCTTCAAATAATTTTTCAGCGATCAGCCCCTCTTTACTGCCCACTGGACGAATTGCGCCCACAATCAAATCCAGCTCTCCGCAGCGCAAGGCCGCCTCTAGCAGGTTGTAAGGCCCCTCTTCGGTACTTATTTTTATTCCGGGATATTGATCAAGCAGCCTGTTAATCGCACGCGGCGTCAGTATCGTTCGAGAATAAGGCAAGGTGCCAATAGCAAGGTGCCCGGTAGTCACGCCATCGAAACTCGCCAACTCATCCAAACCGTGGCGAAGCTGGGAAAATGCCAGCTTCAAATGCTTGACCAATATTCTGCAATAAGACGTACTGGAAAACCCGTAAGGACTTCTCTCAAATAACGGCAGCTCCAGCAACTCCTCCACCTGACGGAGGGAGGTATAGACTGCGGCCTTGGTTATCTTTAGTCGGTCTGCGGCCATAGCCACATCCCGGTAATCGTGAATGGCAATGATGGCAGCCAGGCGTTTGTGGCTTACCTCCATTAAAAAGATCGAATTTTGTTGCTGCCTCGCCCCCTTTTTATAATCCAAATACGCATTGGAGGCGGCTTTGAATTCGGACGCCATACGCTCCACGTGTTGCACAAGGATCGCGCCCCGCGTGGTCGCAATCATGCCTAGCGGTGTTCGCTCAAAGATCCTCAAACCCAGATCCGCCTCCAGCTCGTTAATCGCCTTGGTGATGGCCGATTGCGAACGATTGAGCTGGACGGCTGCCTTGGTAAGATTCCTGTACTTGGCCACCAGCATCGCGGCTTTAAGATGTCTCAGACTGAGATCAGGAATACCCAAAGAACTGTCGCTCACGAGATCACCCTCAAATCCAATATAGACAACAAAAAGTTATTTCCGCCATCAGGTTTCGGCATTATACACAGCCCCGCCAACCGACCCCACAACAAACAGAAAACAATTTCTCATGGGTTTAGCAACAAAAGAAATTGGTCTGATAAACGGTCACGCGACATACTGACTCACGCTGCCTGGTGCCTCAGGCCCAGTCGGCCCTGTAACAGTCACCCCAAGTACCCTACGACTATGCCCCTGATTGCCATACCCTTTTTTCAGATTCGCGGGGGAAGCTCAAAGGGGCTTTTTTTTAACGCGGAAGATCTGCCCAAAAACGAGTTGGAGCGGAATGCGCTGCTGATAGCAGCCATGGGTAAGGGGGAGCGTCAAATTGACGGGCTGGGTGGAGGGGATCCACTGACCAGCAAGGTTGCGATCATTTCGAAATCCACGCGGCCCGGTATGGATGTGGATTTTCTGTTTGCCCAGGTGGTAGTGGGTAAGGACTCTGTGGATACCCGTCCGAATTGCGGAAATATTCTCTCAGGCGTGGGTTATTTTGCGCTGGAAACCGGGATGATTAGGGCCGATACGGACATCACCAAAATTCGGGTTTATATGGTCAATAGCGACAATGAGTGTGAACTCATTGTGCAAACGCCCGGTGGTAAACCCGAGTACTCGGGCAGCACGAGGATTGATGGAGTTCCGGGAACCGCCGCCCCCGTTATCTGCAACTATTCCAACCTGGCTGGCTCCGCCTGCGGTCAACTCTTTCCAACCGGCAATCCCAGAGATGTCGTGGACGGTGTAGCAGTAACCTGCATTGATAACGGTATGCCCGTTGCGATAATTGCCGCCGAGAGTATGGGGATATCAGGCACCGAGTCACCGGAAGAGCTCAACAATAATCAAGCATTACTAAAACGCATTTATGACCTGCGAATGAAGCTGGGCCCTATGATGAATCTGGGAGATGTCTCGCGCATGGCAGTACCCAAGATGTGCTTGATTTCCAAACCTGCGAATGGCGGCGTAGTATCAACTCGCACGTTTATTCCCGACAAGTGTCATGCCGCCATAGGTGTTTTGGGTGCTGTATCCGTGGCAACTGCCTGTGTTATTCCAGGTACCCTGTGTGAATCGGTAGCAGCTATGCCGCGCGAGAAAGAAAGCAATAATCTGTTCCGATTGTCCGTAGAGCATCCATCCGGGGAATTTACTGTCAACCTCGAAACTGAAGTCGCCGGCAGTCAAATACATATAAAAAACGCAGGCGTTATTCGAACAGCGCGACTGCTTTCCAGGGGCGAACTTTTCATTCCCAGTGAACAATTGCCGTTTTGAGTAGATATATGTGAAGGGTCCAGCTGAATGACATCGAATAGCAACATACCTCAAACTTTTACGCTACCGCCGAAAGCCTGCGATGCGCATTGCCATGTGTTTGGGCCCGCGTCCCGATTTCCCTACTCTGACATTCGTAAATATACACCCGCCGATGCACCGAAACAGGATCTGTTTGCACTGCATCAAAAATTGGGCTTTGAAAGAGCGGTATTGGTACAAGCGAGCTGCCACGGAACGGACAACAGCGCCATGTTGGACATGATGAAAGACGCCCAAGGTCGTTATCGAGGCGTGGCGATTGTTGACGAAGACATCAACAGCAACCAACTGCGCGAGCTGCATGACGCTGGCGTCAGAGGCATAAGGTTTAATTTCCTGCCGCGCCTGGTTGATGTAAAACCCAAAGAAACCTATTTGAAAATAGCCGATAAAGTTGCCCGGCTTGGCTGGCATATCGTAGTGTACTTCGAATCGGAAAATCTGGCTAATATCGAAGGGATTTTGCACGACCTGCCTACGCCCCTGGTCATCGACCATATGGGCAGACCTGATGTCACCCAGGGGTTGGAAAGTGAAAACTTCCAGCGCATTTGTCGTCTGCTGCAAGAGCGCAAGGATAACTGTATAAAAGTCAGCTGTGTTGAGCGATTGACGAAATTCGGAGCACCTTATACAGATGTCATCCCCTACGCAAAATATCTTGTTGAACACTTCCCGTCACAAGTCTTGTGGGGCACCGATTGGCCACACCCCAATATGGAACCCGATACACCGGATGATACCTTGCTGGTAAATTCCATCCCCCTAATGGCCAACACAAGGGAACTGCAAAGCAAATTACTTGTTGAAAATCCAGAAAAGCTATACGGATTTGAAAACTAGCCAACACTCACCAATAGCCTATATGGAACTCACTATGAGGACAGTTGCCGTTAAGCATATTCACCGTGCCGATGAAAACCTGGTCAATGGACTGGCAAAATTTGGCGTGGCGACCGTTCACGAAGCCCAGGGTCGCACGGGGTTACTGAAGCCCTGGATGCGTCCCATCTATCGCGGCGAAGGCATTGCCGGAAGTGCTATTACGATACTGGCCCAACCCGGCGACAACTGGATGATCCATGTGGCTATTGAACTATGCCGCCCGGGGGACATTCTGGTTGTCGCCTGCACAACTGACAATGATGACGGCATGTTTGGTGATCTACTGGCAACTTCGGCGCAAGCAAGAGGTGTTCGCGGTCTGATAATCGACGCGGGTGTGCGCGACGTTCGTACGCTGGAGCAAATGCATTTTCCGGTGTGGTCAAAGGCGATTTCAGCTCGGGGAACGGTGAAGAATACTCTGGGCTCCGTCAATATCCCAATCATTTGCGCCGGGCAAATTATTCACCCAGGCGATGTCATAGTTGCCGACGATGACGGTGTGGTAGTAGTACCCAGAAAGAACGCAGAATCGGTACTGATCGCCTCACAAAAACGGGAAGCCCTGGAAACGGAAAAGCGGGCGACATTGGCGTCCGGAACACTCGGCCTGGATCTCTACAACATGCGACCACGACTGGCTGAACACGGCCTGACCTATATCGAGCATATTGATGACCTGTCCGAATAGCCAAAGTAATTTGTACTGAGGAACCTGTGATGATTATTGATTGTCATGGACACTACACAACCTTTCCGCAACAAGTAGCAGATTACCGCGAAAGCCAAAAGTTGGCTGTGCGAGCTGACCCTACCTACAAAGGAAGCAAGGGTGTCATCACCATCAGCGAAGACCAATTGCGTGAAAGTGTTGAGAAAAATCAACTGCGACTACAAAAGGAACGGGGGACAGATCTAACGCTTTTTTCGCCAAGAGCAAGTTGGATGGGTCACCACCTTGGCAATCGCTATACCAGTCAATACTGGACAGAGCATCAAAATGATCTCATCTATCGCATTTGCCAGCTCTACCCGAAAAATTTTGCGCCCGTTGCGCAGCTGCCACAATCTGCCAATCTGAATCCGCGTGACCTCATTCCCGAGCTGGCAAGATGTGTCGAGATGGGCTTTGTCGGGTTCAATCTGAATCCGGATGTTAGCGGGGGCTATTGGAAAGACTTACCACTTAGCGATAAGAGTTGGTACCCCTTCTATGAAAAAATGGTTGAGTATCAACTACCGGCGATGATCCATGTCAGTGAAGCCTGCAACTGCTGCTTTAGCACTACCGGTGCTTACTATCTATCCGCCGACACCGTCGCCTTTGATCAGTTCTTGTATTCCGATGTTTTTAAGGACTTCCCGGATATCAAATTTATCATTCCGCACGGTGGTGGCGCCGTGCCTTATCACTGGGGAAGATTTAGGGGCATCGCGCAGGATAAAGGCTTTGGCAATCTGAAAGAGAAAGTACTCAACAATATCTATTTTGATACCTGTGTTTATCATCAACCTGGAATCGACCTGCTTTTGGATGTCATTCCGGTCAAGAATATCCTGTTTGCATCAGAAATGATTGGCGCAGTGCGCGGCATAGATCCGGAGACCGGCCATTACTATGACGACACCAAGCGCTATATCGATAACAATTCCAAGCTGTCTGCTGAAGAGAAGGCCCGAATATTCTCCGGAAACACACTTGAGGTATTCAAACGGCTAGGCACCTGGTTGGCCCATTGACGCATTTGATAGCCCAGGCTTCTATAGAGGAAAGAATATGAAACTATGTATGGCGGGTGTAGGCGCCTTTGCGGTCAAGCACCTTGATGCATTAGCGCGAATTCCGGGTGTGGAGGTGGTTTCTCTGGTTGGACGCCAGGAAGCATCGACACGAGAGCTTGCTGAAAAGCGAGGGATACCCCATTGGACAATCAACTACGAGGAAGCCTTGGCATTGCCCGACGTTGATGCCGTCATCCTGACCACACCGACACAGATGCACGCCACGCAGGCTATCCAGGCGATGGAGGCGGGAAAACACGTTCTGATCGAAATCCCCATGTCAGATAGCCTTCAGGACGCGCTCGCCGTCGTTGAAAAGCAAAAGCAAACCGGCCTGGTGGCGATGGTTGGCCACACACGCCGGTTTAATCCCAGCCACCAGTGGATTCATAAAAAAATTCAAGCCGGAGAACTCAAGATACTGCAAATGGATGTGCAGACTTATTTCTTTCGACGCACCAACACCAACGCGCTGGGGAATCCACGCAGCTGGACCGATCACCTCCTATGGCATCACGCCTGTCACACTGTGGACCTCTTCCAATATCAAACCGGTGAACGGGTTTCAGAGCTTCACGGATTGCAAGGGCCAATCCATCCTGAACTCGGCATTGCCATGGATATGAGCATCGGCATGAAGGTGCCCTCAGGGGCCATATGCACACTTTCCTTGTCGTTCAACAATGATGGACCACTGGGAACCTTCTTTCGCTATATCTGTGACAAGGGAACCTACCTTGCACGCTACGACGATCTATTTGATGGTCGGGAAAATAAAATAGATGTAAGTCAGGTGGATGTTTCCCTTGATGGCATAGAACTCTGTGACAGAGAGTTTATTGCTGCAATAGTCGAAAGGCGCGAGCCAAATGCCAGCGTTGCTCAGTGCTTGAGCGCGATTCAGACACTCGACCGAATTAATAGCCAATTCAAATAGGCGAGGAAATTCCCATGGTGTGGTCCAGACACGACTATGAAAATATTCCGGGCACCCACGTATTCAATGGTGAGCGATCAAACAGAGGCTATCAGATAAATAAGATGGCGTTCTCTTTTAACGAGGCAAAAAGCCGTGAGGAATTCGCTCGTGATATGGGCGCCTATTGCGATAAATATGGACTCAACCAGGAAGAAAAATCAGCCGTTGTAAACGCAGATTTTGGCCGACTACTCGAGCTGGGTGCAAACATCTACTACCTGGCTAAGATTGCGACTTTTCACGGCATGTCTGTTCAGGATGCCTGCGCGCGCATGAGCAACATCACCACTGAAGAGTTTATACAGCGTTTGAAAAACAATAGCCTTGGATTTCAGCAAAAGCTGGATGACATTGGGGGATACTTTGGTGGCTAAAATAATTGGTGGCATAAGCACTTCACATATTCCCGCCATAGGCAGGGCTATCGCCAATAAACAACAACAGGATCCCTACTGGAAGCGATTCTTTGATGGCTATGTGCCCGTTCGACAATGGCTGGAGGAAAAAAAACCCGATCTGGTCATTATTGTTTACAACGACCATGGTCTGAATTTTTTTCTGGATACAGTGCCTACCTTTGCAATAGGTGCATCTGACGCCTATAAAACTGCTGACGAAGGCTGGGGATTGAAAACTCAAGGTTCCGTTAATGGCGATGCGCAATTGTCCTGGCATCTGATTGAGTCGCTGGTCGACAATGAATTCGATATCACCATCTGCCAGGAAATGTTAGTTGACCATGGATTTATCGTTCCCATGACACTGCTATGGGGGGAAATGGATGAGTGGCCCATCAAAGCAATTCCACTCGCCGTAAATACCGTTCAACATCCCGTACCTTCAGCCAAACGATGCTACCGACTCGGCCAAGCATTGGGTAAGGCAATTCAAAGCTACCCCGAAAACATGAACGTTGTACTGGTCGGAACCGGCGGCATGTCCCATCAACTTCAGGGACAAAGGGCCGGCATCATCAATACCGATTTCGATATCGAATGCATGGAAAACATTATCCATAACCCGGAGGCCTTCACGCGTCTGAGTAACACCGACATTATGAGCCGCGCGGGTACCGAAGGGATTGAAACAATCATGTGGATGGTTATGCGCGGCGCATTGGGCGATAAGGTGAAAACCTTGCATAAGCATTATCACGCACCTATCTCGAATACAGGTGCCGGTCTCGTTTTACTGGAGCCTCAATGAAGACGCTAAAAATAGGCTCCTCGATAGTAAACCCCCTGGGGATGGGATGCATGGGGATGTCGCATGGCTACGGGAAGCCCGTAAAGGAAGATTGCGTACGCACGCTGCACACAGCCCTTGATATCGGCTACAACTTTTTCGATACAGCAGCGCTTTATGGTTTTGGCGAAAACGAAAAACTGATCGGTCAAACCCTGTCTTCACGGCGGAATGCCTTTGTATTGGCCAGCAAGTGCGGATTAATCCGCGGGCCGGATGGCAAGCGCTTTCAGGACGCCAGCCCTGCACGGATTCGACAAACCTGCGAAGAGAGCTTAACCAACTTAAAGACTGATCACATTGATCTGTACTACCTTCATCGTGTCGATCCAAAAATCCCTTTGGAAGACCAGATTGGTACTCTCGCGGATCTTATTCAGGAAGGGAAGATCCTCAGCATAGGTTTATCAGAAGTTTCTGTTTCGACGCTCAAACGCGCTCAGGCTATTCACCCCATTGCCGCACTGCAATCCGAGTACTCTTTGTGGACCCGACATCCGGAAGATAACATCATTCCGACCTGTAAAGAGCTGGGGGTTATCTTCGTAGCCTTTAGTCCCCTTGGGCGTGGATTTTTAACGGGAAAACTCCAGGACAACAAAAGCCTTTCGGCTGGTGATCTGCGCATCTCCATGCCTCGCTTCAGCGACGAACATTTTTCATCAAATCTGACGCTGTTAGGCACACTGGAAGAGATTGCGCAGTCAAGGTCCAGCTCCTTGGCGCAGATAGCGCTTGCCTGGATTCTTACAAAGCATCCCCAGTTAGCGGTAATACCAGGCACCACAAACTCCTCGCACGCACTGGAAAATTTTCAGGCTCAACACCTAGTGCTTGAACAATCAGACATTAATCGCCTGGATAAGGCATTCAGCGTTGAGAAGATTCACGGTAAACGCTACGACCAAGCGACGCTTTCTACTATGGAGACTGAATAGATCATCTCCAAAAAAAGCAGAATAGCTTCTGCATTTACTAATTATAAAATTCATAACATCGAGAGAAGCAGTCTATGTTCCCCAAAAATACCTGGTACGTTGCAGCCACGTCCGCCGAAGTCCAGGACAAACCTCTAGGGCGCACTGTGTGCAACAAAAAAATCGTCTTGTTTCGAGGTGATAATCAGAAAGTTGCCGCTGTCGAAGACTTCTGCCCTCACAGAGGCGCACCTCTCTCCTTGGGTTACCTGTGCGAAGGGAAATTGGTATGTGGCTACCACGGACTGACCATGGGCTGCGATGGCAAGACCCATTCAATGCCGGGACAACGTGTGGGTGGCTTCCCCGCAATCAAGAATTTTGCGGTGGAAGAACGCTATGGATTTATCTGGTTCTGGCCCGGTGACATGGAAAAAGCAGACCCCAGTAAGATCCCGGTTCAGGAATGGTACGACAATCCCGAATGGGCTTTTAGCGGCGGCCTGTATCACATCAAGTGCGACTACCGCTTGATGATTGACAACCTGATGGATCTAACCCACGAAACCTACGTCCACGCAACCAGCATAGGCCAAAAGGAAATCGACGAAACCCCCTGTAAAACCCAGGTTGACGGGGATATGGTGATAACAAGTCGATTTATGAATGACATCGAACCGCCCCCTTTCTGGAAAGTTGCACTCCGCAGCCACAACCTGCCCGATTCAGGCAAGGTAGATCGCTGGCAAATCTGTCGCTTTACGCCACCCAGTAACGTGATGATAGAGGTGGGCGTTGCGCTATCAGGGCACGGCGGCTATGAGGCACCTAATGATAAAAAAGTGTATAGCATCGTAACCGACTTTATTACCCCGGAAACAGATACATCCATACATTATTTTTGGGGCATGGCGCGTAAATTTAATCCAGCCGATGCCGATCTGACGACCACTATTCGTGAAGGACAAGGAAGGATTTTTGCGGAAGACTCGGAGATACTCGAACGACAACAGCAGAACCTGCTGGAGAACCCGGATCGAGTTTTGTTAATGCTGAATATTGACGCCGGTGGCGTACAGTCAAGAAAAATTATAAATCGCATTATTGATGCAGAGCAAAATGCGCAAAACATAACCCCTTAAGTTAATCGCTATGAAATTGAGATCACACATTTCCCGTAAATTCTACGACACAGCTGATGTTTGTGTTATAGATCTGGTGCCCCTAGATGGCGGTAGCTTTCCAAGCTTCTCTGCTGGATCACACATCGATGTCTACTTGCCAAACGGCATCATTCGCCAATATTCACTCTGTAACAGCCCCGATGAAATTCATCGATATCAAATCGCCGTTCTAAAAGAACCCAGCTCGCGAGGTGGCTCAATAGCGGTGCACGATCTGCTTCAGGAAGGTCAGCTGCTGGAGATAAGCGCACCTCGAAATCACTTCCCACTTGCCGAAGAAGACAAAGTGCTGCTTCTTGCTGCCGGTATAGGCGTCACGCCCATTATCGCCATGGCCGAAGCGTTGACTCTTGGTGGTCGAGAATTTGAAATGCACTACGCCACTCGTTCACCTAAGCGAACGCCGTTCAAACAGCGAATTACCCAAGGTCCCTTTGCTAGCCGGGTGAAATTCCATTTCAGTGATTCCGCAAGGCTTCAGATAGACGATCTGCTGGTAACACCACAACAAGATTGCCACCTTTATGTCTGCGGACCAAAACGCTTTATTGATGCGGTACTTTTCAGAGCACGCAGTATCGACTGGCCAGAAAATCATCTGCATTACGAGCTGTTTAGCGCCGAGGTTAACAAGGCCGAAGACGATGAGCGTTTTGAAATAAAGATTGCCAGTAGCGGTCAAGTCGTCACCGTCGAAAAAGACCAAACCGTGGTTCAGGCCTTGAGCTCAGCAGGAATAGACATTCTTATATCCTGTGAACAGGGTATTTGTGGAACCTGCGTGACTGGCGTCTTGGAAGGCGTTCCTGATCATCGGGACAGCTATTTAACGCCGGAAGAGCAAGCGGCCAACAACCAATTTACGCCCTGCTGTTCCCGATCGAAGACGAAGCAGCTGGTCATTGATCTATAAACATTCCAAAAGCCATCAGTTCAGCCAGGAATCCACACATGAAAAAGCTCAAAGTAAATGTCGCGATCATTGGTGGAGGGCCATCTGGCCTATTGCTGGGTCAGTTGCTGGGCAAGCAAGGCATCAGCAATATCATACTAGAGCGGGTTTCGGGCGACTATGTCTTAAGTCGTATTCGCGCAGGCATACTCGAACAAGGCTTTGCCGACCTAGTTCGGAAAGCCGGTGTGGCCGAGCGAATGGATCGCGAGGGCAGTATCCATGACGGATTTGATATTGCGGTCTATGGGAAGCGTACACGAATCAATTTGAAAAAGCTGACAGATGGAAAAGCAGTTGTCTGCTATGGCCAAACCGAGATTACACGGGATTTAATGAAAGCGCGTGAAGAAGCCGGATTCAAAACCTTTTATCACGCCGAAAGCGTAGCACTTCATGATCTGAAATCCGCGCAACCCAAAGTCAGTTTTACCTACCAGAGTGAAGCCTATGAATTGGAATGCGACTACATCGCTGGTTGCGACGGCTTTCATGGCGTTTCCCGGCAATCAATCCCCAAGGAATGTCGAACCGAACACGAGCGCGTTTATCCGTTCGGCTGGCTGGGGCTATTAAGTGACACGCCACCTGTCAGCGATGAACTGATCTATTGCAAAAGCGAGCGCGGGTTCGCACTTGCCAGCATGCGTTCAGCCACTCGCTCGCGCTACTATTTGCAAGTACCCATCACAGATACACTGGAGAAATGGAGCGATGACGAATTCTGGAAGGAACTCAAGTTGAGGCTACCGCCTGATGCCGTCGCAAAACTGGTTACCGGTCCCAGTATCGAAAAAAGTATTGCGCCACTGCGATCCTTTGTGTGTGAGCCATTGCAATATGGAAGGCTATTTTTGGTAGGAGATGCGGGGCATATAGTGCCGCCCACCGGTGCCAAGGGGCTGAATCTGGCAGCATCAGACGTTGCTACCTTGTTCAAAATTCTTTGTCGCGTTTATCAGGATCAGGACATGGGTTGCGTTGAACAGTATTCCAGGATCGCACTGCGCAGGGTCTGGCACGGCGAGCGCTTTTCCTGGTGGATGTCGAACATGCTACATAACTTTGGTGAAGCTGAGCTTGGCGGTATGCCCGGCCTCACGTTCTCACGCTTTATGGAATCCGAACTGGATTACTACCTCAACACAGAGGAAGGCCTGAAAGTCATAGCCAATCAGTATGTTGGTCTTCCTTACGAAGATCTGGCCGAATTAAATTAACACCTATAGTATGTATTGAATACTAATAATTTTATGCAGCCCATGACGGAGCGACCCATGAATAACCCCATTGATCTTCTAGAAAAAAAACCAATGACTCACTGGCAGATACTGGTCGTTATACTTGCGGTCGGACTCAACGCACTGGACGGCATTGACATACTGGCAATCAGCTTCGCAGCCCCTGGCATTTCCGAAGAATGGGGCATTAGTCGAGCCGCTCTGGGTATCGTCCTGTCGATGGAATTAATCGGCATGTGTATCGGCTCTATCTTGCTGGGCGGCATGGCCGATAGCATCGGCCGACGTAAGACTGTCCTTTTGTGCCTGATACTCATGACCATCGGCATGTTTATGGTCACGACTGTTAATGGAATTTACGGGCTTTCTGTTTGGCGAGTCATCACCGGCTTCGGTATTGGAGGCATGCTGGCGGCAATTACGCCCATAGCCGCCGAGTTTTCAAACGCAAAAAGTAGAACTATTGCGCTGTCCTGGGTAGTTATCGGTTATCCAATTGGCGGAATTATTTGTGGAAGCCTGATTGCCCCTTTGCTAAAAATTTACGACTGGAGATCCGTTTTCTATCTGGGCGGATTTGCGACTCTGTTATTCATTCCACTGGTTTATTTCTGGGTTCCCGAGTCGGTGCATTGGCTGGTAAAAAAGCAGCCTAAAGACGCCTTGGCCAAAGTAAATCACACCCTGAAAAAACTTGGGCAGGAAGCTGGGACATTCCTGCCCTCCCCGCCCGCTGACAGCCCAAAGCTCTCGGTGTTTGATATCTTCAATAAGCAAATGTACCTCACGACCTTATTGGTTACCCTCGCCTATTTGTTTCACATCACTACTTTCTACTTCATTCTGAAGTGGACACCAAAAATCGTCGTGGATATGGGATTTGCCGCTTCATCGGCGGCTGTTGTGCTCACATGGGCCAATGTTGGTGGCGCTATTGGAGGAGCACTTTTTGGGTTCGCAGCTCCACGGATCGGCTTAAAGCGACTGACCATCCTTATTTTGCTGGCATCAGTGGTAACCATCTCAATTTTTGGTCACGCACCCGACAATTTGACTAGCATCGCCTGGTTGGCCGCTATTGCAGGCTTCTGCACCAATGCGGGGGTTGTCGGTCTTTATTCCATTTTTGCATTCGCGTTCCCGACCCATGTCAGAGCCTTCGGAACAGGGTTTGCTATTGGTATAGGACGTGGCGGAGCAGTGATTTCCCCGATGATTGCAGGCGTGCTGTTTAACGCGGAAGTCGGCCTATCTACAGTCGCCCTGGTAATGGGCTTGGGGTCTCTAATAGCCGCTTTGGCGGTGGTTTTCCTAAAGCTTCCTGATAAATCCAAGGTCTCAGCGACTGATTGAACCGCCAATCCGCAATTACTCGACTTGCTGGAGTTGAGTAATAATCAAATCAGATGTTTTCAACGCGGGGATTTTACAGCGTAATCACGTTAGCTGCGTCTGGAGACAGGTACAGCAGATCAATTTCAGCCTCACGATTGTCCTGAATGGCAGCCGCATTCAGGGAACCCTTGTCTGTTATCTCGTTTTTATCAATTGATGGTGGTATATGTTGTAAGCTGATTCGGTCTATTCGACCTGAACTGCCAGACGATCCCTTGCTTGAAAACTCACTCAGTAGCCTTCTGAAAATATCCTTAACCGAATTTTCGCGGAGTACGTCTTCATCGTTCATTGATTGATGAGAGCCAACAATGTGAGTTCGGCAGTAGTCTATATCCGCAAATACTATTGCACCTACGCTAGCACGATCTCGACCGACAATAACCACATCCTTTACATAGGGACAAAAATGGTTCAGGAACTGTAGGCGTAAAGGGCCAGCGCTAACCCAGGTTCCGGTATCCAGCTTGAAGTCTTCACTTATCCGCCCATCAAACACCATGCCTTTTTGTGGATCTTCCTGGTCAACAAACTTTACTGCATCCCCACTCTTAAAATAACCGGACTCATCAAAAGCCTTTTTGGTGAGTTCTGGATTCCGCCAATAGCCCGGCGTCACATTATCCCCGCGAAAGCAGATTTCCAGTTTGGCACCAACGGCTTTCAGTTTTACCTGAACACCCGGTAACGGTAAGCCCAACCAACCTGCAAACCCTCCCTCTCGGTTAGTGAATAGCGCCGAGGGAGCAGTTTCTGTGCACCCCAACCCGGTAAGAATCAGAATGCGCTCACCACAGGTCTCAAGCGCTATTTCTTCCAGAGCATCCCATACGGGTTGAGACAAACCTGCACCCGCATAGAAGAGCACTTTAACTTTACTGAAAAATATTTTGCGCAAGTCTTCATCGATCTGAAGATGCTTTACCAGCATTTCAAATCCTTTAGGCACATTAAAATAGATGGTCGGCGCTATTTCTTTCAGATTTCTTAGCGTTTCGGAAAATCCGGTCGAGGTAGGCTTGCCGTCGTCGATGTAGTAGGTTCCACCGTTATAAACAGCAATACCCAAATTATGATTGCCACCAAAGGTATGATTCCAGGGTAGCCAGTCAACAAGTACGGGGGCCTGAGCGAGAAAAGGATATGCCTGAACAATCATTTGCTGGTTAGCGGCTAGCATTCGGTGGGTGTTAATTATTGCTTTGGGCGCACCCGTTGAGCCTGACGAAAACAGAAACTTGGCAACATCGTCTGCGGCTATTGATCGGAATCGATCATCAATTGCGTTATTGACGGGCGTACTGATAAGGGAACTGAAGTGCACACAAGTACGACCTTCGATGCTACCTTCCCCGCAAATGACCGGCACATCGCTGGGCAGGCTTGCATTTATTGCATTCGCGTAACTGGCAACATTATCTACAAAAATCGCACCAGGAGTTATTACATTGAGTACCTGCTTGAGTTTTGAAAAATTTGTGGAGGCCAACGAATACTGTGGAGAAATAGGTGCATAGGGTACACCAATGTACATAGCGGCAAATCCCAGCAACGCATGCTCAATGCTATTGCCGGACAATATGGCTATTGGTCTTTCTGTTGAGAGTGAAAGCTGGTTTAACGCAGACGCCAGATGACGAATAGATGTCCATGTTTCTTTGTAAGTCAGGGATCGCCAGTTGCCGGAGCCTTTTTCCCTTTGCGCAATGAATATTTGGTCAGGCTTGGTTTTGAACCAGAGTTCAAGTCGATCAAGGATAGTTCGCGGATAGGTCTCAAGCGGGGCCTTGGCTTTCAGCAAGCAAGATCCATCGGCTTCTTTGGTCAATAAGGTTGTTAAATCACCGAGTTCGAGATCACGAGTTCTGGACATTGGAATGATTCAGTGTGCACATTTCGAGTTTGATGGCCAATGTTACTAAGGCCTGCCAAATCAAATTACGGATTTAGCAGGCCAAGCATCAGATCAGAACTTGTAGCTTGCGGACAGATAATAGCTACGTGGACGTGAGTAGATTACCTCAGCGTAGCCACTGCTGGTACCTATAGATGAATTCCCTGCCACAGGATAGGCCTCATCTGTCAGGTTAATTACACCAGCAGTAACGTCCCATAGGTCACTGCTTCCTGCTAACCGCAAGGAAAAGTTTGCAAGGGTAACAGCATCGTTCTGCGCCACTTCGGGGCTATTCGCCGCATCAAAATACTGCTTGTCCGTGTAGGAAATATCAAGACGAGGCGTCAGGCTAATATCGCCTAAATTGAACACGTAACCTCCACCCAAGCTCGCCTGGATTTCGGGCGTGAACGGCAAGTCATTCTCTGGGCCCAAAGTTGCGGTGGCGCCAGGAATGGTAGCCACCTCCTTGATTTTGTCCCTCATATATCCAAGGCTACCCTCAAGAATAAATTCTGCGGACGGCACATAGGTGAATTCCAGTTCAGCACCCGAAATTGTAGATTTACCAGCGTTAAACAGCAGCGGAACTATACCCACGCGGTAGGTAAGCTGCATGTTCTCATAGCTGGTATGAAACAATGCGCCGTTAAGCCTGAAGCTCGGGGTGATATCGGCTTTGAAGCCCAACTCAGTGGACACCGCCTCTTCCGAATCAAATGCCAAGGGAACAGGGCCATCAAGCGGAACTGCGTTGTAACGCTGGTTGTATCCACCACTTTTGAATCCTTCCGACCAGCTTAGATAAGTCATGAATTGTTCACTAAACCGATACTGAACTGATAAAGACCCGGTAGTGGCGTCAAACTCCTGACTGAAGGGAATGGGCTGAATATTAAGCATACCTGCTGTACTGCTCAGCGGCGTGTTATTAACCTCCGTCGGAATCGTGGACATCGGCAGAGGATCCAAAGGCGCAAAAACTCCTGACCCATTGTCAACAAGCGGCAGACTTACTCCATCAGTGAATCCAATGATCTGAATAGTCTTTTTCTCGTCGGTATAACGCAATCCCGCCGTTACACTCAACGCATCAGTAAGGTGATAGGTCCACTGGGTAAAGAAGGCGCTACTCTCGTTGTTCAAGGTCGCATCTTGATGGTCAAGAGCTACTGCTCTGCCAGGAGGCAGAACCGCAGGGGGAGCGCCAAAAGGCACTCTCAGGAAATCATTCACATCTTCATCAAAAATGAAATATCCCAAAACACCATGAAAGGATTCACCGCTGGCCATCAGCTGGAATTCGTGACTGGTCTGGTCTGCCTCACTATCATATTGGGTACTGAGTAGGGTCAGATAGGTGTTGTCAGCATCGCGCGAACCATCCCACTCCAGAGAACGCTTTGCGCCGACATACTTTGTCGAAAAAGTATCGTTGATCTCCCAGGTCGCAGACAGGGAATATCCCTGATTTTCCATATTACTCTCGGCCTTGGTGTTGCCTCCGTTGGTATATTTACCCAACTGCCAGGTGGCGTTGTTTGCGCAGTTGATATTGACCATACCAGCGGGAACAGAGGGCGGCGGGAAAGTGGCACCTGGGCAACCTGCATCGACACTGGTCACCGCCGGGAAGACCTGACGCTCGTTGACCCCCGCGAATACAAATGGCGATCCGTTCTCATCGGCCTCCGACCGATCCGCTCTCAACACAAAAGTTAAATTTTCCGTAGGGTTAATGTGCAGGGAACCATTGATTGAATTGGTGTCTTCGTTACCAAGATCCAGGCCATCATAAATTCGCTTCACGTAGCCATCTCTTTCACGCTGGCCAAAGGAAACTCGCGCAGCCACTGAATCGCTAAACGGTAAATCAATTGCACCAAAGGCTTCAAGAAGGCCTTGGTTGCCCACTTTCACCTTCACGTCACCGCCAAAGGATTCGCCTGGTTTTTTGGTGGACATAAGCACAGCGCCGCCAATGGTATTTCTTCCGAACAAGGTACCCTGAGGGCCTCTAAGAACCTGCACAGTGGCAACGTCACGAAACTCCATAACGCCACCAACTGATCGACCCATATAGACATCATCGATATAGATACCTACACCGGGATCAACACCGCCAGAGGCATCCGACTGGCCGATACCACGAATAAAGACCTGTGCAGCTGAGTTATTGCCTGACAGCGGACTGTAACTGGTAAATTGCAAGTTAGGTGTCACACGCGCCAAATCGACAGTGCTCGTAATCATCCGTCGTTCCATCGATTCTTCAGTCAATGCAGTGACGGCGACGGGAGTATTTTGCAGATTCTCCTCAACCTTTCGGGCTGTTACAAAAATTTCTTCTACCTTGCCTGACTGAGCAAGTGCACCTGGGCCAAAACCTGCAACACCCAGCATCGCAATTGCATATGCAAGTGTCTTTTTGGGAAGCGCGATTCGAGGAGCAGTGTTTTGTCTTTTCATTTGGATCTCCAGATGTTTATTATTAGTAAGACATACATACAGATTGTTTGAAAAAAACACAACAGCTTTTTGACTACATAAGAAAAGAATCTAATACCAAAATCGGTTATGACGAATTCTTGTTATTATTATTTATCGCACTACCTGTAGCGACTAGCACTCAACTTCCCATAAGCTTGCTAAGGCAATGACTGAAAGCATCCATTTCATCTTTCGAAAGTCGGCTGCTAAACGTCGAATCATACTTATTGACTTTGTTGTTGATCACAACAAACTCTTTACGTCCTTTGTCGGTCAATTGCAAAGAATGAACCCGACGATCATGAATAGCCTTTTTCCGCTCAACCAAACCCGCCAGTTCCAGCTTGTCAATAATTGCCATGGTTGACGCTCGATCCATACTCAGGGCTTCACCTATAGCAATCTGCGATAACCCCTCATTTGTCGCCACCAGACTGAAAACACTAAACTGTACCGTGGTCATACCGGCCGTTTGAGCGAACTCTTTATTCATTTGCCGCTCGAGAATGCGGATCTTGTATCCCAATTTCTCTTCCAGAACCGCCATATCAACTTCATTGTCTGCTGACGCCTTGGCGGTACTCTTCTTTCGGTTATTGGCTAATGCTACCGATCCAGTCACTGATAATTCTCGCTCTAAATACAGCCCTAAAGAGGGGCATAATTGTTTACAACCATTACGAGAACCTCGGCCAGCATCTGTTTATCCAGCTCTCGAGGACTCCCATTCACGAATTGTTTTTCCTTCTTTGACCAACTGTTCCAGAAGGCGGGCCGGACGCCAGTGCATGGATCCGAACCTTGCCTGGTACTTTAATATACCTTCGTACAATACACCAAGTCCTAATGTCTCTGCGTAGTAAAGCGGCCCGCCTCTGTAGCGAGGAAAGCCATAACCTGAACACCAAGCAACATCGATATCGCTTGCCCGAACCGCCACACCCTCGTCAAGAATTTGAATAGCTTCGTTTAGCAAAGGAAACAGGCAGCGCTCGAGAATTTCCTGTTCAGAGTGATCCGTACGTTGCGGCACGCCAAGTACTTGAGCGCGGGCACGCAGAATTTCCAGTGCTTCTTCGTCATCATAGCGATTGCGATCACCGGGCACATAACGGTAGTAGCCCTTACCGTTTTTCTGGCCCAAGCGCCCCGCATCGAACAGCGCTTGCGAAGATTGGTAATAGGTAGGATCAGGCGGAAACTGTTCCGCATTTGCCTTGTGAACATTCACACCAACATCAATACCCGCCATATCGAACACCGCCAGGATGCCCATGGCCATACCGAATTGCTGTAGAGCATCATCGACTTTTCGCGGGGTTGCACCTTCCAGCGCCATCAATTCGGCTTCCCTCGCGTAGCCTTCCATCATGCGATTGCCAATAAAGCCATAACAGACTTTCGACAATACCGGAATCTTTCTGATTTTTTTAGCGAGCGTCATGGAAGTACGAATAACATCCTGCGCGGTTGAATCGGTTCTTACCACTTCCAGCAAGGGCATTACGTTGGCTGGGCTAAAGAAATGCAAGCCAATAACATCGTTAGGGCGACTCGTAACTGCCGCGATTTTATTGATATCCAGGGTACTGGTATTGGTGGCGAGTATCGCTCCTGGTTTTGCATGGGCATCAAACTGTTTGAACAGGTCCGATTTCAACGCCATGTCTTCGTAAACGGCCTCTATGACCAGATCGGCATCGTTGATCGATTCCAGGCCCAGCTTGCCATCAATTAACGCCATGGAGGCCTGTTTCTGGGCCGACGTAATGCGTCCCCGCGCAACCCGACTTTCATAATTGCTATCGATGTTTTTTAACCCACGATCCAGCCCTTCCCGGTTCACGTCTATCAGCGTGCTGGGAATGCCTGCATTCGCAAAGCAAATCGCAATGCCGGTGCCCATGGTTCCCGCACCTATCACCACTACCTTTTCGACGGGCCTGGTGGCAACTGCGTCACTGATTCCAGGAATTTTTGCGGTTTCTCTTTCGGCAAAAAACAAATGAATAAGGCCTTTGCATTCTGGAGACTTTTTGGCCTGATTGACCAACTCTGTTTCGTATTTAAGCCCATCCAAAAATGGCAGCCGTGCGCTACTGACAATCGCTTCAATCGCAGTTTGGGCCGCTGTTTGATGAGGGTATTTTTTGCGGGCAACGTCTTTAAATTTTTCGATAACATCGGCGGCCACGGGGCTGACAGCATGGGCACTGGTTGGCCTGGCGCTCCCCTTGCGCTCAACCATCGCCAGCGCGTAAGACTGAGTAAAGCCCGCAAGATCACCCTGGCAGACCTCATCAATAAAGCCCAGCGCCTTGCCTTCGTCGGCACCGACCATACTGGCGTTGACCACCATTTCCAGGGTCTTTTCAATACCAATGCAACGGGGCATGCGCTGGGTTCCGCCAGCGCCTGGGATAATCCCCAAGGTCACCTCCGGCAATGCAAAACGTGTAGCTTCCAGTGCTATTCGATAATGGCACGCCAGCGCCAACTCCAGGCCGCCACCCATCACCGTGCCATACATGCCGGTAATAACCGGTATATTAAGATTTTCAAACCTGAGAAAAAGGTTGCGATATTCTTTTTCTTTGGGCGGGCCGTTAAACTCACCAATATCTGCACCGGAAAAATAGGTTTTTCCTTCACACAGCAACACAACAGCCTGCAAGCTGGAATCAGATTCAATGGAATCCAGAGCCTTGCTCAAGCCATCCCGCACGCGCGCATCAATGGTGTTAACCGGAGCATTGTTGACAATAATGCTGGCAATATTCTTGTCAACTTCCAAGCGAACCACATCATTCAGTACATCTTTTTTCATCTGGAATACCAACCAACACTGTTAACAGGAGATAGGCGCTCGATAGGGCACTATCTAGAGAGTATTTTCTGTTCCGAAAATGGCGGTAACCTCACTGGAAAGGTGACCGCCATTGCCGTTACATAAGGCAATTTGGGCATTGCTTACTTGCCGCGCGCCCGCTGCACCGCGCAGCTGCTCGACACTTTCTACGATAAGCATCAACCCATACATGCCGGGGTGAACACAGCTCAAACCACCTCCATTGGTATTAACAGGGAGACTGCCGCCCGGCGCGATATTACCGCGAGAGACGAAATGCCCCCCCTCGCCTTTCGGACAAAAACCGAGATCTTCCAAAAACAAAATGGTGTTAATGGTGAAGGCGTCATAGACCTCAACAACATCAATATCGCTGGGGCGCACACCGGCCATTTCGTAGGCAATTTTGCTGGCCTGCACTGCTGCGGTGGTCGTTAAGTCCGGCATTTGAGCAATGCTCGCGTGGGTCATGGCAACACCAACGCCCAACAAATACACAGGTTTTTGACGTAGGTCTTTCGCACGCTCCGCACTCACCAACACCACCGCAGCGCCCGCATCGGCAACCAGACAACAATCCAAGGCAGACAAAGGATCGCAAACCATTTTTGATTGCAACACATCGTCAATGGAAAGCGGAGTACGCCGCATGGCACGAGGATTTAACCGTGCCCAGGATCTTGCGGCAACAGCAACCTCTGCCATCTGCTCCCGCGTGGTGCCGTATTGATGCATATGACGGGCCGCAGCCAGGGCATAGGCATTCATCGGTGCCTTGGGTTTGTATTCGTCCGAATATTTGAAGTGCTCGCGCGGCGCGTCTATCACGCCTGTTTGCTTTAGTTTGCTGCGGGTATTGCTCCCCATGGCGATAAGCGCCACCTTGCATAAACCCGCCTGAATCGCGGCGGCAGCATGTTGCAACTGGCTGACATAAACAGAACCACCGATATTGGAGTCATCCATCACCCTAGGATTCAGGCCCAGATATTCCGCCGTATGAAGACAAGGAAAGGTATCGGGAAAGTTGGAGGTAAAAAGCCCGTCAACCTCATTTTTGTCGATGCCTGCATCGGCCAAGGCCCTGAATGCCGCTTCGGCCAGATTTTCGCGCGCGCTCCGGCCGGGCAAATCACCAAATGCTGTAAGCCCAACTCCCACGACGGCAACTGAGCCCCGCAGTTCTCCACGAGACCGACTCATATTGATGCCCCCACGGGTTTAAACAGCACCACCGGAACCTGATCAACACTGCCCACAAACGCCTCAACTTGCATTCCGATTGCAACCTGCTCCGGCGGCACGCCAACAACGCGGGAAAGCATTCTCGGGCCTTCATGTAGGTCGATAAGCGCAATGTTGTAATCACCCTCGGGCATACCCCTCGGAACTGACGTGGAATATACGACGCCGCGTCCCGACGCGATTACCCAATCGAGACGCTGAGACCCGCAATGCGGACAGATTAAACGCGGATAGAAGACATGCTTATCGCAATCCTTGCATTGCTGAAGCCGGAACTCTCCGTTTTGCAGCGACTCTGCAAACACCTTATCCGGCCCATCCTCAGGAAAGGCCTCTGGAGCAGAAGGAATCATGGTTAGGGGTCCACTGTGCTGGTTACGGCCGATGAACCAAGCGTTCATGCAGCAATGTTGGTTATTCAATATTTGTATGGATAACATACTAATATTGAGAAGGTTAGTCAACGTCAGGGTGAAAATGGCTAGCCAGCCAGGGACTTAGATGAGAAAACGCGGAGTGTGCACCCGGCAAACCCAACGGCGGCAGTATACGGATCGGCACTGAAATCCATTTATTGGAGCCTAATAAACCGGCAGTTGGATAGAAAAAAGTTGTCTAAAACCGCAGCTTGAAAAACCTCTCATCAACCGCAGATTGAACACGAAGCCGCTTGAGTAGCCTAACCACAAACACCAAGGTACGGAGGAATGCATTATGAACCTGCAACAACTCAACCCCTGGAATTGGTTTAAACACGAAGACGCCAGCAACGCCCACCACCAGATCCCCGTCAAGCGAGAGCCTGGTGACGAGCAGAAATTCTTATCGGAAAAAAATCAAAGCCTTCACCCAATCGTTCAACTACAACAGGAAATGGATCGGCTATTCGATCACGCTTTAAAAGGTTTTGGCCTGCCAGGCTTTAGCAGCCGCTGGCCTAATACCACCTGGCTTGGCAGCGAGGCATTTCAACCCAGCCTCAACATCGCCAGCGACCAAACCCGGTATCTGGTAACCGTCGAAGCACCGGGCATGAGTGACGCTGATCTGAGCCTGGAACTTAAGGGTGATGCCCTGATTATTCGCGGCGAAAAACATGAGGAAAGAGAAAACAAGGATCAGCATTTTTATCGCATTGAACGTCGCTACGGCAGTTTTCAGCGAACGCTCTCGCTGCCGGATGATTGCGATAGGGATGCTATCAAAGCGGAAATGAAAAATGGCCTGCTGAGCATCCAGATTCCGCGCCGCGAATTGCCGGAGGGGACGGTTAAACGCATACCGGTGAATAGTGAGCCGACGCGGCATTGAACTCATCGTTAAAAGCAAGGACAAAGCTGAGACGCCGGTGATTGGCAATTGGGCAAATCACCGGCTTTTTCGTGCAAGGAATCTCAATGAACCTCTACAATCTTACGCTGATCGGCCTACTTACCTGCCTACTACTGCCCTGGCATTATGTTAATGCCACCAGTCAAATAACCCACCCTACCAGCCAACGCGCCCAAACCGCTATCACCCGCGTCACGCCCCAACTCGAAAAAGCCCTGGGCGAAAAGCAACTCGCCCTCGGCAAACCGGTATTGATGCGCATTTTTAAACAGGAAAATCTGCTCGAGGTGTGGGTGCAAAACGAAGAAAAATTCGTTCACTTCAAGACTTACAAAATTTGCCACTTTTCCGGCAAGCTCGGCCCTAAATTAAAAGAAGGCGACCGACAAAGCCCCGAAGGCTTTTATTCCGTGAGCGCCCGACAGCTCAACCCCAGCAGCCGCTTTCATCTCTCGTTCAACCTCGGCTACCCCAACGCCTACGACCGCACTCACGGTCGCACAGGTTCAGCGCTGATGGTACACGGCAACTGCGTCTCTATTGGCTGTTACGCCATGACCGACAGACAAATAGAAGAAATTTACACACTGGCCGATGCAGCGCTGCGCAAGGGGCAAACAAGCTTTCAAGTGCAGGCCCTGCCCTTTCGCCTGACAGAGGGCAATCTGCAAAAATACCAGGACTCACCCTGGATCGACTTTTGGCGCAACCTCAAGGAGGGTTCCGATTTGTTTGAACAACACCGGCAACCGCCCAAGGTGTCGGTCAATAACAAACGCTACCGGTTTCAGCTCTAGCATCCCTAGAGAGCAGCACCTGCACCCGCAAGATCAAGCTGCTAGAATGCCCGCCTCTTTATCCCCAAATACCGGAACGCTGCTTTTATGTCCCCAAACCTCTCCCCCACCCTGCAATTGGCCATGGATCTGATTCGCTGCCGCTCTGTCACCCCCGAGGATGACGGCTGCCAGGAACTGATGATTCGCCGTCTGGAGGCCATAGGTTTTCGCGTGGAGCGGTTGCGTTTTGGTGAGGTGGACAACTTTTGGGCCGAGCGCGGCGAATCCGGCCCGCTGCTGGCCTTTGCCGGTCACACAGACGTAGTGCCCACTGGTCCTGAAACACAGTGGAGCAACCCACCCTTTGAGCCGCGCATTATCGATGGCATGCTCCATGGCCGGGGCGCGGCAGATATGAAAGGCTCCCTCGCCGCCATGGTCGTAGCCTGCGAAAACTTTGTAGCGGCCCACCCCCAGCATCACGGGCGCATCGGCTTTTTGATTACCAGCGATGAAGAAGGCCCCTCCATCAACGGCACAGTAAAAGTGGTGGAGTGGCTGGAGGCGCGCAACAACAAAATCCAGTGGTGCATTGTGGGCGAGCCATCCTCTACCAAGCTGGTTGGCGATGTAATTAAAAATGGTCGACGCGGCTCCCTCGGCGGCGTGCTGCGCGTAAAAGGCAAGCAAGGCCATGTGGCCTATCCCCATTTAGCGGATAACCCGATTCATCGTCTCGCACCTGCCCTGGCAGAGCTGACCGCCCAGCACTGGGACAATGGCAATGAGTTCTTCCCGGCCACCAGTTTCCAGGTGTCCAATATCAACGGCGGCACCGGGGCGACCAATGTGATTCCCGGCGAGGTGAGGGTGGTGTTTAACTTCCGTTTTTCCACCGAGGTGACCGACACCCAGCTGCGCGAGCGCACCCAGGCAATTTTTGATAAACACGGCCTCAACTACGAGCTGGAATGGAACCTGAGTGGCCAGCCGTTTTTGACGCCGCGCGGCGATCTGGTGGCTGCAGTAGTTGAGGCCATTGCCGAGGAAACCGGGCGGCAAACCGAGCTATCCACCTCCGGCGGCACCTCCGATGGCCGCTTTATCGCACCCACCGGCGCCCAGGTGGTGGAGCTGGGGCCAATCAACGCCACTATTCATCAGGTCAACGAGCACATCAGCGCGGCCGATCTGGATACGCTGGCGCGTATCTACGAGCGCGCCCTGGTCAAACTGCTGGCGTAAACTCACTGCCCACCAAAACAACAGGAGATTCCCTTGCTTAGCCTCAGCCTGCGCGCCCTCGCCTTTGTCTTTTTTCTGTTTCAGCTGCTCTGCGCCTGGCTGCAAGTTAACGACCCAGACCCACTTATCTGGACCAGCTATTACCTGCTCTGCGCCGCCGTGCCCCTGCTGGTGGTGTTCAAGCGCTTTTACACCCCACTGTTTTGGGTTGCCCTGACGCTCTCGGCGCTGGTGGTGGCGATTTATGTTCCCGGCACCCTCGAATACCTGCGCCATATGAACGAAGAGCCGCTGATGCAATCCATGAACCCGGAAAAGCCCTATATCGAGGAAACCCGTGAACTCATTGGCGGCGCCCTGGCGCTGGTGATGGTGGGCGCCTCCCGCTGGCTCCATCGCTGGAGCCAATAAGCGCGCGGCGAATCTGCTATGATTCCGGCCCTTATCCTTACCTGAAAACACCCTGCGGAAGCCCGATTGCATGAGCCTTGCCAACCAAGTACTCGCCGTTAATAACGACCTCCCTATTCGCACCGACCAGCCCGTCCACAGCGGCAAGGTGCGCTCCGTGTACTGGCTGACCCAGGCCGACAGCGCCCGCCTGATTGCCGAAAAAGGCTACCCGGTGCCCGCCGATACGCCCCTGGCAATTATGGTGATCAGTGACCGCATCTCGGCCTTCGATTGCATCTGGCAGGGTGAAGACGGCCTGAAAGGCGTGCCGGGTAAAGGCGCCGCGCTCAATGCCATCTCCAACCACTGGTTCAAGCGCTTTCGCGAAGAGGGCCTGGCCGACAGCCATATCCTCGACATCCCTCACCCCTTTGTGTGGATCGTGCAAAAAGCCCGCCCCATCAAAATCGAAGCCATTTGCCGCCAGTACATCACCGGCTCCATGTGGCGCGCCTACAGCAAGGGCGAGCGCAACTTTTGCGGCATTACCCTGCCGGAAGGCCTGGGCAAGGATCAAAAACTGCCCGAGCTGCTGATGACGCCCTCCACCAAAGGCATACTCAAAGGCATCCCCGGCGTGCCCGAAGCCGACGATGTGAACATCACGCGCGCCGATATCGAAAACAACTATGCCGCCTTTGGCTTTCGCAGCCTGGCCGATATCGATCTTTACGAGCGATTGCTCAAAGAGGGCTTTAAAGTCATCAGCGACGACCTGGCCAAACTCGATCAAATTTTTGTGGATACCAAATTTGAATTTGGTTATGTGCGCGATAAAAACGGCGACGAAAAACTCATTTACATGGACGAGGTAGGCACGCCCGATTCCTCGCGTATTTGGGACGGCGAAGCGCTGCGCGCGGGCAAGGTCATCGAAAGATCCAAAGAAGAATTCCGTCAGGAGTTACTTAATTATTTTCCCGACCCGGACATACTACTCAACAAGGATCGCATGCCCGAGCGCGAAGCCCTGGCGCGGGATAACCTGCTGCCGGTAGAGGTACTGATGCGCGTTTCGCAAACCTATTTGGGTATTGCCGAAAAAGTGGTCGGTCACCCCATTCACTTATCCGACAACCCCAAGGCGGAAATTATCGCGGTATTGCGCGATGCCTATGGATTAATTCATTAAGCGTGGATTAATTCATTCAGAGCGGATTAACTCAATAAAAATTACGCGGTAAAAATTCAAGCGGTCATCAACATGAAGCTACTTAAACGCCTCTTCAGTTCAAAAGACAAAAACGCCAAACCCAGCAAAACCAAAGTTCAATCAGCTGAGCGTTTGTATAAAAGCCTGGACGAACAAAGTCCTGATGAGTTGCTAAAAGTTGCGCAAGCCGAGACCAATGACGAACTGCGTGAAGCTGCCATCGCCCGGCTGGCCTACTCCACCGACCTGCTCAAAATGGCGCAAGAGAATGGCGGGCGCTGGCCACTGCTGGCGCGCAAGCGTATCGGCCAACTGCTGGAAGACGATCAGTTAAGTATTAAAAAACTGGGCGCCGACCTGTCCGACCAAGGGCAGCTTTTGAGCCTCGCCGCCTATTCACCGAAAGCCTTACAAGAAGTTATCGAGCAAGTGCAAAATCCCGCACTGCTGTTGCAATTGGCCACCGAAGGTACCACTACCCAGGCACGACAAGCGGCGGCGGCCCGCATCCACAGTCGGGCTGAATTGGAGCAGCTGTGCAAACTGGCGCAGGGAAAAGACAAAAGCGTGTACAAACTGGCACGCGCGAGGCTGGATGAATTCAAAGCCGAAGATACCCGCCACGCCGACGCCAGGGCGCAGCTCACCAGCATTTGCGAAAAACTGGAAAAGCTGACACGCCTCGAAGCCGATGCAGTGTACAAAGCGCGCATCACCCTGCTGGAAAACGAGTGGCAACTTCAGGCCGATGCCGCCACCGAGGAATTGTTGCAGCGCTATCAGTCAGCCTTGGCCAGCTGCCACCAGCAAATTGCCGCACGCGCTGAGCAAATCGCCCAGGCCGAACAAGAGGCCTTGCTCGATCAACAAGCCAAGGATTTTGTCGCGCGCGCAAATCAGGATATTCATCATCTGTTGCTGGTACTCTTCGAACTGGAAGACACAAGCGCCCTAGCCCAATACCAACAACAATTGAATGATCTGAATCAAGCGGTACGCCTCGCCAGCCAGCGGCCGCTGGATTTTGGCAAGGCACTCAAAGAATTTGAGCGCGCCAACCAGTTTGCCCAGTTTTGGCTTGAGCAAATGACTCATGGCACTCTGACTCAACTGAAAGCGCGCCATGCACATTCACAGATTCACGCACTGCTGCACGCCGCGCAGGAATTCTACCGCGCTGAATTGCCCACCCCGCTTGCCAACCTGGTCGAGGTGTTGTCCGCACACGAAGCCGAAGAGCGCAAGGCACAGGCTGCGGAGAAAAAGCTCGAGCATGATCTGGGTGAACTCGTAAGGCGAGGCCTTTGGGCGGCGCGCGACGGCATGGTGCGCAAGGCCCGTGGCATCCACAAAGAGGTCACCGAAAAGCGGCCAGGGTTGCACCACACCTCACCAGCACTGCAAAGCAAATTGGACGAACTGGACGCGGCTATCGCGCAACTCAGCGACTGGCATGAATTTGCCGTTACACCCAAAAAAGAAGCACTGATTGAGCAAATGACAACGCTGCAAAACAGCCAGTTGGCACCTCAGGATTTAGCAACACGTATCCACGATTTACAGGACGAATGGAAAAGCCTGAGCAAAGGCGTGCAACAAGCCGACGAAAATCTCTGGCAACAGTTTCAACAGGCATCCCAGGCTGCCTATGCGCCCTGCCGTGAATTCTTTGATGCCCAAGCCAAGGCGCGGGAAGAAAATCTGAAGCATCGCCAAACGCTGATCACCCAGTTGACGACTTATTTGAATGAGTATCACTGGGACACACCCGTTTGGAGCGACGTTGAGAAAACACTGAAAGTTGCTCGTCAGGAATGGCAGGCTTATTGGCCGGTCCCCCGCAAAGCGGGTGAAGATCTGCAACACCAATTTGACCAATTGATGGATGATCTGCACGCTCGCCTCAAGGCCCACTATCAGGAAAGCAAGGCGGCCAAGCAGGCGCTGATCGCCCAGGCGCATAGTTGTGTTGAAGATCCTGATTTGCACACAGCGACAAATCGCATCAAGCAACTGCAACAGCAATGGAAAACGCTCGGCAAAAGCTATCCCAAGGATGAGCAGCAACTCTGGCAGGCATTTCGCCGCGAGTGCGACGCCGTTTTTGCGCGTCGCCATGAGCAGCAGGCTGCTCGCCAACAGGCGCAGGCTGCCCAAGCGGAAGCGGCAGAAAAGCTGATTGCGCAATTACAAACCTTGGCCAGCAACCCGGATGCAGATGCAGCCAAGATCCGCGCCGACATGGCGGACATCAAACAAGCTTTTCAGGCGCTGGAAGATCTGCCGCGCGACAAGGCCAAGGATCTGCAAGCCCGATTCAATCAAGGGTTCAAAGCTCTGGAAAATCAGTTGGTGGCCCAGCGCAACCAGGCAGAAATCCGCCGCTGGCAGGATCTTTACGCGCTCGCGGACCAGCTGCGTCAAGCGGAACTAAAACTCTTGCAAGGCCAGACCTCTGCCGATGGATTATCCACATTGCTTGAAAATCCACCCTCTCTGCCATCCGCTGGCCTGGCGCAGCTTCAGGCCAGAGCCAGGACGGCCGCCGACCTCACAGCGGCGGATCAGGCAAGCCACCGGGATACGCTGCAACTCCTGTGTATCCGCGCCGAAATTCTCTCGGGTCGCGAAACGCCTGCCGACGACAAGAGCCTGCGCATGGACTACCAGCTGCGACAGTTGCAGCAGGGGCTGGGCAAAAAAGAGGAGACGCTGGAGGATCTGGCGATTGAATGGGTGGGCATAGGCGCTGTTGACGACGCCAGCTACGCATTGCTGTTCAATCGCTTTATGGCCTCACTGGCGCAACACAGGGACAAATAGGCTGGCAAGCCCCCGCCGCTGGCTTTATGATGCAGTCCGTCGCCCAGCGGCCAAATAACAACCAGCCCCCGCCCTCAGGGGGAGACAGCGAGGATCACACCTTGGCCAAGCAGCCCATTAATTTTCAGATCAAGACAGGCCCGGACAATCGCGGCCTTTCCTTCGACCGGCCAGTCGCCAGTCAAATCTATGGCTTTATTCGCGACGCCATTGTCAGTATGGAGCTGCTGCCCGGCCAGATGATTTCTGAAACGGCGCTGGCCGAACAGTTTGGCGTTAGCCGCACGCCGGTGCGCGAAGCGCTGATCCAGTTATCCAATATCGGTTTTGTTGAAGTTCTGCCCCAGCGCGGCACCTACGTCTCCAAATTCAGCATGGAAAAAATCCTCGAGGCGCGCTTTATCCGCGAAGCCCTGGAGGTGTCGGTGGTGAGTTATCTGGCGGAAAACGTCAGCGACGAAATAGTTCACGCGGGCGAAAAAATCATTGCCGAACAAAAAATGGCGGCCGATGACGACGATGCGCTCAGCTTTCAAAAACTCGACGACAAGTTTCATCAAACCCTGGCCAACTTCACCGGTTATAGCCGTGTCGCACTGCTGATTGAAGCCGAAAAAGCCCATATGGACAGGGTGCGTAGCCTCAGCTTGCACATCAGCGGCCAATACAAACGCATACTCAGCCAGCACGCCGCTATCATCAAAGCGGTCAAGGGCGGCTCACCGGAGAAAGCCGCCAAAGCCATGAGCGTGCACATGAAAGATGTGTACAACATCCTTCAGGTAATTCCCAAAGAGCATCCGGAATACTTCCTCTGATAGCCGCCGCGTTGCGGCCCCTAGCTACCTGTACCTGCTAGCAGGGCGCTAGTTGGCTGCAACGCGATTTTCCAGGCAACCAATCCCGCCGACTTCAATGGCAATCTCGTCGCCCGCGAGCAGGGTAAAGCTGCTGTCTGGCACTATGCCTGTGCCGGTCATTAGCAGCGCGCCCTTGGGAAAACTGCATTCGCGAAACAAAAACTCTGCCAACTCGGTAAAGCTGCGCTTGATTTGGTTGATCGCAATAGCCCCGGTAAACGCCAGTTTACCCGCCCGACGAATACGCAGCTGAATCAGGGTTTCGGGCAACAGAGATTCATCCGTCAGCAGCACGCAAGGGCCAACAGCAGCGCAACCGTCATAGGTTTTGGCTTGCGGTAAGTAAAGCGGATTTTCACCTTCAATACTGCGCGAACTCATGTCATTGCCAATGGTGTAACCAATAATTTTGCCGCTGCTGGTGAGCACCAATACCAACTCGGGCTCGGGCACATCCCAGCTGGAGTCGCGACGAATACGCACCTCGCCACCGTGACCAACGATACGGTTGCGATTGGCTTTAAAGAACAACTCGGGGCGCTCGGCTTCGTACACCCGCGCATAAAAATCTGACCCACCGGATTTTTCGCTTTCTTCCTGCCGCCCTTGCTTGCTGCGCATGTAAGTAACACCGCTGGCCCACAGCTCCTGACTTTGTACCGGCGCATCCAATTGCTCTGCCAGGAGGCTTTGCGGATCAGCCACAGTTTGCATGCCCGAAATATGGCGGCGAGTTTTGGTCAGCACCTCGTCGTCGTTGATGTAGGTGTCCCAGTCGATACCCGGCACATGAAAAAACTTGCCAGCATCTTCAATCAATACACCGTCCAGTAGTTTGTAAACCTTTAACATGGCGAATCCTCTCAACGCGAAAAATTTCAGGAAAAAATAATGTAAATAGCAAACACCGTGAGTGCTGCACTGCTACCCATAATCAAGGTGCCGAGTGAGTGAGTGCGATAACCGGTGCGCACGTCCATGCCAGACATTTGGGTCACCACCCAAAAAAAACTGTCATTGGCGTGAGACACAACCGCCGAGCCAGCCCCTATGGCGATGACCATCAGGGCGCGATCAAACTCACTGACAAATCCGAGTGTTTCCATCAATGGAGCCATAATCGACGCCGTAGTGATCAAAGCAACTGTCGAAGAACCCTGAGCCGTTTTTATCGATGCAGCGAGTAAAAAAGGCAACCAGATACCCAGGTGCCACTCAGTTACCACCGCGCCGAGCACATCAGCAATACCGGAGTTTTGCAGCACCCGCCCAAAAATACCGCCTGCGCCGGTAATCAAAATAATGGATGCTGAACTGACCAGTGCTTTTCCAATCCAGCCCTCGGTTGACAGCATGCTGCGTTCCAGCTTTTTAGGCAGCGTAAACGCCAGGAGCACACCAATCAGCAAGGCGACAAAAGGCTCGCCAATAAACATAACAATGTTGACGCCAGTGGATGCCGGTAATTCAAATACCTTGACCAGGGCTTTGGCGAGAATCAGCACTATGGGCACTATTACCGGCAGGGCCGCATGCATTGCACCGGGTGCTGTCGCGGCGCGTTGCATCAGCGCCTCTTCGGTGACTTCCGGGCAGGGTTCAATGTGAAAGCGGCGCCCGACGTAGAGCGCAAATAAAATACTCACCACCAAGGCCACCAGGCTGACCGGAATGCCAATCATCAACACGCGCCCCAAATCCGCACCGAGTATGCCCGCAGCGGCAATAGGCCCAGGCGTGGGTGGAATCAGGGTGTGCGAGACAGTGAGCCCTAGGCTCAAGGCAATCGCCGCCCCGGCGAGGCTGATACCGGCCTTTTTACACAGGGATTTTTTAAGCGCGGACAGCAACATAAAGCCACTGTCGGCAAACACGGGAATGGAAACCACATAACCCATGACACCCATGGTGGGAATCACATTTTTTTTGCCAAAGAGCCCGAGGATGCGCTGCGCTATGGCGTAGGCACCGCCGGTATTTTCCAGGAAGGCACCGATGATCACCCCCAAAATAATGATCAAGCCAATACCGCCCAGCGTTCGACCGAAACCTTCGTTGACGGAAGCGATCAGCACATCGAGCGGCATACCTGCCAGGAAGCCATAGAGCAGTGCAACCAATAGCAGCACCACAAAAGGGTGAATAGCGTAGCGCGTCGTGAAGATGACAATGAGTGCAACGCACACCAACAAATAGATGACAAGCATGGCAATTCCCGTAGAGTTATTTTATGCGGGCGATGTGTGGTTATCTTGCTGGCGACGTCCCTGTCACCTTGTGTTAATGACTAAAAGATCAGTGCAGATCCCGATCGACGACCGAACCGGATTTGCCGACAAGTACATCCAGATCTGCACCCAAATGGGCCTGCTCAACGTGATCCAGATATATGCGCACATAGCCGCGTTCCGCACGCGGATCCGGTGCCACCCACTCAGCGCGACGACGCGCCAGTTCTTCATCGGACACCAGCAATTGCAAACGGCGGTTGGGCACATCCAGTTCAATCTCGTCGCCATCCTGCACCAGGGCGAGAGTGCCGCCAATGGTGGATTCAGGCGCGACGTGAAGCACTACTGTGCCGTAGGCGGTACCGCTCATGCGGCCATCGGAAATGCGCACCATATCCTTCACGCCTTGCAGCGTGAGTTTTTTGGGCAGATCCACATTGCCCACTTCGGGCATACCCGGATAGCCTTTGGGGCCCACACCTTTCAGCACGATCACACTGCTGGCATCTATCGGCAAATCCGGATGATCAATGCGCGCGTGATAATCCTCCATGCTTTCAAACACCACCGCGCGACCGCGATGCTGCATCAAGGCGGGCGTTGCCGCCGAGGGTTTAATCACAGCGCCATCTTCACAGAGGTTACCGCGCAGCACCGCGATGCCTGCCGCCGGGTTCAGGGGTTCGGCGCGGGTTTTAATCACTTCGCGGTTATAGCATTTGGCATCGGCATAGTTTTGGATGAGGGGTTTGCCATTGATGGTGAGCGTGTTGGCGCGCAGCAAATCACCCAGCTCTTTGATGACCACACCCAGACCACCGGCATAGTAGTAGTCTTCCATCAGGTATTTGCCTGAAGGCATAAGATTGACCAACAGCGGAATCTGGCTGCCAATGCGATCAAAATCTTCAAGCTCTAAGGGCACACCTATGCGGCCCGCAATAGCGAGCAGGTGAATAATAAAGTTGGTAGAACCACCCACAGCAGCGTTGGCGATGATGGCGTTTTCAAAGGCTTCGCGAGTGAGAATTTTGCTGAGGGTGAGGTCTTCGTTAACCATCTCAACAATACGTCGACCCGAGAGTTGCGACATAACTTTTTTGCGCGCATCCACCGCGGGAATGGAAGAGGCGCCGGGCAGAGTCAAGCCCAGAACTTCCGCCATGGTCGCCATGGTAGACGCCGTGCCCATGGTGTTGCAGTGACCGGCACTGCGCGCTGCACCGATTTCTGCTTCAAGAAAATCGGCATCGGAAAATTCGCAAGTATCCTGCTTGGCTTTGATCTGCCAGTTAAATGAACCCGACCCAATTTCGCCGCCGCGAAACTTGCCGTTGAGCATGGGGCCGCCGGGCACCACCAGCGTGGGAATGTCGACACTGCAAGCACCCATAATCAGCGAAGGCGTGGTTTTGTCGCAGCCAGTCAGCAGCACCACACCGTCGAGCGGATTGGCACGAATGGATTCTTCCACATCCATGCTCGCCAGATTGCGAAACAGCATGGTGGTGGGCTTCATGATGGTTTCACCCAGGGACATCACCGGAAACTCAAAGGGCACACCGCCGGCTTCGAGCACACCGCGTTTAACCACTTCGGCCACATCACGCAAATGGCCGTTACAGGGCGTAAGTTCCGACCAGGTGTTGCAGATACCAATAATCGGGCGGCCGCGAAAATAATCGTCCGGGTAGCCCTGATTGCGCAGCCAGGATCGATGCACAAAGCCCATTTTGTCTTTGCCGCCAAACCATTCCTGGCTGCGGAGTTTTTTCTTGGTCATTCACGACTCCAGTTATTACGGCGTTATTTTGGGTAGCCGTGGTTCAGAGAGGGGGTTGGTATCAGGCAATAGGGTCGCGTGTTTTTGTGCCGTTGATCAAGCGCATCAAACCCAGGGGGTTGTGATCCTTGAGTGCATCGGGCAGCAGACCCTGAGGATAATTTTGATAGCACACAGGCCGCATAAAACGCGCAATGGCAGCGGTGCCCACGGATGTAAAGCGGCTATCGGTAGACGCGGGGAAAGGCCCACCATGCACCATGGCATGGGTTACCTCGACACCGGTTGGGAAGCCGTTAATGACCAGGCGCCCCACTTTGGTGGTGAGCAGATCCGCCAGATCCTGCCAGGACGCCAGTTCCGGCTCGGTGCAGTGAATGGTACCGGTCAGCTGGCCGCCAAGGCTGGCCACCACTTGCAGAAGTTGCGCTTTGGAGTCACACACCACCAAGAGTGAACTGGGGCCGAAAACCTCGTCCTGCAAATCAGGTCGGGCAAGAAATTCAGCCGCGCTGGTGCGCATAAAGAATGTTTGGCCACGGAAACCTGGCCCCGGCTCCCGCACCTTGCCCGCCGCCACCAGATCAACAGCCTCGGACTGCGCCAAGCGTTGGCTCTGCTGCTGGTAGTGTTCCGCGATACGCGAGTTGAGCATAACGCCCGCATCCACCTCCGCCACGGTTGCCGCAACCGTGGCCACGAAGGCGTCAAGCTCTTCACCGGCCAGCGCCAATACCAAGCCGGGATTCACACAAAATTGACCGCACCCCAGCGTCAGCGAACCGACAAAGCCCTGGGCAATGTCGCCAGCTTTTTGCTTAAGTGCCTCAGGCAACAAAATTACCGGATTAATACTGCCCATTTCGGCAAACACCGGAATGGGTTCAGGCCGCTGACTGGCCAGGCGATAGAGCGCCATGCCACCCCCGAGCGAGCCGGTAAAACCCACCGCTTTGATTTCGGGTGCAGACACCAATTGAGCGCCCACGGCATGGCCTTCATCCATCAACAGCGAAAAAACACCGGCAGGCATGCCGCAGCGCTCAGCGGCGCGAGCCATAGCCTGGGCAACGAGTTCGCAACTGCCAGGATGAGAGGGATGACCCTTGACCACCACCGGGCAGCCGGCTGCCAGGGCGGAGGCGGTATCACCGCCAGCCACCGAATAGGCCATAGGGAAGTTACTGGCGCCAAATACCGCCACAGGCCCCAGGGCCTGATTCAGCAAACGCAAATCGGGTTTGGGCAGGGGTTTGCGGTCAGGCTGGGCTGTGTCGATACGGGCATCCCAATGATCGCCGGATTCCAGCAGGCTGGCAAAAAGGCACAGCTGGCCACAGGTACGTGCCCGCTCGCCTTCCACCCGCGCACGGGGGTAGCCAGTTTCCTGCATCAGCCGCTCAAGCAGCTCATCGCCGAGCGCGAGGATTTCGTCGGCGCAAGCACGCAAAAACCCGGCGCGCACGCCAGGTAAAAGATTTTTGTAAACAGGAAACGCCTTAGCCGCCGCCGCTAAAGCCAGCTCAACCTGGCGATGGCTGGCTGAGGTCATGGGCGGTGCCAGGGCTTCGCCCGTAGCGGGATTGACCGCCTGATACACAGGGCCTTCGCCCTGGTGCCAAACACCATCAAAGTAAAGCTTGCCGGAAAGGGCCATGTGACAACTCCAACTACCAGGTAGTTATTATGACTATTTCTATGATGACGCAATCATAAAGCAACTTAGCGGGAGTATTCAACAAAAAGCGGCCATCTTGCGCCGCATATTGGAGTCGCCGAAGGGCGCTTACCTGGATCGTTTCAATATCGCCACCAGGGTCACTTGCACCATTGCACTTGAAACCAGCTCCCAGCCTTCACTACCCAGGCGGTTCAGTTGCTCCTGCACCAAATCGGCAGCAGGAGGCCCGCCCCAAAAGGATCTACCCTTGATGTGCACTACTTTATATTCCCAGCGTGTCATTGTGATTCTTCCCCTTGTGAATGTGCATCTTCCACTTCCGTCACCACCTTTTGCACCAGCTTGACCCTGCCCGACTTCACCAGCGCATCGCGCAGCACATACTCAATTTGCGCGTTGAGGCTGCGCAGGTCATCGTCAGCCCAGCGCTGCATGGCGGCGAGCACCTGCTCGTTAATTCGTAACGGAAAGGACTTCTTGGACACTGTGGACACCATTTTCAGACAACTGAGGCCCGGCCACACCGAGCCTCATGATTAGTAGAGGCTACCGGCGTTGATCACCGGGCGCGTCGGCTGATCGCCGCAGAGCACCACCAGCAGGTTGCTAACCATGGCGGCGCGACGCTCGCCATCCAGATCCACCACACCCTGGTTTTTCAGCTCATCCAGGGCATCGGACACCATACCCACCGCGCCCTGCACAATGATTTTGCGCGCCGCCAGTACCGCGCTGGCCTGCTGCCGCTGAAGCATGGCCTGGGCAATCTCCGGCGCATAGGCCAGGTGACTCAGCCGAGCTTCAAGCACATCCACCCCGGCTTTTTGCAAGCGATCCTGCACTTCGGTACGCAGCTTCTGGGAAATGGCATTGGAGTCACTGCGCAGCGAGAGGCGTTCATCTTCGGCATCGTGCTCGTAGGGGTAGCTGGTGGCCAGGTTGCGCAGCGCTGCCTCGCTCTGGATGGTGACGTAGTTTTCGTAGTCATCCACCTCGAACACTGCCTCGGCGGTATCCACTACCCGCCAGACAATCACCGCCCCGATTTCAATGGGATTGCCGTTGGCGTCATTGACTTTGAGGCGACCGCTTTCAAAGTTGCGCACCCTCAGGCTGACAGTTTTTTTGCTGTAGAAAGGATTGGCCCAGCGCAGGCCGTTTTCACGATCGGTGCCCGCATAGCGGCCAAACAGCTGCAACACCTTGCCCTGGTTGGGGTGCACCATGTAGAAGCCAAACCAACAGATAAACACCACCACTGCGGCCAGCGCCAAAAGCACCTTCAACAAGGGTGGCAGGAAGATCACACCGGCAACGCTGCCGACTTGCAGCACCAGCAGCACAACCAGCAACAGGTAGCCAGAACCGCTGCGGGCGGGGATTTCATGGTTCATAACTTTCTCCTTTGATTTATAGAGATATCAATTTGATATCAAAATA